>NZ_JACCFL010000001.1:2840265-3155850 GCF_013410375.1 Leifsonia shinshuensis
TCCGCCGTCATCGCCTCGGGGTCCCAGCTCGGCTCGCGGATGAGCAGGACGTACTCGTCGGACATCGTGGTCTCCTCACGTCGTCGGAACGCCGCCCCGTGCGGGGCGACATTCCTATGACGCAAGTCAACAGCCGAAATCGACAGCGCGCGACAGCGGAGTTCCGAAGCCGACGCCGGAGCTCAGGACTCGGTGATGTCGATCTCCTGCATCAGGTCGGCCTTGATCGCGATCCGCACGGTCTCCAGCAGGCCCTCCGGGACGCGCGAGTCGACGGTCAGGACGCTGAGCGCCTTGCCGCCGGCGGACGTCCGGGCGATCTGCATGCCGGCGATGTTGATCTTCGCCTCGCCGAACTCGTGGCCGTACACCGCGACGATGCCGGGGCGGTCGTCGTAGACCATGACGATCAGGTGCTCGGCGATCGGCACTTCGACGTCGTAGCCGTTGATCTCGACGACCTTCTCGATCTGCTTCGTGCCGGTGAGCGTGCCGGAGACCGACACCTGCGAGCCGTCGCTGAGCGCGCCGCGCAGCGTGATCAGGTTGCGGTACTCCTCGCTCACCGAGTCGGTGATGAGGCGCACCTCGATGCCGCGCTGCTCGGCGAGGAGGGGCGCGTTCACGTAGGAGACCGTCTCGGAGACGATGTTCGTGAAGATGCCCTTGAGCGCCGCCAGCTTGAGGACGCTCACGTCGTAGTCGACCAGCTCGCCGCGCACCTCGACGTCGATGCTGGTCAGCGGGCTGTGTGCGAGGCCGGAGAAGACCTGGCCCAGCTTCTCGACCAGCGGGATGCCCGGACGCACGTACGGGTCGATGACGCCGCCGGCGACGTTGACCGCGTCGGGCACCAGCTCGCCGGAGAGCGCGAGGCGCACCGACTTGGCGACGGACACGCCCGCCTTCTCCTGGGCCTCGTCTGTGGACGCGCCGAGGTGCGGGGTGACGACGACGTTCTCGAGCTCGAGCAGCGGCGACTCGGTGGGCGGCTCGCTCACGAACACGTCGAGGCCGGCGCCGGCGATGCTGCCCGTGCTGAGCGCGCGGTAGAGCGCGTCCTCGTCGATCAGGCCGCCGCGGGCGACGTTGACGATGAACGCGGTCGGCTTCATCTGGGCGAGCTGGTCGTCGGAGATCATCCCGGTGGTCTCGGGCGTCTTCGGCATGTGGATGGTGATGAAGTCGGCGTCGGTGAGCAGCTCGTCCAGGCTCACGAGCTGGACGCCGAGCTGCTGCGCGCGGGCGCTGGTGACGTAGGGGTCGTACGCGATCACCTTGGTGCCGAACGCCTGCAGGCGGGCGGTGATGAGCGCGCCGATCCGGCCGAGGCCGATGATGCCGACCGTCTTCTCGTAGAGTTCGACGCCGGTGTACTTGGAGCGCTTCCACTGCCCCTGCGCGAGCGCGCTGTGGGCGGCGGGGATGTGCCGGGCGAGGCTCAGGATGTGGCCGACGGTGAGCTCGGCGGCCGAGATGATGTTGGAGGTCGGCGCGTTGACGACCATGACGCCGGCGTTGGTCGCGGTCTTGATGTCCACGTTGTCGAGGCCGACGCCCGCGCGGGCGATGACGCGCAGCTTCGGGGCGGCGGAGATGACCTCGGCGTCGACCTTGGTGGCGGAGCGCACCAGGATGGCGTCCGCGTCGGAGACCGCGGAGAGGAGGGCGGGCCGATCGGTCCCGTCGACGTTGCGGATCTCGAAATCCGGCCCGAGGGCGTCGACGGTGGCGGGCGAAAGTTCTTCGGCGATCAGCACGACCGGCTTTGTCACGTGGCAGTTCCTTACGGGGAGGCTGGCTTGGGAGAAGACGCGCAGCAGTCGTCGGTGCGCGGGTTGCTTAACTCTAGCCGGAGCGCAACACCGCCTTTCGCCGCGTTACGGCCGGACGCCGCGTGTGGCCGGACCTCGCGTTACGGCCGGACGTCGCGAACGGCCGCGACCGCCTCCCGGACGCTGATCGGGTCGGTGATGTCGTAAGCCGCGTCCCCGCCGCCTGGGCCGCTCGGCGCGCCGGACACCGACTCGCGCGCGGAGAGGTGCACCGCGTCGACGCCCGCGGCGATCAGCGCGTGGATGTCCTGCACGCGCACTCCCCCGCCGGCCATCACCTGCAGGCGCCCATCCACCCGCTGGGCCAGCGCCCGCAGCCCCTCGATCCCGTCGGCGCTGCGCTGGGCGCCGCCGGAGGTGAGGACGCGCGCGACGCCCAGCTGGGCGAGCGCGTCGCCCGCGCCGAGCGAGTCCGGCAGCGTGTCGAACGCGCGGTGGAACGTCACCTCCAGCCCGCCGGCCTCCCCGACGAACCGGGCGACGGCCTCCCGGTCGACCCTGCCCGCCTCGTCCAGCGCACCGACGACGACGCCGTCGGCGCCGGCCTCGCGGGCGAAGCGGATGTCGGCGACGATCGTGTCGAGCTCGTCGGAGTCGTAGACGAAACCGCCCCCGCGCGGGCGGACGAGAACGTGGACGAAGCCGGTGCGGCCGTCCTCGCGCGCCTCCTCGACCGCCGCACGCACGAGCCCGGCCGACGGGGTCAGCCCGCCGAGGCCCAGCGCGACGCACAGCTCGACCCGGTCCGCCCCCTCCGCGAGTGCGACGCGCACTCCGGCGACGTCCTGGACGGCGATCTCGACGGCGGTGCGGCGCGGTTCGGGCATGCGGCCACGATAGCGGCATTCCCGCCGCGGCGGCCCCGGCGTAACGTCGGCAGTGAGGTTCAGGGAGGAGGCCGTCATGCAGGCGACGATCGGAGACCGGATCTGCATCCGGGGCACCCATGTCGAGTCCGCCGACCGCCACGGAGAGGTGGTCGAGGTGCGCGGGGAGGACGGCGCACCGCCGTACCTGGTCCGGTTCGACGACGGGCACGAGACGCTCGTCTACCCGGGCACGGACGCGGTCATCGAGCACAGCGCGGCGTGAGACGGCGGACGGGGCCGCACCGATCGTCCGGTGCGGCCCCGTTCGTGCCGTCGTGCTGGTTCAGCGCGGCTGGATCAGCGCGCGACCTCGCCGTCGACGTAGTCGTCGTCGTTCGACGCGTTCCAGGCGAAGAGCTTGCGCAGCTCGCGGCCGGTGGCCTCGATCGGGTGCTGCTCGCCCTTCTTGCGGAGCTCGAGGAACGCGGGCGCGCCCGCGTCCTGGTCCGCGATGAAGCGCTTGGCGAAGGTGCCGTCCTGGATGTCGGAGAGCACCGCCTTCATGTTCTCCTTGACGTGCGGGTCGATGACGCGCGGGCCGGAGACGTAGTCGCCGTACTCGGCCGTGTCGGAGACGCTCCAGCGCTGCTTGGCGATGCCGCCCTCCCACATCAGGTCCACGATGAGCTTCAGCTCGTGGAGGACCTCGAAGTAGGCGACCTGCGGCTGGTAGCCGGCCTCGGTCAGGGTCTCGAAGCCGTACTGGACGAGCTGCGAGACACCGCCGCAGAGGACCGCCTGCTCGCCGAACAGGTCGGTCTCGGTCTCCTCGGTGAAGGTGGTCTTGATGCCGCCGGCTCGCAGGCCGCCGATGCCCTTCGCGTAGGAGAGGACGAGCGGCCAGGCGTTGCCGGTCGCGTCCTTCTCCACGGCGACGATCACGGGGACGCCGCGGCCGGCCTCGTACTCGCGGCGCACGGTGTGGCCCGGGCCCTTGGGCGCGACCATGATCACGTCGACGCCCTCGGGGGCCTCGATGTAGCCGAAGCGGATGTTGAAGCCGTGACCGAAGACGAGGGCGTTGCCCTCCTCGAGGTTGGCCTGGATGTCGTCCTTGTAGAGGTTCCGCTGCACCTGGTCGGGCGCGAGGATGACGACGACGTCGGCCCACTTGGCCGCGTCGGAGGCGGAGAGGACGCGGAAGCCCGCCTCCTCGGCCTTCGGCTTGGACTTCGAGCCTTCCTTGAGGCCGATGACGACCTCGACGCCCGAGTCGCGGAGGTTCTGCGCGTGCGCGTGGCCCTGCGAGCCGTAGCCGATGACGGCGACCTTCTTGCCCTGGATGATCGAGAGGTCCGCGTCGTTGTCGTAGTAGATCTCAGCCACTGTGTGGGTTCTCCTTCGTGATGTGGTTCTTAAACGTTCTGGTCTAGTTCTTTCGCCGCCCGGAGGGCGGGTCTAGTTCTTGAAGACGCGCTCGGTGATGGACTTGCCGCCGCGGCCGATCGCGAGGAGGCCCGACTGGGCCATCTCCTTGATGCCGTACGGCTCCAGCACCTTGAGCAGCGCCTGGGTCTTGCCGCTGTCGCCGGTGACCTCGATGACGAGGGCGTCGGTGGCCACGTCGACGACGCGGGCGCGGAAGAGGTTGACCGCCTCCAGCACCTGGGAGCGGGTCGAGTTGTCGACCCGCACCTTGATCAGCAGGTGCTCGCGCTGGACCGACTGCGCCGGGTCCAGCTCCACGATCTTGATGACGTTGATCAGCTTGTTCAGCTGCTTGGTGACCTGCTCCAGCGGGAGGTCCTCCACGTCCACCACGACGGTGATGCGCGAGAGGCCGTCGACCTCGCTCGTGCCCACCGCCAGCGAGTGGATGTTGAAGCCGCGCCGTGCGAACAGGCCGGCGACCCGGGTCAGCAGACCGGGCTTGTCCTCGACGAGGAGGCTCAGAACGTGGGTGCTCATGGGGGTCACTCCTCTCCGAAGGCGGGGCTGTGGTCGCGTGCGTACTGCACGTAGCTGTTGCTGACGCCCTGCGGGACCATCGGCCACACCATGGCGTCGGCGCTGACGACGAAGTCGATGACGACCGGGCGGTCGTTCGTCTCCAGGGCCAGCTTGATGGCGGCGTCGACTTCCTCCTCCTTCGTGACGCGGATCCCGAGGGCGCCGTACGCCTCGGCCAGTTTCACGAAGTCGGGCACGCGCACGGTGTCGTGGCCCGTGTTGAGGTCGGTGTTGGAGTAGCGGCCGTCGTAGAACAGCGTCTGCCACTGCCGGACCATCCCGAGCGACGAGTTGTTGATGATCGCCACCTTGATCGGGATGTCGTTGATCGTGCAGGTGGCCAGTTCCTGGTTGGTCATCTGGAAGCAGCCGTCGCCGTCGATCGCCCACACGACGCGGTCGGGCTGGGCGACCTTGGCGCCCATCGCGGCCGGGACCGAGTAGCCCATCGTGCCCGCGCCTCCCGAGTTCAGCCACGAGTTGGGGCGCTCGTACTTGATGAACTGCGCCGCCCACATCTGGTGCTGGCCGACGCCGGCGGTGTAGATGCCCTCCGGTCCGGTCAGCTCACCGATCCGCTGGATCACGTGCTGCGGGGCGAGCAGGCCGTCGCTGGTGGGCGTGTAGCCGAGCGGGAACTCCTCGCGAAGGCCGTTCAGGTACGTCCACCACTCGACCAGGTCGGGAGCACCCGCGCGGGCGGCCTCCTGGTAGGCCGCGGTCAGATCGACGATGACGTCCTTGGCATCGCCGACGATGGGGACGTCGGCGATCCGGATCTTGGAGATCTCGGCGGGGTCGACGTCGACGTGCACGATCTTCGCGTTCGGCGCGAAGAGGGAGGTGTTGCCGGTGACCCGGTCGTCGAAGCGCGCTCCGAGCGACACGATGAGATCGGACTCCTGCAGCGCGAGCACCGCGGGCACCGTGCCGTGCATGCCGGGCATGCCGAGGTGCTGCTTGTGCGTGTCGGGGAACGCCCCGCGCGCCATCAGCGTGGTGACCACGGGGATGCCCGTCGCCTCGGCGAGCTCCAGCAGCTCCTGCGAGGCGCGCGAGCGGATGACGCCGCCGCCGACGTAGAGCACCGGCTTCTTGGACTCGACGAGCAGCTGGGCCGCGGCGAGGATCTGCTTGCCGTGCGCCTTGGTGATCGGGCGGTAGCCGGGCAGGTCGATCTTGGGCGGCCAGACGAACGGCACCGCGTTCTGCTGGGCGTCCTTGGTGATGTCCACCAGCACGGGGCCCGGCCGGCCGGTCCCCGCGATGTGGTACGCCGCGGCGATGGTGGCCGGGATGTCCTCGGCCTTCTTGACCAGGAACGAGTGCTTGGTGATCGGCATCGTGATGCCGACGATGTCGGCCTCCTGGAACGCGTCCGTGCCCATGAGGGTGGAGAACACCTGGCCGGTGATGAACACGACGGGGACGGAGTCCATGTGCGCGTCCATGATCGCGGTGACGAGGTTGGTGGCGCCCGGGCCGGACGTCGCCATCGCGACGCCGACCTTGTTGGCCGCCGATGCGTAGCCCTCGGCGGCGTGGCCGCCGCCCTGCTCGTGGCGGACCAGGATGTGGCGGATCACGGACGAGTCCATGATCGCGTCGTAGATGGGGAGGATCGCACCGCCCGGGAGTCCGAAGACGTCGGTGACGCCGAGGAGCTCGAGGGTGCGGACGACCGACTGGGAGCCGGTCAGGATTTCGGGCGACGCCTTTCCTGGCGCCGCGGGGGGCAACACTGAACTGGGGGTTGCATCCGGCGTCATGCCTTATCGATCCCTTACGTGCGAAGCGGTTGATGATTCTGTGTGGGGGCGAAGGGCTACCCCGTGACCGCGCCTTCCGCAGCGGAGTGCACGAGCTTGGAGTACTTCGCGAGAACGCCACGGGTATAGCGCGGAGGAAGAGGCGCCCAGCCGTCACGGCGGGCGGTCAGCTCTGACTCGTCGACAAGTAGGTCGAGGGAGCGAGCCGCGATATCGACCCGTATCAGATCACCATCGCGCACGAAGGCGATGGGACCTGCGTCCACCGCTTCGGGTGCTATGTGGCCGATGCACAGGCCGGTTGTGCCGCCTGAGAATCGTCCGTCCGTCAATAGTAGTACATCCTTGCCGAGGCCTGCGCCCTTGATGGCGGCGGTGATGGCGAGCATCTCGCGCATGCCGGGGCCGCCCTTCGGGCCCTCGTAGCGGATGATGACGACATCGCCCGCGTTGATGCGGCCCTCGGTCAGCGCGTCCATCGCGGCGCGCTCGCGCTCGAACACCCGCGCGGGACCCTCGAACACGTCGGCGTCGAAGCCGGCCGTCTTGACGACGGCGCCCTCCGGAGCGAGCGAGCCCTTGAGGATGGTGAGGCCGCCGGTCGGGTGGATCGGGTTGTCGAGCGAGCGCATGACGTTGCCGTCCGGCGCGGGCGGGTTGATCTCCGCCAGGTTCTCCGCGACGGTCTTGCCCGTCACCGTGAGGCAGTCGCCGTGCAGCAGGCCCGCGTCGAGCAGGGCCTTCATGACCACGGGGACGCCGCCGTGCCGGTCGACGTCGTTCATGACGTACTTGCCGAACGGCTTGAGGTCGCCGATGTGCGGCACCTTGTCGCCGATCCGGTTGAAGTCGTCGATCGTGAGCTCGACCTCCGCCTCGTTCGCGATCGCCAACAGGTGCAGCACGACGTTGGTCGAGCCACCGAACGCCATCGCCACGGCGATCGCGTTCTCGAACGCCTTCTTGGTCAGGATGTCGCGCGCGGTGATCCCCTGCTTGAGCAGGTTGACCACGGCCTCGCCCGACCGGTGGGCGAAGTAGTCGCGGCGGCGGTCGGCCGAGGGCGGCGCGGCCGAGCCGGGGAGGCTCATGCCGAGCGCTTCGGCGACGCTCGCCATGGTGTTCGCGGTGTACATGCCGCCGCAGGCGCCCTCGCCCGGGGCGATGGCGCACTCGATGCGCTTGAGGTCCTCCTCGCTCATCTTGCCGGCCTTGCACGCGCCGACCGCCTCGAAGGAGTCGATGATCGTGACGTCCTTCTCGGTGCCGTCGCTGAGCTTGACCCAGCCCGGCGCGATGGAGCCCGCGTAGAGGAAGACGGCGGAGAGGTCGAGCCGTGCCGCTGCCATGAGCATGCCGGGGAGCGACTTGTCGCAGCCGGCGAGCAACACGGTGCCGTCGAGGCGCTCGGCCATCATGACGGTCTCGACCGAGTCGGCGATGACCTCGCGGGAGACCAGCGAGAAGTGCATGCCCTCGTGGCCCATCGAGATGCCGTCGGAGACGGAGATGGTGCCGAACTGGAGCGGGTAGCCGCCGCCGGAGTGCACGCCTTCCTTCGCGCCCTGCGCGAGGCGGTCGAGCGACAGGTTGCACGGCGTGATCTCGTTCCACGAGCTGGCGATGCCGATCTGCGGCTTCTCCCAGTCCGCGTCGCCCATGCCGACGGCCCGCAGCATCCCGCGGCTGGTGGTGGCTTCGATTCCGTCCGTGACGACGCGCGAACGCGGCTTCCAATCGATCTCTGGCATGTGACAACTCTAGGACCGTTTGGATGCCGGTTCGGCCATGCCTCCCGACCCGTGGAGAACGGCCGCGCGGCTCAGGCTGGGGAGGACGTGGGCGCGCTCTCTCCGCGAGCGGCCTCCCGCGCGTCCGCGAGCAGCGTCAGCAGCGTCGCGACCGCGCGCTCGTCGGCGACGCGGAACTGCGCCGCCGTCTCGCCCTGGCCGACCTTGATCCCGAGGTCGCCCTGCTCCGGGCGCAGCACGCCGAAGCCGTCCTCGTCGGTGACGTCGTCCCCGGCGAACAGCACAGCGGTCGCGTGCGTGTACTCCCGCAGCCGCTCAATGCCGTCGCCCTTGTCGGCCCCGCGGACCGAGAACTCGATGATGTCCTTGCCGTCGCGGATCGTCAGCTGGTCGCTGACGGACGCCGCCGCCTCGTACGCCCGAGCGACGACGGCGGCGCCTTCGTCGCCCTCCAGCAGCCGGTAGTGCACGCCGAAACCGACCGGCTTCACCTCCAGGCGCGTGCCGGGGACGCTGTCCACCAGCGCGCCGAGCGTCTCGCCCAGCTTGTCGAGCGTCGCGCGCTCCTCGTCGGAGAGGTCGACGGAGACCCCGTCGCGGCCGAACCGGATCTCCACGCCGTGCGAGCCGATCAGCAGGGCGTCCTCGTCCGCCTCCGTCACGATCTCCAGGCTGGCGAGCGGACGGCCGGAGACGTACGCGACCCAGGTGTCCGGGAGTGCCTCGAGCCGGTCCAGCGCCGCCTTGATCGCCGGGAGCATCCGCGCCGCCTTCGGGATGTCCACGAACGGGGCGAGCGTGCCGTCGAAGTCGAGCGCGAGGAGCAGGCGCTCGGCGCGGGCGAGCCGCGCCACGGCGGTCGCCAGGGCGATGGCGGCGGGCTGTGCGATGCCGGCGGGCTGGGCGCCGCCGGCGTCCGGGTGGGAGGGCGTGTCTGTCATGGGCTCTCTGTCGGGTGGGATGCTGTCCGGCTCAGCGCCGGTTGACCGGCGCGTCCTGCAGCGGGTGGTCGCCGTGGGCGCTCCGGGTGAGCGCCTCCAGGAAGCTGGCCGACCAGCGCGCGACGTCGTTGGTGAGCACCTTCTTGCGCAGCGCGCGCATGCGGCGCACGCGGTCGCGCTTCGGCATCGCGATGGCCTGCAGCATGGCGTCCTTCAGCCCCTCGATGTCGTGCGGGTTGATCAGGAGGGCCTGGCGCAGCTCGTCGGAGGCGCCGGCGAACTCGCTGAGCACCAGGACGCCGTCCTCGTCGACGCGCGTGGCCACGTACTCCTTGGCCACCAGGTTCATGCCGTCGCGCAGCGCGGTCACGAGCATGACGTCCGCCGCCAGGTAGAGGGCGACCATCTCCTCCTTCGGGTAGCCGTGGTGGAGGTAGGCGACGGCCGTGTGGCCGAGCGTCGCGTAGTCGCCGTTGATCCGGCCCACGGTGAGCTCGATCTCGTCGCGCAGCTGCCGGTAGGTCTCGACCCGCTCGCGGCTCGGGCTCGCCACCTGCACCAGCGTGACCTTCTCGACGTCGAGCCGGCCGTCGCGCAGCAGCTCGCCGAAGGCCTTGAGCCGGTGGCCGATCCCCTTGGTGTAGTCGAGCCGGTCGACGCCGAGCATGATCGTCTCGGGGTTGCCGAGCTCTTCGCGGATCTCCCTGGCGCGTTCCTGGATGGCCGGCCGGCGGGCGAGCTCCTGGTACGCCTCGGCGTCGATGGAGATCGGGAAGGCCCTGGCGAGGACCGTGCGCACCAGGCCGCCGTGCCTGTTCGTCGTCACGTGGCGGTGCGACCCGGACTCGGGGTCGTCGGTGTCGATCGGCACCTCGATGATCGGGCCGCGCGTCTCGTAGCCCTTCAGCCGCCGGACAGCGCGCGAGAAGTTGCCCGCGTCGGCCACGCGCTGGAAGCCGATGACATCGGCGCCCAGCAGGCCGTCGATGATCTGGCGGCGCCACGGCAGCTGCGAGTAGATGCCGTACGGCGGGAACGGGATGTGGTTGAAGAAGCCGATCACCAGGTCCGGCCGCACTTCGCGCAGCATCGCGGGGACCAGCTGGAGCTGGTAGTCGTGCACCCAGACCACCGCGCCGGGCGCGGCGGCGCCGGCCGCGGCGTCCGCGAACCGCCGGTTGACCCGCACATAGCTGTCCCACCACTCCCGGTGGTAGCTCGGCTGGGCGATGACGTCGTGGTAGAGCGGCCAGAGGGTGTCGTTGGAGAAGCCCTCGTAGTACTCCTGCAGCTCCTGCTCGCTGAGTGCGACGGGGAGGATGCTGATGCCGTCGGCCTCGAACGGCTCGACCTCCTCGCCCGCGACGCCGGCCCAGCCGACCCAGACGCCGTCCTCCGCCCGCATGACCGGCTGCAGCGCCGTCACCAGGCCTCCGGGCGACGGGCGCCAGGTCGCCTGTCCCGCCTCGTCGACCACCCGGTCGACGGGCAGTCGGTTGGACACGATCACCAGGTCGTAGGTTTCGGTTGCTGAGGCGTGGGACGTCTGGCTGATAGTGGGTCAACTCCCCCAGTTGAAGCGGCGTTCTCCTGCCACAGTACCAGCGCACGCACCGGCGGGAACCGGCCCCGGCGTTCCCCTCGAGGACACTGGTCGTTCAGCCGCCGTGGCTAGAGTGACGGGCGTGATGCGCATCGGCATGGGCACGACCTGCGTCTACCCTCTCGGGGTCGAGACGGCCTTCCGCACGGCCGCCGAACTGGGCTACGACGGTGTGGAGGTGATGGTCACCCGCGACGAGACCACGCAGTCGGCCGCGCCGCTGCGCAGGCTCGCGGAGCGCTACGGCACCCGCGTGCTGAGCATCCATGCGCCCGTCCTGCTGCTGACGCACTTCGTCTGGGGCCGCGACCCCGGCGTCAAGCTGCAGCGCTCGGCCGAGCTCGCCGCCGAGCTGGACGCCGACACGGTCGTCGTGCACCCGCCGTTCCGCTGGCAGTCGGGCTACGCAGAGGACTTCCTCGGGATCGTCCGCGGCACCGCCGAGCGCACCGGCGTGACCGTCGCGGTCGAGAACATGTTCCCGTGGAAGGTCGCGGGCCGCTCGATGGCCGGGTACGTCCCGCACTGGAACCCCGTCGGCATGGACTGCGACGCGGTCACCCTCGACTTCTCCCACGCCGCGCTCAGCGGTGTGGACGGGATGGACCTGGCGACCGCGCTCGGCGGCCGGTTGCGCCACGTCCACCTCTGCGACGGCTCCGGGCCGCTCGACGACTCCCGCGTGTTCGACGAGCACCTCATCCCTGGGCGCGGCAGCCAGCCGGTCGCCGAGGTGCTCCGGTCGCTCGCCGGCTCCGGCTGGGAGGGCTCGATCGTGGCGGAGGTCAACACCCGCAAGGCGAAGGACGCCGGCGACCGCATGGCGATGCTGCGCGAGACGCTGGACTTCGCCCGCACGCACATCGCCGACGTTCCCGCCGGCGCGGAGCCCGTGGGCGCCGACCCGGTTACTTCGCCCGGCCCAGCAGCCGCACCAGAGCGTTCGCGTACTGCGCGTAGCCCGCTGCGGTCGGGTGGAAGGCGAAGGGCCCGCTGACGTTCAGCCACGGCTTCTTCGAGCCGATGCCGTGCCCGGCGAAGTCGACCCCGACGTAGGTCATCGGGACGCCCTGCGCCCGCTGACTGGCCACCACGTCCGAGATGGTCTGGTTGAGGCCGAGCGTGGCCGCATTGATCGCGGTGTCCGTGCCGAAGGTGGGTGACTTCGGGTCGTAGTTGTCGAAGAACACGGCATAGCCGGTGACGACGATGCGTGCGTTCGGCGCCGCGGTGTGGACGGCCGCGTAGACCGAGGCCAGCCGCTCCGGGAGGACGTTGAGCAGCGACAGCGCTGAGGAGACCCCGTTGCGGCACGCCACGGCCTTGCCCGCGGAGCACTCCGCCGCGATGGCGGCCACGCCGAGGTCGTTGCCGCCGATGCTCAGCGTCACCAGGTCGGTGCGGTCGTCCAGGGCGATCAGCTGGTGCTTGAGGAGGTCGGAGGTGGTGGCGCCCGCGCAGGCGGCGTTGACGACGAGGTCGACGCCGGAGGCCCGGGTGAAGTCGCTGGGGTAGCTGTACGGACTGGACCGGCATTTGCCCGTCTCGTCTCCCCCGCCCATCCCGGCGGCGAACGAGTCGCCCAGCGCGACGTAGCGCGTCCTGGCGGTGAGCGGCGTCTTCGGGAACGGGTCGTGCGTCGCCGTCGGGGCGGGCGTCGCGGTGCCGGCGCCCGGCGACGCGGCCGGTTCCGCCGGGGCGGCGCATGCGGTCACGACCAGCAGCACGGCCGCGCACAGCGCGGTCGTGAGGGCGGGACGGAGCACTCGACGTCGCATCGAGCACACGTTACCCGGTGCGGCTCGACGTTCGATCAGACTTGCGCCGCGATCGGAGCCGGGTGCCTGCGGCGATCAGATCCGCTCGGTGAGCGCCAGCAGGATCGCGGGCACGGACTGGGAGAGCCGCTCGGAGAACTTGCGCTCGTCGCGCGCCAGCAGTGCCCTGGCCTCCCCGTTGGCGCACAGCTCCGCGATGACGCGGACGGCTTCCTCCGGGTCGATCGTGAACCGCCGCCTGGCGCTCGCGAGCGCGGCGACGACCGTCTCGGTGAGCTCCTGGAAGAAGCCGTCCTGGTAGCGCAGGAAGTCGGCGGAGATCGCCGGGTCGCGCAGGGCGAGGAGCAGGAACTCCGACTGCACCAGCCACCAGCGCCGATCGTCGGACTGCAGTTCGAGGATGCGGGTGATCGTGCGGATGACGTCGTCGTCGTCGAGCTCCACGCCGCCCGCGCCGACGAGCGGCCGCAGGAACTGCTCGACGCCGGCGTCGAGCTGCTCGAGGCGCATCGTCTTCTCGCGCTCCATCAGCGCGAAGAAGAGCTCCTCCTTGCTGGAGAAGTTGGAGTAGAACGCACCGCGGGTGAAGCCCGCCGCCTCGGCGATCGTCTCCACGCTCGCGGCTTTGACACCCTGCTCGGCGAAGACGTCGAAGGCGGCGTCCAGGAGCCGGGTGCGGGTGCGCTGCCGGCGCGCGGACTCGACAGGCGCGTCGTCTCTGAGAGCTGTGCTGGTCAAGCTGAAACCTTCCTGTGTCGAGTTTCCGATACACGAGTGTATCCGATACAGTCGGGCATCGGATACGACGGTGTATCGAAACCCTCTCGACGGCGCCGTTCCTCCGGCGCCGTCGTTCCCCTGACTGCTGGAGAACGCGTGTCCTCGCTCCTGTACTCGATCGGCCGCTGGGCCTTCCGTGCCCGCAAGCTGGTCGTCTCACTATGGCTGCTGCTGCTCGTCCTCCTGGCCGGCGGCGCGATCGCCTTCAACCAGGGCACGGACAACACGTTCAGCATCCCCGGCACGGAGTCCCAGGCGGCGCTCGACACGCTGAGCAGGACCTTCCCGCAGGTCAGCGGCACGAGCGCGCAGATCGTCGTCGTCGCACCGAAGGGCGAGACCGTCGACCAGGCCGCGATCAAGGACCCGGTCGAGAGCACCGTCGCCGACCTCGCCAAGACCGACGGCGTGGCGGGGACGACCTCCCCGTACAGCACCACCGTCAAGAACCTGATCTCCGACGACCGCACCGCGGCGATCATCACCGTGCAGCTGCACGGCCAGCAGACCACCGTCCCCGCCGCGACCAAGACCGCGATCAAGGACGCCGGCGCCGCGCTGCAGAAGGAGCTGCCCTCCGGCTCCCAGACCGCCGTCGGCGGCCAGCTGTTCTCGCAGAACCTGCCGACGATCTCGCTCACCGAGGGCGTCGGCCTGGTGATCGCGATCATCGTGCTGATCGTGACCTTCGGATCGATCATCGCGGCGGGTATGCCGCTCGTCACCGCCCTGCTCGGTGTGGGACTGTCGATGGCGCTCATCTTCATCGCGACGCTGTTCGGCCCGATCTCCTCCACCACCCCGCTGCTCGCTCTGATGCTCGGGCTCGCGGTCGGGATCGACTACTCGCTGTTCATCATCTCCCGCCATCAGAGCCAATTGAAAGCGGGTGTCGACCCGGAGGAGTCCGCCGCCCGCGCGGTGGCGACGGCGGGCTCGGCCGTGCTCTTCGCCGGCATCACCGTCATCATCGCGCTGGCCGGCCTGGCCGTCGCCGGGATCCCGTTCCTGACCACGATGGGCCTGGCCGCGTCCGTCGCGGTGGGCATCGCCGTGCTGGTCGCACTGAGCCTCACCCCCGCGTTCCTCGGCTTCGCCGGGACGCGCATCACGCCGGGGCGCCGCGCCGCGAAGCGAGCCGAGCGCGCGGCCACGCGCTCGACGGGCGAGGCGAGCGTGCCGGAGACCGGCACCGCCGACGCCGCACCGGAGCCCGCGAGCCGCGCCAACCCCTCCCTCGCCCACGCCGCCAAGGCCGAGATCCCGAAGGGCCCGTTCCGCACCTGGGTGCGCGCCGTCACGCGGTTCCCGATCGCGACCGTCCTGGCTGTCGTGGTCGCGCTCGGCATCGCCGCCGTGCCCGCCCTCCAGCTGCGCCTCGCCCTCCCCGACGCCGGCTCGCACCCCAAGAACGACCCGGCGCGCATCGCCTACGACCTGGTGTCCGAGCACTTCGGTCCCGGCTACAACGGTCCGCTGATCGTGACCGGCTCGATCATCTCCAGCCACGACCCGCTCGGGCTGATGAAGAAGCTCGGCGCCGAGATCGCCGACCTCCCCGGCGTCGCCGCCGTGCCGCTGTCCACGCCGAACCAGAACGCGGACACCGGCATCGTCCAGGTCATCCCGACCACGGCGCCGGACGACCCGCGCACCGCCCAGCTGGTCTCCGAGCTGCGCGCCAAGCACCAGCACTTCCTCGACGAGTACGGCGTCGACCTCAAGGTGACCGGCACCACCGCGGCCCAGATCGACGTCTCCAGCCGGCTCGCGGGCGCCCTGCTGCCCTTCGGCATCCTCGTGGTCGGGCTGTCCCTGGTGCTGCTCACGATGGTGTTCCGCTCGATCGCCGTGCCGATCAAGGCCGCGCTCGGCTACCTGCTCTCGGTCGGCGTCGCCTTCGGCGCGGTCACGGCGGTGTTCGAGTGGGGCTGGTTCGCGGACGCGGTGCACCTCGACAAGACCGGGCCGGTGATCAGCTTCATGCCGATCATCCTGATGGGCGTCCTGTTCGGCCTGGCGATGGACTACGAGGTCTTCCTGGTCAGCCGGATCCGCGAGGACTACGTGCACGGCGGCGACGCCCGCCGGGCCATCCAGAGCGGGTTCGTCGGCTCGGCCAAGGTGGTCACGGCCGCGGCGATCATCATGATCTCGGTGTTCGCTGCCTTCGTCCCGGAGGGCGACGCGTCGATCAAGCCGATAGCGCTCGGCCTCGCCGTCGGCGTGTTCGTGGACGCGTTCATCGTCCGGATGACGCTCGTGCCCGCCGTGCTGCAGCTCCTCGGCGACAAGGCCTGGTGGATGCCGCGCTGGCTCGACCGCATCCTCCCCTCGTTCGACGTCGAGGGCGACGGGCTGCAGAAGGAGCTGGAGCTCGCCGACTGGCCGGCGCCCGGCGCCCGGTACCTCGCAGCGGCCGACGGGCTGTCGGTCAGCGCCCGGCGCACGCCGATCATGCGCGACGTGTCGTTCCGGCTCGGCGACGGCGAGGCGCTGGTCGTGCACGGCCCCGACCGGACCGCGGCGCTCGCGCTCGTGATGGCCGTCACCGGCCGCACCCGCATCGACGGCGGGACGGTGAAGGTCGCCGGATTCGTGCTCCCGACCCGCGGCTCCGCCGTGCGGTCGCGGACCTCCGTCGTGCGGCTCGACCACTCCGACACACCGGTGGAGGACGTCCGCCGGGCGCTCGCCAGCGCGCCGGTCATCCTCGGCCTGGACGCCGCCGACAGCCTGACCGACCCGGTGGAGCGCCGCCGCGTGCGGGTCGAGCTCGGCCGCGCCTTCGCCGACGCGTCGGCCGCCGGCCGGCCGTTCGCGCTGGTCGTGAGCTGCGTCGACCCGTCCGGACTGGACGACCTCCTGCCCGACGTGGCGGAGCCCACCGCGGTGCAGCTCGCCGTGGACGCCGACGGCGCCGCGCACGGAACCGCGCCCGTCCCGCCCGCCGCCGACGGCGCGACCTCCACCGACCACCCCCTCGGCGACCACCACGATGCCGCCCACCTCGAGAAGGCGAACGCCCGATGACCACCCCCACCTCGCCGCTGCGCCGTCCGCGCTCGCTCTTCTCGCTGGAGCGGATGCGCTCCGACAAGCGGGTGACCTGGCTGACCATCGTGGGCCTCGTGCTCGTGCCGCTCGTCATCGGCGGACTGCTGGTGTGGGCGCTCTGGAACCCGACCGACCGCCTCGGCGAGGTCAAGGCCGCCGTCGTGAACCTCGATCAGCCGGTGACCGTCAACGGCCAAATCGTGCCGCTCGGTCGGCAGATGGCCGCGGGGCTCCTCGGCGCGAAGAACGAGAACTTCACGTGGGTGCTCACCGACCAGAAGGACGCCGACTCCGGGATCGCGAGCGGCGAGTACGTGGCCGTCGTGACCATCCCGAAGAACTTCTCGAAGGCCGCTACCTCCACGGCCGGCACCTCCGGCGCGGCGACCCAGGCGACGATCGACGTCCGCACCAGCCAGAAGTCGAAGCTCGTGGACCCGGCGATCAGCCAGGCCGTGACCACCACGGCCACCGGCGTGCTCAACAAGCAGCTGACGACGACCTACCTGGAGAACGTCTACGTCGGCTTCAACACGCTGCACGACCAGCTCGCGAAGGCGGCGTCGGGTGCGGGATCGCTCTCCACCGGACTCACGCAGCTGGCGAGCGGGACGCACCAGCTCGCGGACGGCGCGACGCAGCTGTCGACCGGCGCCGACTCGCTCGCGAGCGGGCTCGGGCAGCTGTCGGGCGGCGCGTCCGGGCTGGCGAACGGGCTCGGGACGCTGTCCAGCGGGACCTCGGGGCTCGCGAACGGGCTCGGAACGCTGTCCAGCGGGACCTCGGGGCTCGCGAACGGGATGTCGGCACTCCAGCAGAAGACCGCATCGCTGCCGGCGGACACCCAGCAGCTCGCCGACGGCGCCGCGGGGGTCTCCTCAGGGCTGTCGCTCGCGGCCGGCTCGGCGAAGACGGCGCTCGCCACCTGCGTCGCGGCTCACGGCGAGACGGACCCGACGTGCGAGCAGATCGCCACCACCTACGGGATCATGACGACCCCCCAGGGCAAGAACCCGAGCCTCGTCGACGGCGCCGCGGCGCTGGCGACCGGGACCAAGCAGCTGGCGGCGGGAACTCCGGCGCTGGCGGGCGGTATCGCCCAGTCGGCGTCCGCCGCGCAGCAGCTGGCCGCCGGCACCGCGCAGTCCGCCTCCGGCGCCCAGCAGCTCGCCTCCGGCGCGGCCCAGTCGGCCTCCGGGGCGCAGCAGCTCGCCTCCGGCGTCCAGCAGTCCGCGGACGGCGCATCGCAGTACGCGACGGGCGTCCAGCAGTTCGCCGCCGGCGTCCCCGCGCTCGCCTCCGGCGCCGACCAGTCCGCGGCCGGGGCGGCCTCGCTCGCCTCGGGACTGAACCAGGCCGTCGCCCAGCTGCCCAGCTACGACGCCGGGCAGCGCACCAACCTGGCGTCCGTCGCCTCCCAGCCGGTCGGGCAGAAGCAGTCCGGCACCACCGCGTTCGGCGCGTCGAGCGTCCCGCTGTTCGCGTCCGTGGCGCTGTGGCTGGGCGCGTTCGCGTCGTTCCTCGTGCTGCAGGCGATCTCGCGCCGCGCGCTGCTGACCTCGCGGGCTGCGGGACTGATCGCGTCCGACGGGCTTCTGCCGGCCGCCGCGATCGGCGTCGTCCAGGGCGTGCTGGTCGCGGCGATCATGCAGCCCGCCATGCAGCTCGGCGTCGGCGCGTGGTTCGGCTTCGCGGGGGTCGCGGCCGCGGTGGCTGTCTGCTTCGCGGCGGTCAACCACGGGCTCGTCGCCCTGCTCGGCGGTCTCGGCCGGTTCCTCTCGATGCTCGTCGTCGTGGTCACCCTCGCCTCCGGGATCGTGTCGACCGCGCCCGGGTTCTTCGACAGCGTGACCGCCTGGCTCCCGACGTCGCCCGCGATCACGGCGCTCCAGGGCGTCGTGGACGGCTCGACGGGAGTCTGGCGGGGGCTCGGCGGCCTGCTGATCTGGACCGCCGTCGGCTTCGCGCTCGCGCTGGCCGCGGTCGCCCGCCGACGCATTGTCACCGCCGCGCAGCTCCTCCCCGCGGAGTGACGGCACGGGGGTCGCAACACGCCGTTACGCGCACGCGATAACGGCGTGTTGCGACCCCTGTCCGGCGCGGGTCAGGCGGTGGCGGCCAGGGCCAGCGTCGCGAGGATGACGGTGACGGGGGCGACGATCAGCCCGAGCAGCATGTAGCGACCCCAGCGGATGCGGACGTCGAACGACGTCAGCCGCTGGTGCCACAGCAGGGTCGCCAGCGACGCCCACGGGGTGATCAGCGGACCGGCGTTGACGCCGATCAGCAGGGCGGCCAGGCGGACCGGGCTGCCGGCCGCCGGCTCGAGCGCCAGGTACGCCGGGAGGTTGTCGATGGCGTTCGCGCCGACCATGCCGGTGACCGACAGCCGCAGCAGCGCGAGCGGCGACTCCCCCGACCCCGACACGCGCGCGAGCAGCGTCCCGAGCCCGTTCGCGTGCAGCGCCTCGATGAACAGGAACAGCCCGGACGCCAGCAGCACGAGCTGCCACGGCAGCAGCCCGAACCGCAGCACCGAGCGCCGGCGCACGGCGAAGACGACGAGCAGCACGAGAGCCGCACCCGAGGCCGGCATCCACACCGGGATGCCCGACACCAGCAGCGGCATGAGCGCGACGACCACCGCCGCCGAGACCCAGAACAGCACCGGGTCCTCGATCCCGTCCTCCTGGCCGGTGACGTAGCGGACCAGCAGCCGCTTGCGCGAGATGACGAACACGACCACCAGCGGGACGACGATCCCCACCAGGGCCGGCGCCCACATCAGCGCGGCGAACGCGATCGGCGACGGGTCCCCCATCGCGTGCTGGGCCAGCAGGTTCGTCAGGTTGGAGACCGGCAGCAGCAGCGAGCCGGTGTTGGCGATCCAGACGGTGGTCAGGGCGAACGGCAGCGGGTCGAGCCCGGCGTGCCGGGCGAGCACGATCACCACCGGCGTGAGCAGCACCGCGGTCGTGTCGAGCGAGAGGAAGATCGTGCTCAGCACGGCGACGACGGCGACGAGCAGCCAGAGCAGCCACGCCCGGCCGCGTCCCCAGCGCGCCGTCTGCTGCGCGACGATGGTGAACACGCCCGCCTCCGCGGCGAGCTCGGTCACCACGGTGACCGCGACGACGAAGAGCAGGATCGGCCAGACCCGGTCCCAGAGGGCCAGCGCGTCGGCCGCCGGAAGCAGGCCGGTGAGCACGGCGACGGCCCCGAGCACGAGGAGCACAGCGCCGACGATCGCCGTCCGCATCCCACTCCTCTCCACGCCACACCGTCGATCCGATGCCCTGGGAAGCGTACCCTGGCGGAACGAGCGAAAGGACGCGGATGCGCAAGTTCATCTTCAACGGAGCGGTCATCAGCGCGATCATCGGACTGTGGTCCACGATCCAGGAGACCAAGGAGGGCCGGCGCGACTGGCGGGTGGTGCTCATGTGGGTCAGCGCGGCGATCAGCGTCGTGATCGCGGTCGGGACCGTCCTGGAGGAGTCGCGGGAGGCCGACGAGCGCGAAATCCGGCGCTGACCGCACGATTTCCGCGAATCTCCCGGCGTGTCCGCGCGTCGTGAAGCGCTCGCGCCCCGAAACTGGTTCTCGACGGAGAACCTGGAAGGGGTATCGCGATGTTTGGTCGTAGGCGGCATGCCGCCGCCGAGGTGCAGGCGGCGCCCGTTCCTCAGCTCACGGATGCCCAGATCCTCGAGGTGGTCCACACCAAGATCGCCGAGCTGATCGGCGAGAGCGGTGAATGGACCGTGTCGCGCCGTTCGACCGACGACACCGACTCCATCTTCCACTCCGTCCTCGCGCAGTCCGTCTCGGTCGGCATCACCGCCGCCCTGGTCGAGGCGCGCCGACGCCTGGAGGCCGGAGAGGCGACCGTCGTGGTCGCGTCCGAGCCGCAGCACCGCGCCCCCGCCGAGCCCGTCGCCATCGACGCCCCCGCGGTCGCCGAGGAGCAGGCGCACCAGGAGCAGGAGCAGCCCGCCGCGTTCGGCTGGGAGCCCGCTCCCATCACCGTGTGGACCGACCTGCGCAAGCCCGTCACCGGTGAGCTCCCCGCCATCGCGGAGCGCTCGGCGGCCTGAGCCGCCCCGCCTGTCCGGCTCCGCTCAGCCGATCTTCTTCCACGAGGCCGGGCCGTCCGATCCTGCTCGGTAGGTCTGCAGCGGCACCTCGTCCTTCTTCCACGCCGCGATCACCGGCGCCACGATGCGCCACATCTCCACCGCCGTGTCGCCGCGCACCGACAGCGACGGGTCCCCGTCGAGGATGCCCTCCAGCACCTCCGCGTAAGCGAGCAGCAGCCCGGGCCCGAAGTCCGCGCTGAGCGCCACGCGCTCGATCTCGTGCGGGTCGTCGGGGCCGTTGATGTTCAGCTCCAGGGACATCGCGTCCGGCGCCAGCATGATCCGCAGCATCGTCGGCTCGCGGTGTCCCCTCAGCCCGCGCGGGATGTGCCGCGCCGGTTTGAAGGTGACCAGGATCTCGCGCCGGCGCGTGCCGAGCGCCTTGCCCGAGCGCAGCGTGAACGGGACGCCGGCCCAGCGCCAGGTGTCGATCTGCACCGTCATCTCGGCCAGCGTCTCGGTGTCGTTCGTGGGGTCGACCCCCGGCTCGTTCGTGTAGGCCGGGAGCTTCTGGCCGTCGATCGTGCCCGCGGTGTACCTGGCGCGCCGGCTCGAGATCAGCGGGTCGTCCTTCCAGAGCCGGGTAGCCCGCAGCACCATCGCCTTCGCGTCCCGCAGGTCGGTGGCGTCCAGAGCGCTGGGCGGCTCCATGGCGAAGACCGCGAGCACCTGCAGCAGGTGGCTCTGGATCATGTCCATCAGCGCGCCGGCGTGGTCGTAGTACCTGGCGCGATCCTCCAGCCCCAGCGACTCGTCGTAGACGATGTCGACGCTCTGGATGTGGTCGCCGTTCCAGACCGGCTCCAGGATGCTGTTGGCGAAGCGCAGGCCGATCAGGTTCAGCACGGTGGAGTTGCCGAGGAAGTGGTCGACGCGGTGGATCTGGTCCTCCGGCACCAGCGTCGCCAGCCGCTTGTTGAGCGCGATGGCCGAGCGCTTGTCGGTGCCGAACGGCTTCTCCAGCGCCAGCGTCAGCCCGGCCGGCAGCGTCAGCTTGCCGAGCGCCTCGCACGCCTTGGCGGTGATCGCGGGCGGCAGAGCGAAGTACAGGGCGGGCGCGCCCTCGCAGGCGTCGAAGATCGTCTGCAGGTCGTCGGGCTTCGTCACGTCCGCGGGGAGGTACACGGTGCTCTTGAGCAGCTGCTCCACCGCTGGGCCACCGGCCTTCACCGTCTTGAACGACGCCTTCACAACGGAGCGCCACTTCGCGTCCGACCAGTCCTCGGCCCCGGAGCCGACGAGGTGGAAACGCCGTTCCGGGTGGTGGGTGAGCAATTGTCCGATCGCAGGGAGGAGGAGCCTGGACGACAGGTCGCCACTCGCTCCGAGAATCACCAGAGTGCCCACGGACTGCGTCATGCGCTTCACAGTACGGCCATACTGGGGATATGTCGCTCCCCATCGAGGATTACGCCCTGATCAGTGATTGCTTCACCGGGGCCCTCGTCGGACGGGACGGCAGCATCGACTGGCTGTGCCTGCCGAGGTACGACTCGCAGTCCACCTTCGGCGCGCTGCTCGGCACGGAGGACCACGGCCGCTGGCTGCTCGCGCCCTCCGATCCCACAGCCACCAGCACGCGCCACTACGAGCGGGACACCATGATCCTGGTCACCCGCTGGCGCACCGCCACCGGCGAGGTGGAGGTCGTGGACGCCATGCCGATGGGCGACCACCGCGCCGACCTCGTGCGCCGGGTGCGCGGGGTGAGCGGCCAGGTGGAGCTGCGCGAGGAGCTGCGGATCCGCTTCGGCTACGCGACCGCCATCCCCTGGGTGCGCAGGATGACCGACCAGAAGCCGGCACCGCTCGTCGCGGTCGCCGGGCCGGACGGGCTGGTGTTCCGCGGCTCCGCTCTGCACCCGGCCGACCACGCGCACGAAGGCCGGTTCATCGTCAAGGCCGGCCAGACCGTCGACCTGTCGATGACCTGGTTCCCGTCGCACCGCGAGGCGCCGGCGGCCCTCGACGTCGAGACCTCGCTGCAGAACACCAGGAAGTGGTGGACGGACTGGGCGGACGGCTGCGACCACGACGGGCCGTACCGCGAGGAGGTCGTGCGCTCGCTGCTCATCCTGCGCGCGCTGACGCACCTGGAGACCGGCGGCATCGTCGCCGCGGCGACCACCTCCCTGCCGGAGAACTTCGGCGGGGAGCGCAACTGGGACTACCGCTACGTCTGGCTGCGCGACGCGTCGCTGACGATCGCCGTGCTGCTGGCGCACGGCTACGACGACTCGGTCGACCACTGGCGGGACTGGCTGCTGCGCGCGATCGCGGGCGACCCGGGCGACGTGCAGATCATGTACGGCCTCGCGGGCGAACGCGACCTCGCCGAGCGGGAGATCGACAGCCTGCCCGGCTACCAGGGCGCGCATCCGGTGCGGATCGGCAACGACGCGTCGACGCAGTTCCAGGCCGATGTGATCGGCGAGGTGATGCTGGCGCTCGACCACGGCCGCGAGGCAGGGGTGCAGGAGACCCGGTTCTCCTGGGCGCTGCAGCGCGCGCTGATGGGGTACCTGGAGCAGAACTGGCGCAAGCCCGACCACGGCATCTGGGAGATCCGCGGCGAGGAGCAGATGTTCACCCACTCCCGGGTGCTGGTGTGGGCGGCGTTCGACTGCGCGATCCGCGGCGTCGAGCAGTACGGCCTGGAGGGTCCGGTGGAGCGCTGGCGGCACCTGCGCGACCAGATCCGCGCCGACGTGGAGGCCAACGGCTTCGACGAGCACCGCGGCACGTACGTCCAGTACTTCGGCACGACCGAGGTGGACGCCTCGCTGCTGCTGCTCCCGCAGGTCGGCTACTGCGCCTACGACGACCCCCGGATGCTCGGCACGGTGAAGGCGATCGAGGAGGACCTGATGCGCGCCGGCCTCGCGCTGCGCTACCGCACCGAGAAGGGCGTCGACGGCCTCCCGCCCGGCGAGCATCCGTTCCTGGCGTGCTCGTTCTGGCTCGCCGAGCAGTACGCCCGCTCGCACCGCCTGGACGACGCTGTGCGCCTGATGGACCGGCTCGTCTCGCTGGCCAACGACGTCGGGATGCTCTCGGAGGAGTACGACGTCGAGGGCCGGTCGCAGGTGGGCAACACGCCGCAGGCGCTCACCCACCTGGCGCTCGTGCGCGCCGCCGACGCCATCGCGGAGGCTCAGGCACGGTGACGCCCGCGGTCACGGAACCCGACACCGCGGAGGAGGTCGACCTCGGCGAGCGGCTGGAGCTCGGCTCACCGTGGGTCACCATCGTGTGGAACGACCCGGTGAACCTCATGTCGTACGTCACCTACGTGTTCCAGAGCTACTTCGGGTTCTCGAAGGCGGAGGCGCAGCGGCTCATGCTGCTCGTCCACCACGAGGGCCGCGCCGTCGTCGCCACCGGCACCCGCGAGGAGATGGAGCGGCACGTGGAGGCCATGCACGGCTACGGCCTGTGGGCCACGCTGACGAAGGCGGACGCGTGAGGCCGTTCCGCGCCGACCGGCACGGCGGCGGCGTGCACGCGCGGTTCGAGGCGGGCGAGGCCGCGATCCTGCGCGGGCTGGCCGCGGAGGCGGCCGAGCGGGCCGAGCGCGCGGGAGCGGAGTCGCCGGGCGCGACCTCCGCCGACCCGGCGCTGGCGCGCCTCCTCCCCGACGCGTATCCCGACGACCCGGAGGCGTCGGCCGAGTTCCGCCGGTTCACGGCCGAGCGCCTGGCGGAGACGAAGACGCAGAACGCCCACGTCGTGATCGCCTCGCTGAGCGGGCCTGCGGAGGAGACGGCGCCCGACGGCGCCGTCGACGTGAGCCTGGACGCGGAGCAGGCGCAGGCCTGGCTGCGCACCCTCACCGACATCCGGCTCGGGCTGGCCGCCGGCCTCGGCATCGAGGAGGACGGCGACGAGGGCGATGTGCACGACCTGGAGTCGGCGACGCGCCGCGCGGCCTACGACTGGCTCGCCGCCGTCCAGGAGTTCCTCGTGCTCGCCCTCACCCGCGCCGAGCTCCGCTGACCCTGCCGCCGCGGGTCAGACCGGGAAGCGCACCGCCGCGGCCGCCGCGCCGCCGCCCGGAACGTCCTCCGCGCGCAGCGCGTATACCTTGGCCTTCGACCCCAGCGAGCGCCGGATGATCTCGTCGACCACGCCGTAGTTGCCCGCGGAGTCCTCGTCGGCGTAGGTGATCGTGCCGGTCTCGTCGTCCAGGGTGCCCGGCACCCGCCGGTCGATGTCGAAGACGAGGGTCTCCACCGCGCCGTAGGTCGCCGCCCGGGCGATGTCGCTCAGGTCGGCCAGGGCCGTCCCGGCGGCGATGCGCGTGGAGAAGTCCTCCTTGAGGGCGGCGATCTTGGCCGCGTACAGCCGGTCCAGCACACCGCGCGCCGCGCTCGCCAGCTCGTCCTCGGTCTTCTCCTCCGGGTTGCCGGCGATCACGTCGTCCACCAGGCGCGGGTAGTCCGTGGCGCCGCGGAAGATCCCGATCAGCGGCTCGGCCGCGGCGAGGATGAGCGGCTCGGTGGAGGTCGCCAGCAGCGGGTGCAGCGCCCGCTCGATGGCCTGCACGTACTCCAGCATCCGCACCTTCTGCCCCTCGGAGCCCTGGATGCGCCCCTCGGCGGAGCGCCCGCTGACGGAGGTCAGGCCGACGGCCGACGCGACGTCCTTCGGCATCCCCTCGACCTCGATGAGCGCGGGCGGGAGCTCCGGGTCGATGCGGATCAGCCGGACGGAGTTCTGCGCGAGCGCGAGGATGAGCGCCGACTGCGGGAAGGTCACCGCCCGCAGCAGCGGCTTGATGTAGAACCGGTCGGCGACCTCGCACGCGGAGGTGAGCCGGTTGGCGAGGCGGAAGGTCTCGGCGAGCTCCCCGTCGAGGAAGACGGCGAGCGAGCGGGACTGGTAGCGCCAGAAGTCGCGGTCCTCCAGGATGCCCTCCCCCTCGGCCTGGACGGCGGCGATCCGGCGCCGGTCGACGCCCAGCGCCTCCAGCGACTTCACCGCCAGGGCGAGGTGGTTCTTGAGCTCGATGCGCGCCCGGTCCGCCTCCGGCGGCGTCGTCCCGGTCGGCAGGTAGATGCTGACGCAGCCCGGTTCGCGATGCGCCGCGATCCTCTCGATGTCGGCCTTGGTCGGAATGTCCTTGTACTCCACGTTTCCTCCTCGGTCGGGGCCAGGCCGGACGTCGGCGGCCGGTCGCCCCAGTCTCGTCGCGGGTGCAGGACGGCACAAGACCCCGTGGGGTGAAGCGCCGGGTGACCCCGTTGACAGATCCGAGAACCGCGGCTACCGTCCTTTAAACCGGTTTAGACGTCACCCGTTCAGGGGTGGACGGGACCACACACGAAACGCAGAGACAGGAAACGCGATGAAGCGGAATCGACTCCTCGCCGCAGCGACGGGCGCCGCCCTCGCCGCCGCCGTGCTCGTCCCGGCGCTCGCCGCCCCGGCGGACGCCGCCCCCGCCCCCGCGGCCCCGGCCGCCCCCACCCTGACGAACCTCGCCCATCTGAATTTCCTCCTGGACGATGTGCCGTTGCTTCCCGGGGTCGCGGGTCACTCCACGTATCGGCAGAGCCAGGAGCCGACCGCGCGCGCCCCGTGGGTCTACGCGAACCGCAACGCCGACGGCAGCTTCACGCGGGTCGGCGGCGGCCCGATCACGAACGCCGCGAAGGGCTGGTACGCGCAGGGGTCCTTCGACGCCGACGACATCTCCCGCGCGGCCGTGGTCTACCTCCGCGACTGGAGGCAGAACGGCACGGCCGCCAGCCGCGCCTCGGCCTACGAGCTGCTGCGCGAACTGACCTATCTGCAGGTCGACTCCGGACCGAACGCCGGCAATGTCGTGCTCTGGCAGCAGCACGACGGCACGCTGAACCCGTCCGCGATCCCGGCCGACCAGCCGAACCCGAGCGACTCGGCCGAGTCGTACTGGCTGGCGCGCACGGTCTGGGCGCTCGGCGAGGGTTACGCGGGCTTCCAGAAGTCCGACCCGGCGTTCGCGTCGTTCCTGCAGCAGCGGATGTCGCTCGCGCTCCGCTCGCTGGAGCGCCAGTCGCTCGCGAAGTACGGCACCACCGAGACGGCGAACGGCGTCACCGTGCCCGGCTGGCTCATCGTCGGCAGCGCCAGCCCGACGGCGGAGGCCGTGCTCGGCCTGAGCGCCTACACGGCCGCCGCGCCGGGCGACACCCCGGCGCGGACCGACCTCCAGAGCTACGCGAAGGGGATCGCCAGGCTCTCCTCCGGCGGCACCGGCCAGTGGCCGTTCGGCGCGCTGCTGCCCGAGGCGAACTCCCCCACCTTCTGGCACGCCTGGGGCGGCATGCAGCCGGCGGCGCTGACCGCGGCCGCCACGCAGCTCCACGACGGCGGCCTCCAGAACGCCGCGAACACCGACCTCGCGAGCTTCACCCCGCAGCTCCTCGCCAGCGGCGGCCCGGACAACGGCTGGACCCCGACCCCGGCCGACCCGTCGCAGATCGCGTACGGTGTCGACTCCCGCGTGGAAGGCCTGGTCGCCGCCTCCGACGCGACCGGCTCGACCGGCCTCGCCACCCTCGCCGGCGCCCAGGCCGCCTGGTACTTCGGGGCCAACCCGGCCGGTGTCCCGGTCTACGACCCGGCCACCGGCGTCTGCGTCGACGGGATCGGCGGCGACGGCGGCGTCAACCACAACTGCGGCGCCGAGTCGGCCATCCACACCGAGCTGAGCATGCTCGCGCTGGACGCCCACCCGGCGATCAAGCGCGAGGCGCTGGCGCTGACGCACCGTTCCGCCGTCGACGGCCTCCAGGTCGTGGAGGCCGAGAAGGGCGCGCTCACCGGTCCGGCCACGGTCGTGACCCCGCCATCCGCGTGGACGGGCTCGGCCAACTGGTCGGGCGGCGCCTACGTCTCCGCCGCCACAGGCGCGACGGTCACGATGACGCTTCCCGCAGGCCACGCCGCCGCGCGCATCCTCCCGATCGAGGACCTCGGACCCGACGGCACCGCCACGAGCGGGTCGGGCACGACGGCGTGGACGGCGAGCGCGGGCAACCGCACCGTGCAGCTCGGCACCAGCCAGAACGTACGCCCCGGCGCACAGGGGATCGCGCCCAGTCCGGTGTTCCTGCTGCCCCGGACCCTGCCGGTCTCCGCTCCCGCGGACGCGACCACGATCACGGCGCGCGTGAGCGGCCAGGGCCGCCTGGACGCGGTGCTCGTGCAGCCGGTGGTCTCGCACCTCGGCCTGACCGGATCCAGCAGCCTCGACGTCTACGTCAACGCCACCTCGGCGACGGTACCGCAGCACCTCGGCTCCTCCGGCCCGGTGCTCGCCACCCGCTACGACGCCTCCGGCCACCAGGTCGGCGCCCCGATCCCGTTGAACGGCCACGGCACGGTCACGGTCGTGCCGGGCGGCTTCACCACGGTGGTGCCGCGATGACGCCGGCCGACATCACGATCAACGACGTCGCACGAGCGGCGGGCGTGAGCAAGGGCCTGGTGTCCCTCGCGCTGAACGGCAAGCCCGGCGTGGCCCTGGACACCCGCGAGCGCATCCTCGCCGCCGCGCGGGAGCTCGGGTTCACCCCGAACCCGAGCGCCCGCGGGCTCACCACCCGGCGCGCCTACGCCCTCGGCCTCATCCTCCGCCGCGCCGCCCGCACCATCGAGGTCGACCCGTTCTTCGCGGCGTTCATCGCCGGCGTCGAGACCGTGCTCTCCGAGCGCGGCCAGGTGCTGGTGCTGACCGTGGTCCCCGACCACGAGGCGGAGGCGCGCGCCTACGAGCGCCTCGCCGCGGACAAGCGGGTCGACGGCTTCCTGCTCACCGACCTCCTCGCCGACGACCACCGCATCGCGCTGGTGCAGCGGTTCGGCTCCCAGGCGGTCTCGCTCGGCGAGCCCGTCGGCGGCAGCCCGTTCCCCGTCATCACGCGCGACTACGACGCCGGCATCGACGAGCTGGTGGCGCACCTGCTCGGCCTGGGCCACCGGCGCATCGCGCACGTGTCCGGCGACGAGCGGATGCTGCACGGCCTCCGCCGCCGCGAGCGCTTCGAGCAGGCGATGCGGGCGGCGGGACTGAACCCCGTGATCGTCCCCACCGACTTCTCGCCGGAGCAGGGCGCCGAGGCCACCAAGACGCTCCTCGACTCCGCAGAGCCGCCGACCGCGATCGTCTACGGGAACGACCCGATGGCGATCGCCGGCATGGGCGTCGCGCACGAGCGCGGCCTCCGGCTCCCCCACGACCTGTCCATCACCGGGCTGGACGGCTCCCAGATCGGGACCTACATCTATCCGACCCTCACGACCCTGGACAACGACCCGGCCGGCTGGGGCATCGCCGCCGCCACCGCACTGCTGCGGCTGGTGGAGCACGGCGAGCCTGCCGACGTCGCCCTGCCCCCTGCCCGACTGGTGGTGCGCGCCTCCACGGCGCCGCCATCGCGTCACTGAAATCACGGAAAGAGCACACATCATGCGCAAACGCATCACCGGCTTCCGCAGACTCGCGGTCGCCGTCATCAGCGCCGGCGTCGTCGCCGGCACCCTCGCCGCCTGCGGCTCCAGCGGAGGAGGCGGACAGACCGACGCCATGAAGGCGCACGGCCCGATCACCATCTGGTACTCGAACAACGCGCAGGAGGTGCAGTGGGGCAAGGCCATGGTGGCCTCCTGGAACTCCGCGCACCCCAAGGAGCAGATCAAGGCCCAGGAGGTCCCCGCCGGGAAGAGCACCGAGGAGGTCATCGGCGCCGCCATCACCGCGGGCACGACGCCCTGCCTGGTGTTCAACAACCTCCCGGCGGCTACCGGCCAGTGGCAGAAGCAGGGCGGCCTCGTCGACCTGTCGAAGTTCTCCGACGGCGCCTCCTACATCGAGTCCCGCAGCGGCAAAGCGGCCGACCAGTACAAGTCCCCTGACGGCGACTTCTACCAGATGCCGTGGAAGCAGAACCCGGTGATGATCTTCTACAACAAGGCGCTGTTCCAGAAGGCCGGCCTGGACCCGAGCAAGCCCGACCTGTCGACCTACGACAAGTTCCTCGCCGCGGCCCAGAAGATCAAGTCGTCCGGCGCCGCGCCGTACGCGATCTACCCGGCCCCGACGAGCGAGTTCTTCCAGCCGAACTTCGACTATCTGCCCCTGCTGGCCGCGCAGACCGGCGGCAAGACCTTCATCGAGAACGGCAAGTCGACGCTCACGAGCCAGGACTCGCTCGACGTGGCGAACTTCTGGAAGAGCATCTACGCCGACGGCCTCGCCGGCAAGGAGCAGTACCAGGGCGACGCCTTCGCCGACGGCAAGGCGGCCATGGCCATCGTCGGCCCGTGGGCCATCGCGTACTACGGCGACAAGATCCAGTGGGGCTCGGTGCCCGTCCCGACCAAGGACGGGAAGTCCGCCGACGAGACGTACACCTTCCCGGACGCCAAGAACATCGGGATGTACACCTCGTGCAAGAACCAGGGCACGGCCTGGGACGTCATCAAGTACGCCACCTCGAAGGACCAGGACGGCAAGCTGCTGGACGTCACCGGCCAGATGCCGATCCGCTCCAACGTCGCGAGCGTCTACTCCAGCTACTTCGACGCGCACCCCGCGTACAAGGAGTTCGGCGCCCAGAGCGAGCGCACCGCTGACGACCCGACGGGCACCAACACCATCGCCCAGCTGCAGGCCCTCCGCGACGCCTACTCCAAGGCGGTGATCAACGGCAACGGCTCGGTCGAGGACGCCTTCAAGGCCGCGTCCCAGAAGATCGACCAGCTCCAGGCTCAGAAGTAGCCATGAGCACCCTCTCCGCTCCCCCGGCGGCGGGCACCGCGCCCGCCGCCGGGACGGCCCCGCGGCGGCGCCCTCCCCTGGTGAGGCGCGTCCTCGGCAGCAACCCGCTCGGCTGGCTGTTCGCCGCGCCGTACCTGATCTTCGTCCTGCTGATCTTCGCGTACCCGCTGGTGTACGCGGTCTACATCTCGTTCTTCGACTACTTCTTCGCGGCCCCCGGCGCGCAGGTCACGCAGCCCTTCGTCGGCCTGCAGAACTACGTGCAGGTCTTCACCGACCCGGCCGTGATCCAGTCGTTCATCAACGTCGGGATCTTCCTGATCATCAACGTGCCGCTCACCGTGGTGCTGTCGCTGGTGCTCGCCAACGGGCTCAACAGCATCACGCGATTCCGGACGTTCCTGCGCGTGAGCTACTACGTGCCGTACGTCACGGCGAGCGTCGCGATCATCGGCGTCTGGCTGTTCCTGTTCAACAGCACGGGACTGGTGAACCAGATCCTCGGCCCGCTCGCCCCGAACCCGTCGTGGTTCGTCAACCCGGTGCTGGCGATGCCGACCATCGCGATCTACGTGACCTGGAAGCAGCTCGGCCTCTACATCCTGCTGTACCTCGCGGCGCTGCAGAACGTGCCCCGCGAGCTGTACGAGTCGGCGGCGACCGACGGCGCCGGGCGGGTGCGGCAGTTCTTCTCCGTCACCGTGCCGGGCGTGCGTCCGGCGACGGTGCTGGTGCTGCTGCTGGCCACGATCACCGGCGCCAACCTCTTCACCGAGCCGTACCTCCTCACCGGGGGCGGCGGCCCGGACGGCCACTCGACCTCGCCGGTGCTCCTGATCTACCAGCAGGGCATCCAGCAGGGCCACCCGGGCTACGCCGCCGCGATCGGCGTCGTGCTCGTGATCCTGGTGCTGATCATCGGCTGGCTGCAGAACCGATTCGCGGGAGGACGCGACTGATGACCACCCTGAAGACCACGGGCGCGGACCCGGCGGCGCGCAGCCCGCGCGCTCCCCGGCAGCGCCGCCGCCGCGACCTGGCCGCCTCCACGCGGCTGAGCCGGCCGCAGGCGATCCTGCAGGGCGTCGTGCTGACGCTCGGCGCCATCGCCTTCCTGTTCCCCTTCTACTACATGCTGGTCGGGTCGCTGCAGGCGTCCCCGGACACCACCGTCGCCGGCGCGTTCCCGAACCCCGCCAACCTGACTCTGCACAACTACGCGGCGATCGACTCCCGGATCAACCTCTGGCAGGGGCTGGTCAACTCGGGCATCTTCACCGGCGGCGTGCTGCTGTTCACGGTCGTGTTCGGGGTGCTCGCCGGGTACGCGCTCTCGATCCTGCAGTGGCGGGGCCGCGGGGTGACCTTCGCACTGGCGCTGCTGGTGCAGACCATCCCGTTCCAGCTGCTGATGATCCCGCTTTACGTGCTGATCGCGCGCAACTACGGGCTCGGCGACAGCTACCTGGGGATGATCCTGCCGTTCGCGATCAACTCGGCGGCGGTGCTGATCTTCCGGCAGTACTTCCTGCAGTTGCCGCGCGAGCTGTTCGACGCGGCGCGGATCGACGGCGCCGGGGAGTTCACGCTGCTCTGGCGCGTGGCGCTGCCGCTGGTGCGCCCGGCGCTGGTCACGGTGCTGCTGCTGACCTTCATCGGCCCGTGGAACGAGTTCCTCTGGCCGTTCCTGATCACGAAGGAGGCGAGCCTGCAGCCGCTGGCCGTCTCGCTGGCGAACTACATCAGCACGGTCGCGGCCTCCACGTCGAACCCGTACGGGGCGATCCTCGCCGGGGCCGTGGTGCTCGCCGCACCCGTCGTGGTGCTGTTCATCGTGTTCCAGCGCTACTTCACCTCCACCGACATCGGCTCCTCCGTCAAGGGCTGAGCCGGCCGCCCACCACCCGTCACGCAACGCAAGGAGAACCGTGGACGCCGTCTACACCGACGCCCTCCGCCTCAGCTACGAGGAGGCGCTGGGTCACTCCAACGCCCTCACCGACCACATCTCGACCGACCACTTCTCGGCGAACTACGTCGACCCGCCGGACTGGGCGATCGGCCCGTTCCAGCGGGACCCGGCGCTCACCTTCCGGCTGGACGGCCAGTGGGACGACCCCACCGGCGTCGGCTGGACGAGCAGCGCGATCTTCAACCCGACGATGATCGAGCGCGACGGCGAGCTGCACCTGTTCTACCGCGCCTCCCCGCGGATGGAGTCGCTGGCCAGCCGGATCGGCCACGCCGTCCGCCGGGACGGGGTGTGGCACGACGACCCGGCCAACCCGGTCGTCTACCCGACGCTGCCCAACGAGCCGCTCGGCTGCGAGGACCCGAAGGTCTACGAGGCCGACAGACGGTATGTGCTGTTCTACAACGCCAATCGGCGGACGGAAGCGGGCGACATCGCCGTCGACATCATGGGAGCCGTCTCCGACGACCTGATGTCGTGGGAGAAGATCGGCCTCGTCGTGCCGCTCGAGGTGTCCCAGGACTGGGCGAAGGGCGCCGTCGTGCCGCGCGACGAGCACGGCCGCGCCGTGCGGATCGGCGGCGAGTACCTGATGTACCTCTCCGAGGGCTGCGGCGGCCGGCCGATGATCGGCCACTCCGACGACCTGGTGTCCTGGACCTTCGCCGAGCAGCCCTACCTCGACCTGTCGCCGCTGTCCGGCAGCCTGTTCGAGGTCGCCTGCGCCGTGGTGCGCGGGGACGACCTCGTGCTGGACTTCTTCTACGCCGACGAGAACGGCGACTTCGCCGCGGCCCAGGCGCACTACTCCGTCGACGCCCCCTTCACGCAGACCGGCCTCCACCGCGGCGGCTCCCTCGCCTGGGGCGGCCTGCAGAGGCTGGACGGCCGCTGGTCGTTCGCGCAAGGCTGGGACGCTCCCCGAGGAGAGCGCGAACTCTACGTCTACAAGGAGGTCACGACGTGACTGCCCCCTTCCCGTATGCACTCACCCGCGCCGGCGTGGTGATGACCCCCGACCCCGGCGAGCCGCTGGAGGCCGAGGGCGTGCTGAACCCCGCGTCCGGCCGCGACGCCGACGGCGAGCTGTACCTGCTGCCCCGGCTGGTCGCCGACGGCAACGTGTCCCGTGTGGGCCTCGCCCGGGTCGTCGTCGAGGGCGGCGTACCCGTCGGCGTCGAGCGGGAGGGGGTCGTGCTGGCGCCGGACCGCGACTTCGAGCGCGGCCGGCGCAACTCCGGGGTGGAGGATCCGCGCACCACGTTCGTGCCGGCCCTCGGCCTCCACGTGATGACCTACGTCGCCTACGGCCCGCTCGGGCCGCGCACCGCCGTCGCCGTCTCCTCCGACCTCCGGTCCTGGCAGCGCCTTGGGCCGGTGAGCTTCGAGTACGACGACGAGCTCGGCGTCGACCTGGCGCTGTTCCACAACAAGGACACCGTGTTCTTCCCGGAGCCGGTGACGGGACCGGACGGCGTGGAGAGCCTCGCGGTGCTGCACCGGCCGGTGTGGGACCTCGGCGAGGTCCGCGACGGCGAGGGCGCGCACCCGCCGACCGGACTGGAGGAGAAGCGGCCGAGCATCTGGATCGCGTTCATCCCCTTGGCCGCCGTGCGCGACGACCTCGGTGAGCTGGCCCGGTGGCGGCACAACCGGTTCCTGGCCGGCCCGGAGTTCCCGTTCGAGGAGCTGAAGATCGGCGCCGGACCCGCGCCGGTGCGCGTGCCGGAGGGCTGGCTGCTGCTGCACCACGGCGTCACCGGCCGCCTGGAGCGCGGCGTCGACCAGCAGAAGCACGTCAACTACGCCGCCGGCGCGATGATCCTCGACGCCGACGAGCCGTGGAAGGTCGTCCAGCGCACCGCCGAGCCGCTGCTGAGCGCGGAGACCGAGGAGGAGCGCAGCGGCATCGTGCCGAACGTGGTGTTCCCCACCGCGATCGAGCGGGTGGGCGAGACCGATTGGGTGTTCTACGGGATGGCGGACTCCAAGATCGGGGTCGCGAAGCTGGAGCGGGTGGGCTGACCCCCGGCGACATTCCGCACGAATGTCGACGTTCGCCGCGTCAGAGTCGACATTCGTGAGGAATGTGACCGTTCTGGGACATGATGTCGAGATGACACCTCCCCGTTCGTACGAAAGGTGAGAGGAAGGAATCACGACCATGTCCCAGTACCTGCTCAGCGTCTACCAGCCCGACGGGCCCGTCCCCGAGCCGGAGGTCCTCGCCGCGATCGGCGAGAACCTCGACGCCCTCAACACCGAGATGCGGGCGGCCGGCGCCTGGGTGTTCTCCAACGGCCTCCTTCCGCCGGAGTCGGCCACCGTGCTGCGGCCGTCGGGCTCCGAGGTGCTCGCCACCGACGGACCGTTCACGGAGAGCAAGGAGCACCTCGGCGGCTTCACCATCGTCGATGTTCCCAATCGGGACGCCGCCCTCGAGTGGGGCCGACGGCTCGCCGTCGCGACGACGCTGCCGATCGAGGTGCGGCCGTTCGCGTGAGCGGCGAGGATGCGGCGGCGGTCAGCTCCGGAGGGATCGACTCGCCGCTCCGGGAGGCGGACGGGCGCGCTTCAGGTCTTCCGCCCCGCCTCCCGGGTTCCGTCTGAGCCGTCGACGGTGGACAGTGGCGCTATGGACATCGCATTCCTCGGGCTCGGCCGCATGGGCCGCGAGCTCGTCCCCCACCTGATCGACGCCGGCCACATCGTGACCGTGTGGAACCGCTCACCCGGCCCCGCCGAAACGATCGGCCGTCGCGGCGCCCGTGTCGCGGGCTCCGCCGCGGAGGCGGTCGCCGGCGCGGACGCGGTCGTGAGCGTGCTGTTCGGACCCGACGCCGTCCGGGAGACACTGCTCGACGCGGACCTGCCGTGGCGCCCCGGCACGCTCTGGATCGACGTGACCACGGTGTCGCCGGACGACGCATCCGAGTTCGCCGGGCGCGCGGCCTCCCTCGGCATCCGGTACGTCGCCTCCCCCGTCGTCGGCTCGCTCGCTCCCGCCCGCGCCGGCGCACTCGCCGTCCTCGTCGGCGGCGACCACGACGCGGTCCGCGAGGCAAAACGCATCGTCGGGCTGTGGGCGGACCAGGAGAAGCTCCGCACGTTCGACACGCCGGCCGCCGCGGCCGCCGCCAAGCTGGTGGCGAACCTCGCTCTCGCGATCTCCATGGAGGCACTGTCCGAGGCCCTCCGGTTCGGCCGTGCCGCCGGACTCGCCGACGACGACGTGCTGGCGACGCTGTCGCTGACCGGGATCGCGCCGTTCGCGGCGATGAAGGGACCGGTCGTCGTCGCGGGCGAGTTCGACGACGCCCAGTTCACGGCCGACGCGCTCGCCAAGGACGCGCGCCTCATGCTCGCCACCGCCGACGTGCCGCTCCCGGCCGTCGCGCTGGTCGCGGCGGAGTTGCAGCGTGCGATCGACGCGGGCCAGGGCGGGAAGGACTTCTCGGTCATCGCGCGCGACCGCTGACCGCGCGTCGCGCTTGTGGCCCCGCCTTCCGCGCCCCTACGCTCGGCGGAAGGCGTGACACACGCCGACGACGAGAGGCGGGGCCATGCGTTTCATCCAGTCGCCGGAGCGGCGCATGCAGGCGCACGCCGGTGACGGCGGCGGCGCCGCCGACGGCGACGGCGGACCGCTGTACAAGCGCAGCCCGCTGCTGTTCGGCTTCGTCGTCACCCTCGGCGCCCTCGGCGCGATCGCGACCGGGTACATGCTGTACGGCCTCCGGTCGATCATCTTCTCGGTGTTCCTCGCAGCGTTCGCGACGGTCGGCCTCGACCCGCTGATCCGCTGGTTCCAGCGGCACGGGATGAAGCGCGGCTGGGCGCTGGTCACGGTCATCCTGCTCATCGTCGGCGTGCTGGTCGGGATCATCTGGGTGGTCGTTCCGCTCATCATCCAGCAGATCACCAACCTCGCGACGGCCATTCCCGCCGAGGTCGCCAAGCTGCGCGCCGAGGGCTGGTACGACACCACGAACGCGGCGAGCAACGGCGTCCTGGGTCAGGCGCTCACCTGGATCTCCGACCAGGTGAAGAACCCGCAGACCTGGGCGAACGTCGGCAACGGCCTGGTCGGCTTCGGCCTCTCGGTGCTGAACGGCTTCACCACCGGGTTCTTCATCGCCATCCTGACCATCTACTTCATCGCCTCCTACGACTCCACGAAGGCGTCCCTCTACCACCTGGTGCGCAAGTCCCACCGCGACCGGTTCGAGGGCTACTCCGAGCGGATCCTGCAGAACTTCGGCAAGTACCTGAGCGGCATGGTGATCCTCGCGTTCTTCAACGCGACCTACAGCCTCATCCTGCTGCTGGTCACCGGCGTGCCCGGCGCCTTCCTGATCGCGCTCGCGGCGTTCTTCATCACGCTGATCCCGCTGATCGGAACCGTGCTGACCACGGTGATCATGACGGTGCTGGCGCTCATCCACTCCCCGGTGAGCGCGATCGTCGTGCTCGTCTTCATGCTGGTCTACATGCAGGTGGAGGCATACGTCCTCACGCCCAAGGTCATGGGCAAGGCGGTGTCGGTGCCCGGCTCCGTGGTCCTCATCTCGGCGCTCGCCGGCTCGACGCTGTTCGGCCTCCCGGGCGCGCTGGTGGCCATCCCGATCTCCGCGGGGATCATCCTCATCATCAAGGAGGTCGTGATGCCGCGGAAGGACCGGACCTAGGCTTCCGCCGCCGCCGGGGCGGGCGCCGGTTTCCACCGTTCCCGGATGGTCCGCGCCACGTGCCGGGAGAGCCGGTGCGCCCACTTCTCGACGCCGAAGTAGAACGCGACCGCCAGGGCGAGGCTGCCCACGATCTGCACGATCGTCGTCCCGATCCCCGGCCCCATCACGAACGCGAGCCCGATCGTCAGCGGGCCGTGCGTCAGGTAGAGGCTGAACGAGATGGTCCCGAGCGCCACCAGCGGCCGCCACCGCAGCACGCGGCGCAGCGGCGGGAACGTCAGGGCGAGGCAGAGCAGCAGGACGATCCCGGCGAGGCGGAGCAGGGTGAACGCGTTGCTGGTGACCAGCGACCTCGTGCCCGCCTGCTGGATGATGAAGAAGTTGAACGTGTACGACGACGTGATCAGGAACACCGCGACGAGCACGCCGGCCGTGCCGAGGAGCGTCCCGCGGAGGTCCCCGGCCGCGACGACGCGGAGCCGGTCGGCGATCGCCTCCCAGTGGAAGCCGAGCACCGACCCGATGAGGAACATCGGCATGTAGAGCAGGAACAGCGAGTCCGTCCACACGCTGGCGACGATGAGCGCGACCGAGGCGGCCAGCGCCAGCTTCGGCATCGACCGCGCGGCCAGCACGTAGATCGGCAGCAGGATCGAGAACAGGACCTCCCACTGCAGCGACCACAGCGGCACGTTCGCCGAGGTGGTGCCGGTCAGCAGGGTCATGTCCCGCACCATCAGGCCGAGACCGTAGTCGTTCGGGAGACCGCCGACGAACGGGCTGTTCGCCGGGGTGACCTGGCGTGGAAGCAGAATGAACGTCAGTGCGGTGAGCAGCACGGCGGCGATGATCGGCAGGTAGAGCCGGATGATCCGGCTCGGGTAGTAGGCGTCCCAGCGGTAGTGCGGCGACGCGGCGGAGCGGGTGAGCACGAAGCCGGAGAGGATGAAGAACAGCCAGACCGCCTCCGGGCCCGCGCTGAAGATCCGCAGCGGCGAATACATGATCAGGTTGTACCAGGGGCTCGCGACGGGCGCGAAGTGCGAGCCCACCAGGAAGCCGTGCAGAGAGCTCGCGGTCGTGTGCCACAGCAGGACGGCGAACGCCGCGGCTCCGCGCAGGGAGTCCAGCTCGGTCGAGCGCACGGGTTTGCTTCCGGTCGAGCGCACAGTGTTCGTCGAGCGCACAGTGTTCGTCGAGCGCACAGTGTTCCTTTCGGCCGATCCGTGGCAGGGCACAGCGGTTGATCCTGATGAGGCGGAGGTGATCGGGGATCGCAGCGGCGGGGAGCTGCGCCGCAACCGCGGGCGATGGAGGCGGCCTCCCCGCGCCGATTCCGTCATCGAGACTACCCGACGCGCCGGGAACGGTGAACCCGTCCGCGCGTACAGTGGATCGACGTGACCACGAAGATCGCCCTGATCACCGGGGCAAACAAGGGAATCGGCCTCGAGACCGCGCGCCGGCTCGGCGAGCTCGGGATGACCGTGCTCGTCGGCGCGCGGGACGAGCAGCGCGGCCTCGCCGCGGAGGCCGCGCTGCGCGACGGCGGAGCGGACGCCCGGTTCGTCCGGCTCGACGTGACCGACCAGGCCTCCATCGAGGAGGCGGCCGCGTGGATCGACCGCGAGTTCGGCCGGCTGGACGTCCTGGTTAACAACGCGGGCACCGCCACCGTCTCGCGGCAGCGCGCCCTCGCGAGCGCCACGTCCCTGGACGACATGCGCGCCGTGTACGAGGTCAACGTGTTCGGCGTCGTCGCCGTCACCAACGCGATGCTCCCGCTGCTCCGCCGCGCCGCGGCCGCCCGGATCGTCAACGTCTCCAGCGAGGTGGGCTCGATCGGCTCGCAGTCCGACCCGGCCAGCCCGCTCCACGACCTGCCCGCCTCGGCCCAGTACCCGTCGTCGAAGGCGGCGGTCAACATGCTCACCGCGATGTACGCGAAGGAGTTGAAGGACACCCCGATCAAGGTGAACGCCGCCAACCCGGGCTTCACCGACACCGACTTCAACGACCACCGCGGCGTCCGCTCGGTCGAGGACGGCGCGGAGCCGAGCGTCCACCTGGCGACGCTGCCGGACGACGGCCCGTCCGGGATCCTGTGGGGGCACCTGTGGCTGCGGGAGGGCGACGGCGGCTACGGCGTGCTGCCCTGGTGAGCGGGACGGCCCGGGCCGGCCGGTAGGCTGAAGACTCGCACCAGGGGGGGGTGAGCGTGGCGAACGGACGTCGGATCGTGCTCGCGGTCGTGGCGGTGGCCGCCGTCGGCCTCGTCGCGGGCGCGGCCGCGCTCGCCGCGGTCGCACCCGACCGGTCGCCGGCGCCGCGCGCCTCCTCCCCCGCCGCCGCGGGACCGCGTCCGACCGGCACGCCGGGCGGAGCGACGCCGGGCCCGTCGACTCCGTTGAGTGCGGGTGACGCGGCGGTTCTCGACTACGTCGCCGGCCTCCCCACGGTTCACGACGTGACGCCGGAGACCGTCGGCGAGTTCACCGACCTGGTCTGCTCGACACTCCGGTCGCCGAAGATGTCACCGGCGTTCTACGCCCAGGTGGTCGCCGTCGAACGCTCCAGCTATTCGCTGTCCGACGCGCAGGCGGGCGGCCTGCTCCGCGCGGCCGCGCAGTCCGGATGCCCGGACGCGGTGCGCGTCGTCGACAGCGGGGGTTCGCAGGCGAGCGGGGTCCCGGCGCAGTGACGGGCGCAGTCCCCGCGCTCTGACGGCGGGGCAGCGCCCGGCGCGAGCGGCGGGCAGCGCCTCGGTACAGCGACGCCGAGCGGCATCCCGACACACCGGCGCAGCGAAAGAGAGCGCCGCCCCCGCCGCAACGACAGCGAGCGGCGACCTGCGCAACGACCGCGAGCGGCAACCCTACGCAGCGATGCCGCCCGCTCAGCAGATGACGCCCGCCGCGACGTCGTCGCCGACGACGTCCGCGCCGCCCAGGAGCGTGAGCGATCCCGCGCCCAGCGCGTAGACGGTGTCCGACGCCGGCTTGGTCAGGCAGCCGCCGCGGGCGAGCAGCAGCGGCATCCCGGCGTGGCCGGCCCAGGCGGCGCCCGTGAGCGCGTCCGGGAAGTTCAGGCCGGACGCGACCAGCACGTCGTCGGCGGAGGTGAACACCGAGCGGATCACCGCCGCGTTCGTCGCGAAGCGGTCCGAGCCGGACAGCCGGTGGACCGGCGCGATCGCGGCGAACGCGGTCTGGGCCGACGCCGGGACGACGTTCGTGCCTCCCACGACCGTGATGGACGCGGGGCGGAGCGCTGCGAGGGTGCTCGCGACGCCGGCGGCGGAGGCGGCGTCCCCGCCGACCAGGAGCACCGGGGCGCCCTGCCCGCCCGCGACGCCGGTGGCCGAGAGGGCGTCGGCGAAGCTGTTCCCGCTGGCCACGTAGGCGGTCGGCGCCGATCCGGCGGGGAACGCGTACGCGGCCACCCGGCGGCTGGTGTCGTACCGGTCCGAGCCCGCGATCCGCACGACCGTCGGCGCCAGCGCCGCGAGCTGGGCGGCGACTGCCGGCCCGACCGCGTTCTCGCCGCCGACGATGACGACCGTGGCCGGCTTCAGCCGTCCGATCTCGGACGCGACCACGCCGGGCAGCCCTCCCGGCGAGGTGAGCAGCAGCGGGCCGCCCTGCTTCGCCGCCGCGGCTCCCGCCGACAGCGCGTCGGGGTAGTTCAGTGCCGACGCCACGTACACGACGGGCACCGTGCCGGGGTAGCCCGCCCGGGAGATCGCGACGGCCGTCGAGAACCGGTCGGACCCGCTGACCCGCTTGTCGGTCTTGTGCTGGTGCCGGACGTCGAAGCTCTGGACGCCCATGAACAGCGAGCTCTGGTCCGTTCGGGAGATGACCGGCGTCTCCAGCCAGCCGTAGTTGGCGCCGAACGCCCCGAGCGACCCGTCCGGCGGGTAGGCGGCGTTCAGCTCGTTGGCCGGGACGGTGCGGGTGACCGTCGCGCCCGGATCGGTGCGGCAGGTGGCGACCTGCTGTCGCTGCAGGCCGAAGTCGACGTCCCGGAGGGCGTCGTCGACCGCGGCGTGGTCGGGGTGGACGTAGATGAAGCAGCCGCGCGCCGCGAGGTTGCTGTAGGCGCCGACGACGCCGTCGTCCGGGAGGGCGGGGTCGATCCCGAACTCCGCGCGGTTGCCGAGCACGGTCCGCATCGCCCAGCTCACCTTGTCCGGCGTCAGCTCGCCGTCGCCGAGGTCGAAGTCGATCAGGACGCCCCTGCCCTGCCGGTCCGTCCAGACCTGGGCGGTGGTGTCGGTGAAGCGCTTCGTCGACGCCGGCGCCGTGGAGCGCTCGGGCTGGCGAGGCTCGCGGGAGAGCTGCGCGCCCCGTGTCGGGAACGCCCGCGTGGTCACCGGGGCGGCGAAGTCACCGGGGAGCGTCGGGTCGGCGGCGGACATCGCGGTGAAGTAGCCGACCCACGAGCCGAGCCGCGCCTGCTCGCACGACGCGGTGCGCATCCCGAGCGGCGTGACCGGTGCGGGCGGCCCTCCGGCCAGGACGCTCAGCCGGTACCCGGCCGGCTCGCAGTGGTAGGTCGACTCGCCGCGCGTCATGAGCACGAACACCTTGAAGTCGGCCGGGGTGTTCGCGTACTGGGCCGCGGCCTCGAACTCGTCGTCGGGATGCGGGATCGCGACGTAGAGCACCTTCTTCGGGGCGGTGGCCGGTGCGGTGGTGGGCGGGCCGGACGGGGTCGGCGACGGGGTCGGGGTGTCCGTCGGCGCCGGAGTGTCGGTCGGCGCCGGAGTGTCGGTCGGCGCCGGGGTGCCGGTCGGGGCGGGTGTTTCGGTGGGCGCCGGCGTCGCCGTCGGGTCGGTGGACGCCGGCGCACTCGGTGCGGGGGTCGAGGGATCGGGTGCGGCCGGAGCGAGGCCGGCGAAGCCGGACAGGGAAAGGCCGATCGTCAGCGCCGCCAGTGTCCTGAGCGCGCTCGAGCGCGGGGTAAGCAAAATGAAACGTTGTCCTCGACTGCGGGTACCGGGTTGTCGTCACCGGGCACGCAGGCCAGGTCCCTTCAGCCTATGGGTCCGCAGCCGTCCCGTCGTATCCCCAGAACTGGGGAAACCGACCGTTCGGTTGCTATCGGCGCCGCGCGCGCCACCAGCGCACAGCACGGAGGTCCTCCGGCCCGAACCTGCCCACCGGAAGCGCGGCCCGGATCCGCTCGTCGTCGAAGGACCGCCACGGGCGCAGGCCGGCCGGCGGCTCCGGAGCGAACGGCGCCGGCTCGTCGACCCCCTCGTCCAGCATCCGCGCCTGGGCCTTGGCGACGAGCGGGACGACCATCGTCCACTCGGTGAGCTGCGCGAGCGCCCGGATGGTCCAGACCGGCGCAGGCACGTAGACCGGCCGACGTCCGGCGACGCGGGCGATCCGGCGCACGGCCTCCCCCAGTGTGAGCTCGTCCGCGCCCATGACGGCCACCGTCGGCTCCGGGACGCGCCCCTCCAGCGCCGCGAGCAGCACGTCGACGGCGTCCTCGACCGGGACCGGCCGCACCGTTCGCTCGCGGAAGCCGACGGTCGCGAAGATCGGCAGCGTCCGGACCGCGCGGGTCACGTGATCGACCATGTGGTCGCCGGTGCCGTAGATCATCCCGCACTTGAGGATGGTGTGCTCGATCCCAGAGGTCCGCACCAGCTCCTCGGCCGCCCACTTGGTCTCGTGGTACGGCGACCCGCAGTCGGGCCGGGCGCGGAGGAAGCTCACCATGACGATCCGCTTCACGCCGGCGCGGCGCGCCGCCTCCACGACGGCCCTGGTCCCCTCGACGTGGACACGCTGGAAGGTCTGCTCGCCCAGTTCGCGGTTGATCCCCGCGCAGTGCGCCACCGCCTCGCAGCCCGTGAAGGCCGCCGTGAGCGCGTCCACGTCGTCGATCGCGACGCCGGTGCGGCGCGACACGACGACCGTGTCGTCCGGCTCCAGCCGTTCTGCGAGGTGACGTCCGACGAACCCGGTTCCCCCGGTGATGGCGATGCGCACGACCCAACTCCTTCGCTAATGAGCTAATCAGCTATTGAGCGAAACTGTATCTAGCAATGGTGCTATATTGCAACCATGACAGACAGCGCCACCGAGGTCTTCGCCGCCCTCGCGCACCCGACCCGGCGCCAGATCCTGCAGGACCTCAAGGACGGCGAACTCGCTGCGGGTGAGATCGCCGGCCGCTTCAACGCCACAGGCCCGACCATCTCCCGCCACCTGAGCGTGCTGCGCCAGGCCGGCCTGGTCACGGAGCGCCGGGACGGCAACCGGATCCTCTACTCCCTGGTCGGCGACCGGCTCGCGCTGTCCGTCGGCGACTTCCTCTCCACCGTCTGCCCCGAGCAGATCGTGCTGCGCGAGGTGCGCAGGCGGGGGTCCGGCCAGGCGGCGGCGCGGCCCGCGGAGGCGTGATTCACGCCTCCTAGCGGCCGGAGGAGGGCACCTGTCAGCGACGAGCGCCGAACCTCTCGCCCCCGCCCCGCGTCCCGGCCGCCAGGAACGCCGACCCGAAGCACAGCTCGCTCCAGGAGACGTCCACCAGCTCCTCCCCCATCGCGGCCCGGATCGCCTCCCACGGCCGCCGGCCGATCCACTCGTCGAGCGCGGCGGACCTCCCGACCGCCGCGACCCCCAGCCGCGTCAGCCACGCCGGCGTCCGGTCGGGGGCCTTCAGGTCGAGCACCCCCCAGCGGCCGCCCTCGGCGAGCGCCGCGGCGCCGTGCGCGATGACGGCCCCGCACTCGGGCACCTGGGTGAGCGCGTAGGTCGACAGGATCGCGTCGACTCCCTCCGGGAAGCGGAAGTCGACGGCGTCGGCCTGGACGAGCGCGACGTTCCGCCAGCCGTGCGACCGCACGCGCCTCCGGGCCCGGTCGAGCATCGCGTCGGTGAGGTCGACCCCGACGATCCGGCCGCGCGGCCCGACCGCGTCCTCGAGCAGCGGGAAGTTCAGGCCGGTCCCGCACGCCACCTCCACCACGGTGTCTCCGGGGCGAAGGCGCAGCTCCTCCACGGCACGCCGCCGCTGCGACCCCTGCGGGTAGCCGGGAGTCAGGTACAGCCGGGAGACCACGTCGTAGTGCGCGGCCCTGCGCCGGTAGGTCTCGATCAGGCGCTCCCTGGTGCGGTCCACCTGGCTCACGGCGCCTCCAGCCCCGCCTGCACGTCCGCCTCCACCGCCGCCTTGATCGCCGCCATCTCGCGGTCGCTCGTCCGCTGGATCCTGCGCCGGAGAATCCCAGGAGGTACGAGCCGCATGACGTTGGCGAGGTCGACCTCCACCCACATGATGGCGTCGGTGCTCTCCTCGCCGGCCGGCAGCACCTCCATCCCCCACCGCGCCGGCGAGCTGCCGATCGTCCCGGCGAAGGCCATTCTGTGCGGAGGCTCGACGACGGTCACGCGCTCGCTGCGCCGGTGGCCGAACCGGAAATCCCGCGCGCTCTGATCGATCCAGCCGCCGGCGGCCAGCGGTCCCCCGCCCCGCACCCGGCACTCCAGGACGGTCGGCGCCCACTCCGCCCACCGGCCGACGTCACACAGGTACGCCCACACGTCGCCGACGCTGCCGGCGACGATGATGCGGCTCTCCGTGCGGATGGTCATGGTGGGCAGGCTCCTGAGAGGTACACGGGGTGGGAGGGGGAAAGGTTCATTCGCGCGGTCGCTCGTTCCCTTCTCGATCCGAATACCGCTCGTTGCGCGGCCGTCCCACTTCCGTTCACCCGCAGGCGACACGCTCGGCCCGTGGTCGACGGAGGCAGTGGGTGGGGGCGTCGCGTCGTTTCGGGCGCGGTCGCGCTCCTCGCCGGCGTCGTGCTCGCCCTCTCCTCGATGGGCGCGGCGGAGGCGGCCGACGTGCGCGGATTCGTCCCGGCGCCCCGCAATTCGTGCAGCGCTGGGGCCCAGGTCATCGACCAGACGACCGGCGAGCCGGTGCCTCCGCGCAGTCCGCCCGCCGATGTGCCGGCCGGCGACGTCCTCAGGGTCACGATCGGATTCAACCCGGACTTCGGCCCGGGCCCCTGTGTGGGCCCGGTGGACGTCTACAGCGAGCCCGGGACGATCCGGATGGCCGACGCCTTCTCCGACGGCTTCCACATCGAGTACACGATCCTGGTCGCTCCGGACGCGGCAGCAGGCTCGGAGCAGAGGATCGTGTTCTCCACCCCGCGCACCGACACGGCGGGCACCACCGCCGTCCTGATCAGCCAGGTCGTGTTCCGCGTCGCCGGCGGGACGACGGGCGGCTCGGTCATCACACTCGAGCCCGGCTGGCGCCCCGACCCGCCTGCGAGCACGGCACCGAGCATTTCCCACGCGCCGGCCGCATCCGCGTCACCCCGGGCGACGCCGCCCGCTGCCGCGGAGCCGGCGACGAGCACCGCTCCGACAGCCGACTCGCGCGCGACGGTCCCCAGCGACGACCCGGTCGCGAGCGAGCCGCTCGCGAACACCTCTGCGCCGGCAGCACTCCCCCTCGGTGTGTGGGTGGCAGTCGGGATCATCGCGATCCTCGCGGTCATCGGCACCACGACCGCCGCAGTGCTTCGCCGACTGGACCGCCGACGCCGGTACCGCCGGATGGCGGACCACTGACGGCCTCCGTCCTCTGACGCGCCCGGTTCGGCGATGGCTCAGCCGTTCGATTCCGAGACGGGGCGACCTGAGCGCTTCAGCGCACAAGCCCGTTCTCGTAGGCGAACGCCACCAGCTGCACGCGGGACGTGATGCCGAGCTTGGCGAGGATGCTCCGGATGTGGGACTTGACCGTCGCCTCGGAGATGAACGCCGTCCGGCCGATCTCGGCGTTGCTCAGACCGCGCGCCGCGAGCAGGAACACCTCCTTCTCGCGGACGGACAGTGGCTCGATCGCCTCCGGACGACGCCGTGCGAGGGTGCGCAGCAGTTCGCTGGTCGACTTCGGCGCGATGACCGAGTTCCCCTCGTGGACCGTCCGGATCGCGGCGAGGATGAAGTCCGGCGTCGCGTCCTTGAGCAGGAATCCGTCGGCTCCGGCTCGCAGTGCGGAGGCCACCGCCTCGTCGCGGTCGAACGTCGTGAGGACGACGATCCGCGGGCACTCCGACGGGGACTCGCCGCGGATGGCGCGCGTGGCCGCGATGCCGTCCATCACCGGCATCCGGATGTCCATCAGGATCACCTCCGGACGCTGCGAGCGCGCCAGCTCGACCGCCTGCCGACCGTCCGCGGCGGCCCCCACGAAGGCCAGGTCGCTCTGGGACTCGATCATCATCTGCAGGCCGGCGCAGAACAGCGGCTGGTCGTCCGCGACGGCGACCCGGATCATGCCGTCGCCTCCGTCCGGCCGGCGGCGGGGAGGTAGGCCGTCACCAGGAACCCTCCCGGGACGTCGTCGTCTTCGCCCGCGTCGAGCCAGCCGCCCGCGAGCCTCGCCCGCTCGCGCATGCCGATCAGGCCGCGTCCGGCCGCGTTCGCCGGAGCGGGCGCACCGGCGGGGGCGTCGGGGCGGGAGGCGATGGAGAGCGCCATCCCATCGTCGCGTCCGTCCAGGGCGACGCGCACCACGGCTCCCGGCCCCGCGTGCTTGAGGGCGTTGGTCAGCCCCTCCTGCACGATGCGGTACACCGCGAGTTCCTGGGCCGCGGTGAGGCCGCCGCCGTCGCCGAAGCGTTCCATCGTGACGGTGAGTCCGGAGCCGCTGAGCCGCGAGACGAGCTCGTCCAGGTCGTCCGTCCCCGGGTGCGCCGGACCGTCCGGCGTGCCGACGAGGGTCTCGATGAGGACGCGGACCTCCGTCAGCGAGGAGCGCGCCGTGGAGGCGATGGTCGCGAGCGACGGCGCCACCGCGGCGGGACGCTCCTCGGCCAGCAGCCGCGCCCCGTCGGCCTGGGCGAGGATCACCGACAGCGAGTGCGCCATGATGTCGTGCACATCCTGGGCGATGCGCTCGCGCTCCTCGGCGACGACCGCCTCGGTCTCGGCCGCGCGCAGATCGCTCGTCGCGCGTGCGAGCTCCAGCTCGCTGCTCCGCTTCCGCGTCCACACGCCGATCAGCGTGCCCATCAGCCAGGCGATCACCGCCGCGAAGGCGCACAGGACGAAGAACATGGCCCGCGCACCCGCGTCGCCCCGGCCGACGCCCAGCCACCACGCGAGCAGCCCGGCCGCCGACACGCCGCTCCCGACGGCGAAGACCAGCGCCCCCACCCGCATCCGACCGTGCACGCGGGCGGCCACGACGACGATCACGATCGCGTACCCGAGGTAGACCAGCGGCTCCTCGAAGATCGCCGAGGGGAACAGCAACTGGCCGAACAGCACGGCGGTCCCGAGCGCCATCGCCAGGATCGGCTGGAGGTGCGACACGCCGATCGCCACCGCCAGCAGGAGGAGCGCGGCCCAGAACGGCACCGTCGAGCGGAGCATCCCCGGCCCGAGCTGATGCCGGCCGACGAGATCGATCGCCCAGAAGACGAAGAAGGCCACGGCCAGCGCGGGCTCGAACAGCCAGCGGCCGCGGTGCAGGAACGAACTCATACGGACACGCTAGGGCGCGCGGGAGACGGGACGGCGGACATCCGCATGGAGTTCAGCCCCAGGGCTGAGAGGTGATGACGGGCGGACGGATCGGCACCGTGCCGGGCGGCACGCCTGCACGAACGCTCGGCAGCCTCCCTGGGAGCGCACGGGCCGCGGGGAGGCTCACTCGCGACCCCCGGTAGGGTCGTCCCATGCAGACGGTGTTCCTGAACGGCACGGTCGGCGTGGGCAAGAGCACCGTCGCGGAGGCGATGAGTGCGGCCGAGGCGTCGCCGCACGCGGTCCTCGACCTGGACGCCATCCGCTCCTTCCGTCCCGCGCCCGACGGCGACCCGTTCAACGTCAGCCTCGAGCTGCGGAACCTGGCCGCATTGGCCGCGAACTACCGTGAGGCCGGCGCGCAGAGGCTGATCCTCGCCGGCGTCATCGAGAGACGAGACTTTCTCCCGCGGTACGAGGATGCGGTCGGAGGCCGGCTCCGCGTGGTACGGCTCGTCGCGTCTCCCGAGGTGATCGCCGAACGGCTCAGAGCACGACACGCGGACGACCCGGCCGGCCTCGCCTGGCACCTCGAACGCGCGGGACAGCTGTCGACGATCCTGGACACGCTCGCCCTGGGCGAGTCGGTCGAGGCCGGCGACGCGGGTCCCTCCGTGGTCGCGGCTCGTGTCGCCGAGCGGACGTGGGGGTAGAACGAGCTTGCGGGGTCTCGGCTCGGCGAGAGCGACCTCCGGGCGTGCACCGACGCGCGGGCGCTCGGCGGCACTACGTGGGCCGCATCGCTGAACGGGGTAATCGGCGCTCCCGCCCGCGAGGGATCAACGCGTCGACCTGGCCCTGGAGCTGCACCCGCGTCTCCACCAACGGGGGTCAACACGGCTCATCGCTTAAAGATCGAGGGACCCCGCATCCGCCGGCGATCACCGGCGGAAACTGTCCAAGACGCCCTCCATCAGCGCGTTCAGAAACTGGGCAACCCTGGTCAACCACAACCGCCATTGTTGGCCCATATGTCCGGACGCCCCTTCGCGGCAATGTCGACACCTGCCATCGCCTGACCGACACTATTCGACAGCTTCGAGGGCGTTGGTCAGCCCCTCCTGCACGATGCGTTAGACCGCGAGCTCCCGGGCCGCGGTGAGGCCGCCGCCGTCCCCGAAGCGTTCCATCGTGACGGTGAGTCCGGCGCCACCGCGGCGGGACGCTCCTCGGCGACGACCGCCTCGGTCTCGGCCGCGCGCAGATCGCTCGTCGCGCGTGCGAGCTCCAGCTCGCTGCTCCGCTTCCGCGACCACACGCCGATCAGCGTGCCCATCAGCCAGGGGACCACCGCCGCGAAGGCGCAAAGGACGAAGAGCATGGCGCGCGCCGCGGAGTCGCCCCGGACCCGGACCGCCTCAGCTGAAGCGTGCCACGACAGCTTGCGCGCGGTTCACCGCCAGGGGAAGTTTGTTGCCGGGATCGTGGATGATGCGAATGCTCGGGAACTGTCCGGCCCCCGCTTGCTAGGGTCGACCCATGATCCACGGGGGGATGAAGGCGGCCTCGGCCGCCGCCTGCGCTGCGACTCTGCTGGCACTGGTGTCGGGATGCACGCTGCTGGACGCTCCGGCGCACCCGGCCACGAGATCGGCGACGTCGAGTCCGGACGCGGATCCATCGGCGAACGCGCAGCAGCTCCCCAACCTCCTGGTAGCGGGCCAGACCATCGGCACCGGCCAGCTGAAGCTGGTCTCGCACGACCCGATCCCGGGTACGGTCACCGACCATCCGCTGACGGGCGCGGTGCGCATCGTGGTCGGTGAGGACCACGTACTCGACGTGCACATCCGGCCGGACGACCCCGCGGCGGTGAATCTCGCCGGGATCCAGCTGATGTTGACCGGCAAGAGGCATGACGGCCGGCCGGAGAACATCCAGGACCAGAACTACTACGGCGTCGTGACCGCCACGACGAGCACCGACGGTGAGCTCGTCATGCGGGCGCCGCTCGACTCCCCCGCCGCCGGCGACCCCACCTTCCTGCACTCGCTAGAGGAATCACCGGACGGCGACGCGCGGGTGTTCGCCGTCGCGACTCTCGACTGGACGCTGCCACCGGCATACCCAGGCCTCGCCCCGCTGGACCACGGCTCGGAGGCGAACGCGCGCGGCCGCACAGTCCTCGATGGCAGCACGCTCGCCTACTACGTGCCGAGCGAGGGCGACACGCTCTACCAGGTCTCGCGCCGCTTCGGCCTCACGGAGACGCAGCTGGTGTGGCTCAACCCTGAGCTGCTGATCGGATCCCCACAGCCCTATCTGAAGTACGGGATCGGCGTGAACCTGGACCCGGCGCGGCGCTGAGCGGTCCGCACAGCGCGAGGGCCGTGACCACCGCGCACGATCAGGCATTCAGGCACGTCGCTTCTGAGCAGTCGAGTCGGTCACTCAGAGAAGCGACCCCGGACGCGGCTACGGCCACGCCCTGCCACCGCGCACTTCACTGTGCTGGACTTACGTGCGCTACCGCCGCCAGCTCGCACCTCAACGTGCAGCGGAGAAGACGCGCACCGGTGAGGTACCCGCCTACGGACACGTTTCGCGTGCGGTCGGGGACGCCCCCGCTGGGTGTGCGGCTGTGGTTGTCTGCGACCCCGGCGCAGCCGTTACGCCGTGAGCGTGCGTCGCATGACCGGCCGACTGGGGAAGGTGCGGCCGAGCTCAGCGAAGCCGACCCGTTCGAACATCCTGAGGGTTCCGGTGAAGACTGCGGACGGCGAGGGTTTCCCCGTGAGCCGGTCGGTGTCGACGGGATGGCCGTCCAAGACGCTGGCCCCGTGGCTCCCGGCCCATTCGACCGCCGCCCCCAACAGCTGCACTCCGATTCCGGCCTGGCGATGGTCCCGCCGCACCACGAAGCAGGCCACCCACCAGGCGGCCGGATCGTCGTCCAGGATTCGGGCGAGCGCCCGGTTCCGAGCGATCCCCGGTAGCGTCGACCGTGGCACAACGCGCGTCCACCCCACCGCCTGATCACCGTCGTAGGCGATGAGGCCGACGGGAACGCCGGCGTGAGCGACTTCTGCGTGCAGCGCGGCCCGGTTGTCGGGAGCGGCGCCTTCACGGAAGCGCTGACACCAGCACGAGTCGGCTCTGCGGCCTAGCGGGCCGAAGACCTTCGCGATATCCATCCAACGCTCGACCGTCGCCGGCTCCACCCGGACCATCACGCCGAATGCCGATCACTCATAGCCCAATCATCGGACAGGGGCTCGCAAACTCGGAACGACCGCGTCACAGGCCGCAGGCGCTCTTAGCGTGACGCCAACCCTTGTGCTGCGGGAAGTTCACTCGAACTCGTCAGCGCCAACCCGACGTAGTAGGAACGCCCTGCTTCGCGGTCGGACGGGCGGTTACCACGATGCGTCCCTTCTAACTACATCCGCGTCGCCGCGACGGCTTCAACTCGAGCAGACCGGTCGCGATGCGCGGCGAATTGAGATGTGGACAAAATGTCGGCAAACAGCCTCATCACACACCCACCCACGAAAACGAAGAAGCCCCCGATCCCAGTGTTTCCAAGGGATCGGGGGCTTCTCGCCACCTGCGGTGTTGGGTGCGCCCCCAGGGACTTGAACCCTGAACCCATTGATTAAGAGTCAATTGCTCTGCCGATTGAGCTAGAGGCGCATTCGTTCCGGTTTCCCGGACCGAGGCTCAACATTAGCATCCGATTCGGGCGGGACGCCAATCGGGGGCGGCCGGGCGGGACGCCCGGGCGTGTCCCCGCGCGTGGCCGCTAGGCTCCTGGCGTGACCGACGCACGCGACACCGCCCCGCTCCGCTCCGACGACCTGGCGTTCGCGCTCCGGCTCGCTGACCTCGCCGACTCGATCTCGTCCGCGCACTTCCGCGAGCGCGGCCTCCACATCGACACCAAGCCGGACCGGACCTTCGTCACCGAGGCCGATCTGGCCGTCGAGCGGGCCATCCGCGAGGCCATCGCCGCCGAACGGCCCGGGGACGGCATCCTCGGTGAGGAGTACGGCACCGAGGGCAGCGCCGCGCGGCAGTGGATCCTCGACCCGATCGACGGGACCTCCAACTACCTGCGCGGCGTCCCGGTGTGGGGGACGCTCATCGCACTCGCGGAGAACGGGACTCCGAGCGTCGGCGTGGTCAGCTCCCCCGCGCTCGGCAAGCGCTGGTGGGCGGTGACCGGCGGCGGTGCGTGGACGACGGACGCCCCCGGCGCGGAGCCGCGGCCCATCCGGGTGTCGGGCGTCGACGACCTCGCGAACGCGTCGATCAGCTTCCAGAGCATCGCGCAGTGGGACCAGGCCGGCTACCTCGACCGGCTCGTCGCGCTCACCCGGCGGGTGTGGCGGGACCGCGCCTACGGCGACATGTGGTCCTACATGCTGCTGGCGGAGGGGCTGCTGGACGCGGTCGGCGAGTTCGACGTGAAGACCTACGACCTGGCGGCGCTCATCCCGATCGTGGAGGAGGCCGGCGGAGCCTTCACCTCGGTGACGGGCGAGCCGGGTCCGTCGCACGGCTCCTCGCTGGCCTCCAACGGCCTGCTGCACGCCGCCCTGCTCGACGCGCTCGCGTGACACGGCTTCGACGCCCGACAACACTTTCATAGCCCGCGCCTCGCGCCGCAGCCCCGGCCCGCACGCCCCGCCACCCAATAGGCTCGACCCTGTGAACACGCACACCGACGAGCCGCTCGTGCACATCGCCGGCTTCCGCATGGACTTCGGCCGGACCACCGTCATCCGCGACCTCTCCTTCGACATCGTCCGCGGCGAGACATTCGGGTTCCTCGGCAGCAACGGCTCCGGCAAGACCACGACCATCCGCGCGCTGCTCGGCATCTACCAGCCGACCGCCGGAGTCCTCCACATCGACGGGAAGGACTTCTCGCCCGAGGCCGGCGAGCGCCTCGGCTACCTGCCGGAGGAGCGCGGGCTCTACAAGAAGGAATCCGTCATCGACGTCATGGTCTACTTCGGCCGGCTGAAAGGCCTCGGCGCGGAGCAGGCCCGGCGCTGGTCGCGCGACTACCTCGAGCGGGTCGGCATCGGCGACAAGGAGAAGGTCCGGCTCGACAAGCTCTCCGGCGGCCAGCAGCAGAAGGTCCAGCTCGGCGTCACGATCATGAACCAGCCCGAGCTCCTCATCCTCGACGAGCCGACGAAGGGCTTCGACCCGGTCAACCGGCGGCTCCTCATGGACATCATCGACGACCAGAAGCGCGCCGGTTCCACGGTCATGATGGTCACCCACCAGATGGAGGAGGTGGAGCGGCTCTGCGACCGCGTCATCCTCCTGAAGGACGGGGTCTCCCGCGCCTACGGCACCGTCTCGGAGGTGCAGGAGCAGTTCGGCGGCACGGTCGTCCACGTCGACCACGACGGCGCGATCCCGCCCTCCCCCGCCTACCGGGTCGCGTCCGACGAGCACGGCCACGCCGAGCTGGAGGTCGCGAACGACGCCGACACCGCGGCGATCCTGCGCTCCCTCGTGGAGGCCGGCCTCCACGTCACCCGTTTCGCCCCCACCCGGAAATCGCTCGACGACATCTTCGTCGAGGTGTACGGCGCCGAGAGCCAGGAGGACTGACGATGGCCCGCCACAACCTCAGCACCGTCATCGGCTTCGAGTTCACGCGCACGATCAAGAAGCGCAGCTTCTGGGCGGTGACGCTCATCCTGCCGATCCTGGTGTTCGGGCTGGGCGCGCTCGTCATCTCGGCGAACGTCTCCAGCGCCAACACCGCCGACCAGCAGAAGAACGCGCGCTTCGACTTCCTCTACACCGACGCCTCCGGCCTGGTCGACCCCTCCGTCGCGCACAGCTACGGCGGAAAGGAGGTCGCCAGCAGCGCCGAGGGCGTCGAGGAGGTGCAGATCGGCGGGACCCCGGCGTTCTTCGATTACCCCGCCGACCCGTCCAAGCAGACGATCCGGGTCTACGGCGCCGACGCCGGCGTCTTCCAGAACAGCAAGTACTCCGCCGTCGCCCAGTCGCTGCTGGCGGCGAGCGTGGAGGAGAAGCTGAACAGCCCGGTGGACGTCGCGATCCTCCGCGGCGAGACCAACACCGCCACGACGACGTTCAAGGACGGCGCGGTCGCTCCCGGCTTCGAGGCGATCCTGCCCGCCCTGATCTTCCTGGCCGCGTTCTTCATCGTGATCGTCTTCCTCGGCAACCAGATGCTGAACTCCACCCTGGAGGAGAAGGAGAACCGGGTCACCGAGATGATCCTGACGACGATCAACCCGACCAACCTCCTGGTCGGGAAGGTGGTGTCGCTGTTCGCGGTGGGGATCATCCAGATCGCGGTCTTCGCGCTGCCGGTCGTGGTCGGGTACCTGTTCTTCCGCGACCAACTCGCCATCCCCAACCTCGACCTGAGCACGCTGGTGTTCGACCCGCAGAAGATGATCGTCGGCGCGCTCATCACGATCGGCGGGTTCGCGCTGTTCACCGGGACGCTGGTGGCCGTCGGCGCGGTGATGCCGACCGCGAAGGACGCGGCCCCGTTCTTCTCGGTGGTCGTCTTCGCGGTGGTCATCCCGATCTACGCCTCCAGCTACGCGATCAGCACGCCGAACGCGCCGATCGTGCAGATCCTGGCCTACTTCCCGTACACCGCGCCGATCACCGCGCTGATCCTCAACGCGTTCGGGTCGCTGCCGCTCTGGCAGGCGATCATCATCATCGTCGAGCTGTTCGCCCTCTCCTTCGTGGTGCTCCGGCTGGCCGTGCGACTGTTCCGCTACGGGTCGATCGAGTACTCCAGCAAGGTGCGCATCCGCGACGTGCTGGGACGCCGGTCCGGGCCGGGCGGCGGAAGCGGTGGCCGGTCCGGCGACGGCGGGGCGGGGGGCGGTCCTGGCGCCGGCGCCCGCGCCGCGGAGCCGGCGAGCACAGGGACGGCGGTCCGCTGATGCGCGCCGTGATCGTGCCGCAGCCGGGCGAGGCGGAGGTCCTGACCCTCGCCGAGGTCCCCGATCCCCAGCCCGGGCCCCGCGAGGTCCGCATCCGGGTGATCGCGGCCGGCCTCAATGGGGCCGACCTGAGCCAGCGACGTGGCTTCTACCCGCCGCCGCCCGGCGCGCCGGAGTGGCCAGGCCTCGAGGTGTCTGGCGTCATCGACGCGGTCGGCGCGGAGGTCGAGCCCGGCCGCTGGAGCGCGGGCGACGCGGTCTGCGCGCTGCTCCCCGGCGGCGGCTACGCCGAGTACGTGACGGTCGACGCCGGCCTCGTCCTCCCGATCCCACCCGGCGTGGACCCGGTGGAGGCCGCCGGCCTTCCCGAGGTCGCCGCGACCGTCTGGTCGAACGTCTTCGACCTCGGCGCCCTCGCACCCGGCGAGACGCTGCTCGTCCACGGCGGCTCCAGCGGGATCGGCAGCATGGCCATCCAGCTCGCCCACGCACTCGGCTCCCCTGTCATCGCGACCGCGGGAAGCCCGGAGAAGGCCGCCTTCTGCCGCGGGCTCGGCGCGGACGCGGCCGTCGACTACCGCACCGACGACTTCGTGGAGGCCGTGCGCGCCTTCACCGACGGCCGCGGCGCCGACGTCGTGCTCGACATCGTGGGCGGCGCGTACATCGCCCGCGACCTGGACGCCCTCGCCACCGGAGGCCGCATCATGTCGATCGCGATCCGCGACCGCACCCCGGCCGCGGTGGACATGGGCCTCCTGATGAGCAAGCGCGCCCGCATCCAGGGCACCACGATGCGCGCCCGCCCGCTCGCCGAGCGCGTCGCGATCATCGCCGCCGTGCGCGAGCACGTCTGGCCGCTGCTGGAGTCGGGCGCCGTCCGCCCGGTCATCGACTCCGTGTTCCCGCTGGAGGACGCCGCCCAGGCGCACCGGCGGATGGAGTCGTCGGCGCACCGCGGGAAGATCCTGCTGCGCGTCTCCTGAGCCACCGCTCCACGCCGGCGGAGACCGCCGTGGCCAGGCTTGCGCCGACCGCGTACGCGACCAGATCGACCCACTGGAACGTCGACCCGAGCACCAGCTCGACGCCGGGGATCGCCGCCGACAGCCGAGCGGGCACGCCGGTGAGCTGGAGTACCTCCACGGCGGCGCACACCGCGAAGGCGACCCCGCCGACGACGAGGACCGGCGCCCGCGGCACGACGAGCGCGACCAGCAGGAACAGGAGCACGGCGTAGAGCGCGTCCCCGGCGAAGGCGCCCGCAGCGCTCTGCAGGGTCTCGTGGACGGTGAGGCCGACGACGACGGTGGCCGCCGCCAGCACGAGCAGAAGGGCGCGGCGGCGGGCGAGGAACGGCATGGCGTCGACGGTAATGGCGCCGCGTCGGGGTCCGCATCCGCCCGATGCCCGATCCCGTCTCATTCGGTGGGAGGATCGAAGCATGACCACGCCGCCCTCCGACGACACCCTTCTCGCCCTGCCGAAAGCCGAGCTGCACTTGCACATCGAGGGGACCCTCGAGCCCGATCTGGCGTTCGAGCTCGCCGGGCGGAACGGGGTCGAGCTCCCGTACGCCTCCGTCGAGGAGCTGGCGGCGCAGTACGACTTCTCCGACCTGCAGTCGTTCCTCGACCTGTACTACGCGACCATGGCCGTGCTGCGCACCGAGGACGACTTCGCCGAGCTCACCCGGCGCTACCTGCGGACCGCGGCCGCGCAGGGCGTCCGCCACGCCGAGCTGTTCTTCGACCCGCAGGCGCACGTGGCGCGCGGCGTCCCGATCGAGGCCGTCATCGACGGAATCGGCGGGGCGCTGGCGGAGGCCGAGCGCGACCTCGGAGTGTCCGGCGGGCTCATCCTGTGCTTCCTGCGCGACCAGCCGGTGGAGTCCGCGGACGCCGTCCTGACCGCCGCGCTCACCCGGCCCGAGCGCCTGCTCGGCGTCGGGCTCGACTCCGCCGAGGTCGGCTATCCGCCCGAGCTGTTCGCGGGCGTGTTCGCACGGGCGAAGGACGCCGGGCTGCACGCGGTCGCGCACGCCGGCGAGGAGGGGCCGCCCTCTTACATCGTGCAGGCGCTGGACCTGCTGGGGGTGGAGCGCGTCGACCACGGCATCCGGGCGGCGGAGGACCCGGAGCTGATGGCACGACTGGCCGCCGACGGGATCCCGCTCACGGTCTGCCCGCTGTCCAACGTCCGGCTGCGCACGGTCCCCGACCTGAGCGCCCACCCGCTGCTGCGGCTGGACGCGGCCGGGGTCCGCGTGACCGTGAACTCGGACGACCCGGCCTACTTCGGCGGCTACGTCGGCGACAACTACCTCGCCATCCGGGACGCCCTCGGCGTCACGGCCGAGCAGGCCGAGCGGTTCGCGCGCACCTCGATCGACGCGTCGTTCGCGCCGACCGCGCGGAAGGCCGAGCTGCAGGCGGCGGTGGACGCGTGGCGGAGCTGACCGGAGGCCGTCCCGGGACGATCACCCGCCCCGGCGGTCGGGCGGTCCGGTTCTTCGACACCGGCGGAGCCGACACCGGCGGCGACACGGCCGCCGCGGCCGACGCCCCCGTCATCGTCTGGCACCACGGCACCCCGCAGACCGGGGCCGTCATCGCGCCGGTCGCGGAGGCGGCCGCCACTCGCGGCCTCCGCGTCGTGTCGGTCGCGCGCCCGGGATACCCCGGCTCCGACCCGCTCCCCGGCCGGACGGTCGCCGACGCCGCCGCCGACGTGCTCGCCGTGCTGGACGGGCTCGGCGTCGACCGCTTCGCCACCCTGGGCGCCTCCGGAGGCGGGCCGCACGCGCTCGCCTGCGCCGCGCTCGCGCCGAACCGGGTGGACGCGGTGGTGTCGTTCGCCGGGATCGCCCCGTACTGGGGCGACGTCGACTGGTTCGCAGGCATGGCCGACCCGGGTGGGCTGCGCGCCGCCCTCTCCGGCCGCGAGGCCCGCCTCGCCTACGCGGAGACCGCGCAGTTCGAGCCGGAGTCGTTCACCGAGCGCGACTACCGCACGCTGGAGGGCGCGTGGGCCGCGCTCGGCGCGGACGCCGGAGCCGGCGGCGCCGCCGGGCCGGCCGGCGAAGTGGACGACGACCGTGCGTTCGTCTCGCCGTGGGGCGTCGAGCCCGCCGCGGTCGCCGCGCCCACCCTGCTCGTCCAGGGCGGACGGGACCGCGTCATCCCGGCCACGCACGCCGGCTGGATGCTGGAGCGCCTGCGGCGCGGCGAGCTCTGGCTGCGACCGCGCGAAGGCCACGTCTCAGTCCTGACCGCGCTCGGCGTCGCGCTCGACTGGGTAGTCGCGACCTCCGCCCGCTGACGATACACACCGCGTTTCTGTGGACTCTTTCAGAAAACCCCCGTTCTCCTGCTAAGGTCGCGGGAAGTCGACCGGCTGCGCCTTTGCCACCCCCGCTGGCGAGCTCAGCGCGCCGTTCTCGTTTCCCGAAGGAGAGCCCATGACGACGACGTCCACTGCGCCCGCGCCCGCCCGCTCCGGCACCCTCCGCCGCAACCTCGGCCTGTGGGCCATCGTGGGCCTCGGCCTCGGCTACATGACGCCGACCGTCGTGTTCGACACGTTCGGGATCGTGTCGGACGAGACCAGCGGCGCCGTGCCCGCCGCCTACCTGGTGGCGCTCGTCGTGATGATGTTCACCGCCGTCAGCTACGGCAAGATGGCGGGCGCGATCCCGAGCGCCGGGTCGGCGTACACCTACGTGCGGGAGTCCATCCACCCGAACCTCGGCTTCATGGTCGGCTGGACCTCCCTGATCGACTACGTGCTGCTGCCGATGGTGAACTGCCTGATCATCCGGCTCTACCTGGAGCAGGTGTTCCCGGACGTGCCCGGCTGGATCTGGGTCGTCATCTACTGCGCGGTGGTCACCGCGCTCATCTACTTCACGATGCGCGGCACGTCGAACGTCAACATGATCCTGCTGGTGTTCGCCATCGTCGTCATGACCGTGTTCGTCGTGATGGTGATCGCGCAGCTCGCCAACGGTGCGGGCGACGGGACGGTCGCCTCGTTCAAGCCGTTCTTCCACGACGGCGTCACCCTGTCGGCCGTCCTCACCGGCGCCACCGTGGTCTGCTTCTCGTTCATCGGCTTCGACGCGGTGACGATGTACGCCGAGGAGGCCAAGACGCCGAAGATCATGCCGCGGGCGATCCTCCTGACTGTGGTCATCGGCGGCGCGATCTTCCTCATCGCCGGCTTCTTCACCCAGCTCCGCTTCCCGACCAACGCGCCGTTCGGCGAGTTCACCGACGACCCGCTCCCCCAGATCGGCCTGATCGTGGGCGGTCCGGTCTTCCAGGCGATCTTCGTCTCCGCCGGGTTCGCGGCCACGCTCGCCTCCGGCCTGGCGTCGCACGCGTCGGTGTCCCGGATGCTGCTGGTGATGGGCCGCAACAACGTCCTCCCCCGCCGCTTCTTCGGTTACATCGATCCGAAGACGCACACGCCGACGCTGAACATCGTGCTGGTCGGCGCGATCTGCCTGCTGGCGATGTCGTTCTCGCTCGAACTGATCTCCGCCTTCATCAACTTCGGCGCGCTGATCGCCTTCACCTTCGTGAACATCTCGGTGATCGCCTGGTTCGCCATCCGCCAGGGCCGCCGCAAGAGCTTCCGCGACATCGTGACGTTCATCGTCCTGCCCGGCATCGGCATGGTGCTGACCGGCATCCTGTGGGCGAACCTGCACGCGGACGCGCTGATCGGCGGCCTGATCTGGACGGCGATCGGCTTCGCCTACCTGCTGATCCTCACCCGGGGCTTCCGCCGACGCGCGGCGGCATTCGATGAGAACCAACCGGTCACGGGGTTCACCAGCGCCGTCGGGCGCGACAGGGAGCCCACCCCGTAGCGCGGCACCTGCGAGGAGCGCGGCACCTGCGAGTAGCCCGAACCCCGCGCCCGGGCCGCACTGTTCGTTCTAGTGTTGGCACAAGCGTCTTGACGTCAGGCCCGGACCGATCCCGTGCTTGACCGGGGAGGAGTACCGATGTCCGAGCTCGACCTCAACCAGCCGTTGACCCCGCCGGATGAGCCGCCGGCCGGGGTGACGCTCACGCCTCCCGCCTCCGTCCCGGAGGTCGGCGGCGAGCAGGCCGTCGGGATGGTGGCGGTCCCGCCGGACAAGCGGGCGGCGCTCGCGGCCAAGGCGGACGAGTTCGTCGCCGGCCTCGCCGGCGTGGAGCCCGGCAGCCCGGAGTTCACCCGGCGGGTGGACGAGATCGCGCGGATGGGCGTGCAGGAGATCCGCTCGTCCTCCGAGGTGTCCAACCGGATGCTGCAGCGGCCGGAGTCGTCGCTCGCGGCCGCGCGGGGGCGCGGCGGCCCGTCGGATCCGCAGACCCAGGTGGCGCAGACGCTGCAGCAGCTGCGGACGACGATCACCGAGCTCGACCCGGGCCACGCCGACCTGGCCGGGGCGAAGGGGCTGCTCGCGCGGCTCCCCGGCGGCAAGTCGCTGAAGCGCTACTTCGAGCGGTACCAGCCCGCGCAGAAGCAGCTGGACGCGATCATCACCGCCCTCATCTCGGGGCAGGACGCCCTGCTCAAGGACAACGCGGCGATCGACCTGGAGCGCGCCAACCTGTGGGCGACGATGGGCAAGCTCGGCGAGTACGCCACGCTCGCGAAGGCTCTGGACGAGTCCATCGAGGCGCGCGCCGCCCAGCTCCGCGCGACCGACCCGCGCCGCGCCGACTCGCTGATCGCGGACGCGCTGTTCCCGATCCGGCAGCGCAGGCAGGACCTGACCACCCAGATCGCGGTGTCCGTCCAGGGCTACCTCGCCCTCGACGCCATCCGGAAGAACAACGTCGAGCTGATCAAGGGCGTCGAGCGCGCCCGCACGACGACGGTCGCCGCGCTGCGCACCGCCATCATCGTCGCGCAGGCGCTGGGCAACCAGGAGCTGGTCCTGGACCAGATCAGCGCACTGAACGACGCGACGAACTCGATGATCGACCGCACCGGCGAGCTGCTGCGCCAGCAGACCGCACGCGTCCACGAGGAGGCCATCTCCACCGGCGTCAGCCTCGAGACCCTGCAACACGCGTTCGACAACGTGTTCGCGACGATGGACTCCATCGACACCTACCGGGTGAAGGCGGTGGAGAGCATGGCGGCGACGGTCGACGCGCTGGAGCAGCAGATCTCGCGGTCGAAGAGCTACGTGGACCGGTCGCACTCGGGAACGAGCAACTGAGGCCGGCGGACGGTTCAGGGCAGATCGAGCCGCGACACCCCGAATCGCTCCGCGAGGAAGCGGCCGTTGACCAGCAGGGCGGACGCGTCGTGCTCCACGGCGGCGTCCCGCAGCCGCTTGGCCGCGCGCTCCAGCTCCCCGAGCTGCGCGATCAGCGCCTCCGAGGCCTTCGTCCCGTCCGGGAGGACGTGGTCGGCCGTCCAGTCCGCCGGGAGCGACAGGTACGCCCGCAGGGTGTCGGGGAGGTAGACCGTCGCCGTCCGCCGCACCACGACCTCCTGCTCGCCCTGACCGGCCACCCGCGGCAGCGCGTCGATGAGGAGGTCGCCGATGCGCCCGACCAGCGCGACCGCCTCGTCCGGCACCCGCCGCCCGAGCCGCGCCGGCAGCGTCCGCAGGTCCGCCTCGATCGTGGCGTCCCGCACCTGGACCTCCGACCCGACCGGCTCCAGGCCGAGCGTCTGCAGCGCGCGGGAGGAGTTGGCCGCGTCGCCCGCGGCCTGCGCGGCGAGCGCGGCGACCCGGCCCGCGAAGGCGGTGAGCCAGTCGCCGAGGCCGAGGGGGCGGCGGGCGATGGTGACCCCGCCGTACACACGATCGACCTCGCCGCGCCAGTGCGGCCCGGGCTCGTACCCGAGGGTGAGCGTCTCCTCTGGACCGATCAGGCTGACGCGCGCGATCGCTCCCGCCCGGCCGAACAGACGGTCGGCAAGCGTCCGCTTGCGTTCGATGACCAGGACCCGCGCGGCGAGCGCCGGCGGCAGCGCGCGTCCGACGCTCTCGACCAGTTCGGTCAAGAATGTCTGCGGGTCGGCCTCCGCCTCAGCGGGCTCGGTCATCCACGTCCGCCGTCGGTGAGCGGGAGGACCAGGCTCGGCGTCGCGATGACGTGGTCGTCGCGAAGCGGTCGGACCGCGGTGCCGATCGCGAAGAACTCGGTGGTGTGGCCGCCCCAGCGGTGCGGAAGCGAGAGCAGCTGCATGCCGACCACGCCCTCCGCATCGAGAGCCTCCGCCTCGGCCTGCATCCGGCCCATCGCGAGCTCACGGGCGTCGTAGAGCGCCTCGGTGAACGCGGTGATCTCCACGTTCGCGCCGAGATTGTTCATCGTCGCCAGCATCCCTTGGTGGGCGATGTGGTAGACGCACGTTCCCATCACGAGGCCCTGCGGCACGTAGCCGGACTGGATGAGCGTCCAGAAGTCCTGGCCGGACAGGTCGGACGTGAACGGCATCCGTTTGTTGTTCCGCCAGGTGCCGGTCGGGGGCTTCTCCTCGGCGACGACGGCCGTGCCGACGGCCACGAATTCGGCGAGGTCGTTGCCGTACTCCTTGAACTCGATCTCGAGCCGCACCCCGACGATGCCGTCCGCGCCCAGCGCGTCGGCCTCCGCCTCCATCCGGGTCATCGCGAGCTCGCGCGCGTGGTACATCGCCTCGCTCAGCTTCTCCAATTCCATGTTCTTGCCCCACTTACGAGCCTGGATGCCCACATGGTAGACGCTGGAGCCGAGGACGAGGCCGACGGGCCGGAATCCGGCCTGCCGGACGAGGAGGAACTCGTTCACCGACAGGTCGCTGGTGAACAGCCGCGCACGGCCGTCGGCCAGGCGGGCCCGTGCGTCGCTCGGGAGTGTGACGCTGGAGAACGGGTCGGACACGGTGGTTCCTCTCGGATGGCGGTCGGATTCAGGCGCGGGGGCGCAGGTCGCTGAGCGGGATCACGGTCGTGACGGCGGACAGTTCGGCGCGGCGGCTGTAGCGTGGGACGGGGACCAGCGTGGTCCCGATCACTGTCGCCTCGGCGTGGAGATCCTTCTCCTCGCCGCACGGAGTGTCGAACTCGAACAGATCGAGGTCGGTCACGACCAGCTGGGCGCCCGGGATCGCGGACGCCCTCTTCCCGAGCCGGTGCAGGGATTCGGAGCGCGCCGCCTGGATCAGCTCGGTCATTCCGGTCACCTCACCGTTGACCCAGCTCGAGCGCTGGGTGCGCAGCTCGTAGTCCTCGTGCTTGGTGGAGACCGAGATGCCGAGGAGCAGTTCGCCCGGCGTATAGCCGCTGAGGATGGCGGCAGCGGTGTCCTCGACCGTCAGGTTCGTGCACCACACGTCGCCGCGGTTCTTCGGGTACGGGACGAGCAGCGGATCGTCCGAGCGCACGGCCGTGCCGAGCGCGGTGAACTCCCACGCCGAACCGTCCAGACGCGTGCGCTCGACCGTGACGCCGACGACGCCGTGCGCACCCAGAGCCCCCGCTTCGGCGAGCATCCGCCGGACGGCCCCGTACCAGGCGGATTCGAACGCCTTCACGTACGGGGCGAAGCCGACATAGGTGGTTCCGCCGGAGGTGGTAACGGGCGACCGCCAGGCGTTCCGGTTGAACGCGGTGGAACGTCCCACCGCCGGACCCGTCATGGTCCACCAGGCGCAGCCCGTGCCGGTCCAGCCGAGGTTGACGACGATGCCACCGAAGACCTCGCCGACCGGGAGCAGGGCGGCACTCCGCGCCGCGGCGGCCGCGGGAGCGGAGAAGAGCGACGACCTGACCCCGCTGGCGGCCTGCCGCTCCACGCGGGAGCGTGCAGCGGCCGGGAGGCCGTCGGGTGTCGGGGTCACGCGCTCATCCAACCACGTCCTGCGCGGCGACACGCGGAGTGGTGCGAGCGCTCAGCTCCCGACGGCCGCCCGCAGCAGCTGCGCGACGCGCTCCTCGTCCTGGGCGTCGAGCTTCGTCAGCGCGTAGCCGACCGGCCAGAGGTTGCCGTCGTCGAGGGTCGCTGCCTGCTGGAACTCCAGGGTCGCGTAGCGGATCTTGAACTTGGAGCCCGGCTTGAACGCGACGACCGTCCTGCCGTCGGCGTCGGCGTAGGCCGGCATCCCGTACCAGGTCTTGGCGGCGAGAGACGTGTTCTCCTTCACCAGCCGGTGGAAGGCCTCCGCCAGCTCCTTGTCGGTCCCGGTCATCGCGGCGATCGCCTCCTCGCACGCGGCCGCGGCGTCGGCGCCGGCCTGCATGGCCTTCTTCTCGGCGACGGCGGCCTTGATGGCGGCCTTCTCCTCTTTGGTGAACGTGGTGTCTGCCATTGTCGTGTCCCCTTCGTCGTTCGCGAGCCGCCGATCGGCTCTGAACTCAATCTACGGTCGCGGTGGATGGGGCGCTTCTCGATATCTGCTCGAATGCCGGAGCCGCGGACGCAGCGCATCTTCTTGCGGCACGTGGAACGGGCGCTATTGCCGCCGCATGGCGACGTGGTAGGCGTACTCGGGGTCGATCAGGTGGTCATGACTGTCGTCGCCGACATCGAGGCGCACCCAGGAGATCCGCCCGGTGAACTTCGAGTCGCTCGCGTCGTAGTCGCCGGACACCGTGGTCGCGGTCTCGGCGCCGACATCCGTGGTCTCGTCCCCGGAGAAGATGAACGGATGCGTCTGCTCGACGCGGCCGGTCGCGACCACCTCGCCGTCGACATAGAGGGCGACTGTTCCCCCCTTGCCCAGACCGCCGCCGTCGTACGCGAATTCCGAGCGCACCTGGTGGGTTCCGGCCGGGATCGTGGAATCGGCCCGCACTCGGTACCAGTCGACGCCGAGCATGTTGTAGCAGAAGCTCAACGCACCCTCGACCGCGTACAGTGACCAGCCGCCGAAGCGTCCGCCTTGCGCGACGATCGTTCCGTTGACGCCGCCGTCGGGGACCGTGACCTCCGCCGTGACCGAGAACGAGCGGTTCTTGATGTTCAGCACCGTGTTCTCGGGGAGCCGCCGCATCGCCGGGAACAGCGTCTGGGAGGTTCCCGTGATCAGTTCGGGGCGGCCTGCGATCGACGCGTTCAGCCGCTCCGCCTTCCGGTCGTCGAGCGGGAACACGTTGTACCGGTCGGCTTGCAGCAGGAACAGCCGCTGCAGTTCGGCGAGCTTTCCGGGATGCTCGGCGGCGATATCGTGCGCTTGCGACCAGTCGGTCGATCCGTCGTAGAGCTCCCACCGGTCGTCATCGAAGTTCTGGGTCATCTGCGTGATGCCCGGCAGCCCCGGGTAGCGGTGGATCGTCACCGCCGACCAGCCTTTGTGGTAGATCCCACGGTTGCCCAGAAGCTCGAAGTACTGCGTGTCGTGCTTCTCCTCGGCGCCGGGGTCGTCGAACGTGTAAGACATGGAGGTGCCGTGAAGCGGCTCCTGGGTCACCCCGTTGACGGTGGACGGCTCAGGAATCCCGGTCGCCTCGAGTACCGTCTTCGCCACGTCGATCACATGGGTGAACTGCTCGCGGATACCGCCTCCATCGGTGATGCGCGCCGGCCAGTGCACGATAGTCCCGTTGCGGGTTCCGCCCCAGTGCGAGGCGATCTGCTTCGTCCATTGCAGGGGCGTGCAGAACGCGTGCGCCCACCCGAGCGCGTAGTGGTTGTACGCCTCTGGTCCGCCGAGGTCGTCGATCTTCGAGGCGAGGAACTCGGGCGTCTCGATGTCGCCGCGGTAGTTGATCGAGATCAGCTCGCTGAATGTCCCCTGGAGGGTGCCCTCGGGTGAGGCGCCGTTGTCGCCGATGATGTAGTAGACGAGCGTGTTCTCGAGCGCCCCGAGCTGGTCGATCGCGTCGATGAGCTTCCCGACGTAGTGGTCCGCGTACTCCAGGAAGCCCGCATACACCTCCGCCTGCCGCCGCAGCACCGGCAGGAGCTCCTCTGGCATGTCGTCCCAGGCTGGCATGACCGCGTCGCGCGCAGTGAGGTCGGTCAGGGGCGGGACGATGCCGAGCGCCTTCTGCTGCGCAAACGTTCGTTCGCGGAGCGCGTCCCAGCCGTCGTCGAACGCCCCCTTGTACTTGTCGGCCCACTCCTTCGGGACTTGATGCGGCGCATGGGTCGCTCCCGGGGCGAAGTAGACGAAGAAGGGCTTGTCGGGTGTCATGGCCTGCTCGGACTGGATCCAGCCGATGGCCCGTTCGGTCATGTCCTCCATGAAGTGGTAGCCCTCTTCGGGCGTGCGGTCGGGCTCGACAGGCGTCGTGCCCTCGTAGAGGGCGGGGTAGTACTGGTTCGTCTCGGCGCCGAGGAACCCGAAGAAGTGCTCGAACCCGCCGCCCGGGCTCGGCCAATGGTCGTATGGACCGGTCGGACCCGTCTCCCACACCGGCACTTCGTGACACTTGCCGAACTGCGCCGTGGAGAAGCCGTTGAGTTTCAGGATCTCTGCGAGCGGCGCGCAGGTGTTCGGCCGGATCGACGTCGTGCCCGGTGCCGAGGTCGCCATCTCGGTGATCCCGCCCATGCCGACCGTCTGATGGTTGCGACCGGACAGGAGGGCCGCGCGGGTAGGCGAGCACATCGCCGTCGTGTGGAAACGTGTGTATTTCAGGCCGCCCGCCGCCAAGCGCGCGGCCGTCGGCATCGCGACCGGCCCACCGAAAACACTCGATGCGCCGTATCCCACATCGTCGAGCATGACGATCAGGACGTTGGGCGCGCCCTTCGGCGGCCGCAGCGGCGCAATAGGCGGGAACGTGGTGTCGGGGTCCTTTGCGTCGAACGTCGTCGTAACGGTCGAGCGCTGGTCAGGGATCGGAAGGGTGGAACGCTGAACTTCTTCGCCGGTCATGAGCGTCCTTTCCGAAAGCGGTACCGCTCAAGCTAGCGACACGACTCGACGTGATGGAAGTACCCGCAGAGCCACACCGCCCGACGGCATCAGCCCCGATCCCGGGGACGCTCCAGAGTCGGCTCCTCCGCCCACTGCTCACAAAAGTGTCGGCGAAATGTGGGCACGCGACAAAAATCGGGGCCTCCCCCGCAAGCGGAAAAGGCCCCGAATCCCGCGCCACTGCGCGGATCCCAACAACGCGCGATGACGACCGATTGGTGGAGATGGGGGGAATCGAACCCCCGTCCACTGCTGTGGTCATGTGCCTTCTACGGGCGTAGCCAGTGAAGTCGCTTTCTCAGCCCCGGAACTTGTCGCTGGCACCTGCTCCGACGGGCTCAGTATCAGTTGGAGTCCCTCTGCGCCCTGATGCTCAACGCAGAAGCAAGTCTTCTAGCTGACGCCAGGATCCGGGTAGAAGACAGTTCCCGGTCTGACGGTCTCTTCAAATGGCGAAGGGGAACTTACGCCGCGAGGGCGAAGTCGGCCTTGGCCGAGACAGTGCTCTTGTTATTGGCACTTATTTTTTCGCATGGATCGTTTACGAGATAACCATGCATCCTCGACCCGCTTCTCACACTCTCGCAGACAATGTCGAAACCGATCATCCCCATGCGACGGCCGTGAGGCCGGGTCGTCATCGCGCGCTGTTGAGTTGTCCAGATACACACCGCTCCTGGCGGCGAGCTTCTTATCCTACAACAACAGCGACCGCACTTCTATGCCACGATCGGTGAATGGCCGACACCATCATCACCGTCCAGGGCGAGTACGAGCTGAAGCACCCGGCGGAGCGCGGAGCGGTCCGGCTGAGCGTCTCCTACGAAGGCGAGCAGCGCGACGAGACCCTCGCCTTGACGACGCAGCGGCACGCGTCCCTCGCCGCCGAGCTCCGGGAGTTGCACGACCCGCAGAGCGGCCCGGTGACGTCGTGGGGGTCCGACCAGCTGCGGGTCTGGGGCGAGCGGCCCTGGAGCCCGGACGGCCGGCGGCTCGCGCCGGTCTACCACGCGGAGATCGGCGTCGACGTCACGTTCAGCGAGCTGACCGCGCTCTCCGACTGGGTGGGCGTCGTCTCGCTGCTCGACGGGGTCACGATCCAGGGGGTCACCTGGAGCCTGACGGAGGCGCGGCGGCAGTCGATCACCCAGGAGGCGCGGCGGCGGGCGGTCGAGAACGCGGTCGCCAAGGCGACGGTGTACGCGACGAGCCTCGGGCTCGCCGCGGTGCGTCCGCTCGCGCTCAGCGACCCGGGGATGCTCGGCGACGGGCCGGCGGGCGGTCAGCCGATCCAGCCGCTGCTCGCGCGGGCGATGTCGGCCGACCTCGGCGGTGCGACGCTGGCGCTGAAGCCGGAGGACATCACGGTCGCGGTGCAGGTGCACGCGCGCTTCGCGGCGTCCTGAGGCGACGCCGCCCGGCTGGTCAGCTGCTGGGCGACGGCACGGGCGTCGGCGTCGGGGCGGTCTTCCCCGGCAGCAACGGGAGGTCGGCGACGTTGAGGATGCGCAGTGCTGTCACGGTCGTCCCCGTGCGGGCGCCCACCACGATCACCTCGTCGCCCGCGGCGAAGTCGGACGCCTTCTGCGTCTGCCCGGGGGCGCCGTAGGCGGTGGCCGAGGAGGTCACGACGGTGAGCGTGGCGCCGCGTTGGGTCTGCACGGTCCAGGTCGAGCCGGAGATCTTGGTGACCGTGCCGCGCACGACGCTCTTGGCGATCGGGCCCTGGTCCTGACGGCCGCCCTGGCCGGAACCGCCCTTGCCGGAACCGTTCTGGCCCGGACCGTTCTGGCCGGAGCCGTTGCCCTTGCCGAACGGGTTGCCGTTCTGGCCGGGGCCTCCCGGCCAGACCTGCTCCGGTCCGCGGTTGCCGTCGTGCAGGAGCCGCGACAGCGGCGAGCCCGCGTGGAACAGGACGGAGCCGACCGCGAACGCGCCGGCCCCGGCGATGCCGAAGAGCAGCACCACGGCGAGCACCAGCGTCGAGATCGCGAACGCGAGCCCGTGACGCTTGTAGAACGGCTCCCCCACCGGTCGCGCCGGCCCGCCGTACGGGCCCGCGGGAGGTCCGTACGGGTGCTCGGGAGCCTGCTGCTGCGGCACGCCCTGCGGCGGCACGCCCTGCGGCGGCACGCCCTGCGGCGGCTGCTGCGGGTACAGCGGCTCGGTGGGCCGGTTGTCGTCCATGCTCACAAGAACACCTGATGAAGCCGCGATACCGCTGTAAACCGGTTATGGCTTCGATGTGAGTTCCGGCCTCCGACCACCCGGGCGCTCACGCCGGCTCGACCAGCACGGAGCGCAGCTTGGCCAGCTCGAGCTCGCTCATCCCGGTCTCCAGCAGATACTCCCGGATCCCGCCGAACCGGCGATCGACGACGTCCAGGGCTTCCTCCAGCGCCTCGGGCGGGCTCCCGCCGAGGATGATGCGCAGATCGGGCGTGACCTCCACGCCGTGGCTGCGGACCAGGGCGATCATCCCGTCCAGCCAGGGGCCGCGGAGGTTCGCCTGGGTGGCGGCGTAGTCGGCGATCACCACCTCGCGATCCACTCCGACGGCGAGCAGGGCGAGAGCGACGACGATGCCGGTCCGGTCCTTGCCCGCGGTGCAGTGCACGACGACCGCGTCGTCGCCGGTGTCCGCGACCTCGCGCAGCGCGGTCACGATCACGTCGCCGTGCTGCAGAAGGATCTTCTCGTACAGGCCGACCAGGGTGATCCCGATCGTGGACTGCGACGCCCCGGAGCCCTCGAACACCGGCAGGTGCAGCCGCTGGAGGTCCAGGCCGTCCACGTCGTCCGGCATCACCGAGACCTCGAAGTCGTCGCGCAGGTCGATCACGACCCGCACGTCAAGGTCGCGCAGCGTCTGGCGCCCCTCGTCGCCGAGCCGGGCGAGGCCGTCCGAGCGGAACAGCTTGCCCCGGCGGACGACGCCCTCCGGCACCCGGTAGCCGCCGACATCGCGGAAGTTGTACGTGCCGTTCACCGGGATGCGCTCGGCGATGACGGTCGTGCCGCCGCCCCGCGCCGCCTCGTCATTGCTGGTCATGAGCTCATCCTGCCACCCGGTGCCGACAGGACGCCCGGAAGCCGCCGTCACTCCCCGAGATGACGCCTGCTGGACATCGCGCGTTCGGCTTCGCGATTGTCCTGGCGCTCCCGCAGGGCCTGGCGCTTGTCGTACTCGCGCTTGCCCTTGGCGACCGCGATCTCGACCTTGGCGCGGCCGTCGCTGAAGTAGATCTGCAGCGGGACGATCGTGTAGCCGCCCTGCTTGACCTTGTTCTCGATCTTGACGATCTGGGCCTTGTGCAGCAGGAGCTTGCGCTTGCGCCGCGGCGCATGGTTGTTCCAGGTGCCGTCGAGGTATTCGGGGATGTGCACGGCGTCGAGCCAAGCCTCGCCCCCGTCGACGAACGCGTAGCCGTCGACCAGCGACGCCCGGCCCTCGCGCAGCGACTTCACCTCGGTGCCGGTGAGCACGAGGCCCGCCTCGTAGGTGTCCTCGATGGTGTAGTCGTGGCGCGCTCGGCGATTGGTGGCCACGACCTTCTGGCCACGTTCCCTGGGCACAGCGTCTCCTGACGTCGCAGATGGTGCTGCCCGGCACGTCGCCGGGCAGCAGATCAGTCTACAGCGCCGGGCCCGCGCAGCGGATCAAACGCGCAGGTAGCGCTTGATCGCGAAGTTCGCGGACGCCGCCGCCAGCACCACGCCGACGACGATCAGCAGCGGGATCACCAGCCAGCCCTGCTCCATCCCGACGAAGTTGATCGACGGGATCCGCGGGCCGAGGAAGCCGCGCACGAAGTACTGCACGAGCAGCCAGATCACCACGCAGCTCAGGATCGATCCGATCAGCGCGGCGATCACGCCCTCGATGATGAACGGCGTCTGGATGAATCGGTTGGACGCGCCGACCAGCCGCATGATGCCGATCTCCCGCCTTCGCGAGAAGGCGGACAGCCGGATGGTCGTTGCGATCAGCAGCACGGCGGCGACCAGCATGAGGATCGCGATGCCGATGGCCGTGAGACTGGCCGCGTTGAGGATGTTGAAGATCTGGTCGAGGTAGCTGCGCTGGTCGACGACGCTCTGCACGCCGGGCGAGCTGGACAGCGTCTCGGTGAGGACGTCCGAGCGGTTCGGGTCCTTGAGGTTGACCCAGAACGTCTGCGGGATCATGTCCGGCGTGACGTAGTCCGCGATCTGGTTGCCCTTGAACTGCTGCTTGAACTGCTCGTAGCCCTGCTTCTGGTCCTGGAAGTAGAACTTCTGGATGTAGGGCGCGATCTCGGGAGACTCGAGCTGCTTCTTGACTGCCTCCACCGACTGCGCGGTGGCCGCGCCGCCCGGGCAGTTGTCGGTCTCGGTGCACATGTAGACGGCGACCTGGGCGCGGTCGTACCAGTAGGTCTTCATCTGCGCGATCTGCAGCTGCAGCAGCGCGGCGGTGCCGACGAAGGTCAGCGAGATGAAGGTGACGAGCACGACGGAGACGACCATCGAGAGGTTGCGGCGCAGGCCGTTGCCGACCTCGGACCAGATGAGCCCGAATCTCATTTCGTGGGCCCCACATTCTGTTCGCCGTCGCGGTCGGACGCGTCGCGCAGCCCGCTCAGGTCGAGGTTGGCGGTGAAGTTCAGGTGGTCGGGGAGGTCCTCGCCGCCGGAGGGCACGGCCACCGGGACGGCCTGCACCGGCGCGGGCTGCTGCACCGGCGCGGGCTGCTGCACGGGCGCGGGCGGGACCGGAGCCTGATAGACCGGCGCGGGCGGGACCGGAGCCTGGTAGACGGGAGCCTGCTGCACAGGAGCCGGGATCGGCTGCACCGGACCGGTCGCACCGACCGGAACCGGACCCGTGGGGTTGCCGACCGGCGCGTGCGGGCGCGTCATCGGCTCGGACGGAGCCGGGGCCGCCGCTGCGGCGGGCACCGGGACGGGCGCGACCTGCGCCTCGAGCCCCTCCGCGGTCGGCCGCGGGAGCGGGATGGCCGAGGTCACACCGTAGCCGCCGTGGCGCTCGTCGCGGACGATCTGGCCGCCGACGAGCTCGATCACGCGCTGCTTCATCTGGTCGACGATCGCGGCCTCGTGCGTGGCCATCAGCACCGTGGTGCCGCCGGCGTTGATCTGCGCGAGCACCGACATGATCCCGGCGCTGGTGGCCGGGTCGAGGTTTCCGGTCGGCTCGTCGGCCAGGAGGATCTGGGGCTTGTTGACCACGGCGCGCGCGATCGCGACGCGCTGCTGCTCGCCGCCGGAGAGCTCGTGCGGCAGGCGCTGCGCCTTGCCGTCGAGGCCCACCATCGCGAGCACGTCGGGCACGGCCTCCTGGATGAAGCCGCGCGACTTGCCGATCACCTGGAGCGTGAAGGCCACGTTCTGGAAGACCGTCTTGTTGGGCAGGAGCCGGAAGTCCTGGAAGACCACGCCGATGTTGCGGCGGAAGTACGGGACCTTGCGCGACGAGATCGTGCCGAGGTCCTGGCCGAGGACGTGGATGGCCCCCTTGGTGGGCCGCTCCTCCTTGAGGATCAGCCGGAGGCAGCTCGACTTGCCCGAGCCGGACGCGCCGACCAGGAAGACGAACTCACCGCGCAGCACCTCGAGGTTGATGCCGTTGAGCGCAGGGCGCGCTGTTCCCGCGTACTGCTTGGATACGTGTTCGAACCGGATCATGACTGTTAGAGACTAAGCAACACTTCCGCGTTCCACAGTAGCGACATGCCCGCACGCCGCAACCCTGACAGTCCCCGGCACACGCGCTGTGCGCGAGCGTTGGGAGAACGGTGAGCGGAGGCTAGTCCTCGTCCTTCGCGCCGGCGCGCCAGCGGATGCCCGCGGCGATGAAGCCGTCCAGGTCGCCGTCGAACACCGACGCCGGGTTGCCGGACTCGTAGCCGGTGCGGAGGTCCTTGACCAGCTGCTGGCCGTAGAGGAAGTAGGAGCGCATCTGGTCGCCCCAGCTCGCGGTGATGGTGCCGGCGAGCTCCTTCTTCTTGGCGGCCTCCTCCTCCTTCTGGAGAAGGAGCAGGCGGGTCTGCAGCACGCGCATGGCGGCGGCGCGGTTCTGGATCTGCGACTTCTCGTTCTGCATCGACACCACGATCCCGGTCGGGAGGTGGGTGATGCGGACCGCGGAGTCGGTCGTGTTGACCGACTGGCCGCCGGGGCCGGAGGAACGGAAGACGTCGACGCGGATGTCACCCTCGGGGACCTCGACCGCCGTGGCCTCCTCCATCAGCGGGATGACCTCCACCGCGGCGAAGGACGTCTGGCGCTTGTCGGCCGACCCGAACGGGCTGATCCGGGCGAGGCGGTGCGTGCCAGCCTCCACCGAGAGCGTGCCGAACGCGTACGGGGCCTCGACCTCGAAGGTGGCCGACTTGATGCCCGCGCCCTCCGCGTAGGAGGTGTCCATGACCTTCACCGGGTACTTGTGCTGCTCCGCCCAGCGCAGGTACATGCGCATGAGCATCTCGGCGAAGTCGGTGGCGTCGTCGCCGCCCGCTCCGGAGCGGATGGTGACGATCGCCGAGCGCTCGTCGTACTCGCCGCTCAGCAGGGTCTGCACCTCGAGGTCGCCGAGGGTCTTCTGCAGGGCCTCCAGCTCGGCGCGCGCCTCGGCGGCGGACTCCTCGTCGTCGCCTTCGTTGGCGAGCTCGACGAGGACCTCGAGGTCGTCGAGGCGCTGCTCGACCGAGGTGATGCGGCCGAGCTCCGCCTGGCGGTGGCTGAGCGCGCTGGTGACCTTCTGCGCGTTCGCCGTGTCGTCCCAGAGGTCGGGCGCCCCGGCCTTCTCGCTGAGGTCGGCGATGTCGGCGCGGAGCTTGTCCACATTCACGACGGCGACGATGTCGGCGAGGGTGGAGCGGAGGTCCGCGATCTGCGGGGAGAGGTCTAGTTCGATCATGGCGTCCTCCAGCCTACCGGCTGCCCCTCGCGGCGGGACGTGCGGCTGACAGTTGTACTGTGTTAAGCAAATGACTTCCGACGAGCGCCCGTTCTCCTTCCGCGCTGTCGCACTCGCCGCCTTCCTGCCGACGCTGCTCTTCTCGACCGGCGAGGGCGCGATCATCCCGATCATCCCGATCGCCGCGGGCAACCTCGGGGCGACGCTGGCGATGGCCGGCTTCATCGCGTCGATGCTCATGCTCGGCGAGCTGGCGGGCGACATCCCGAGCGGCTGGCTCGTCTCGCGGATCGGCGAGCGCACCGCCATGATCGGCGCAGCGGCCGTCGCGGTCGCCGGCGTCGTCGTCTGCCTGGTCGCTCCGAACTACTGGGTGCTGATGGTCGGCATCTTCGTGGTCGGGATCGCGACAGCGGTGTTCGCGCTCGCCCGGCACGCGTTCATGACGACCTACGTGCCCGTCCGCTACCGGGCCCGGGCGCTGTCCACGCTCGGCGGGATCTTCCGGGCCGGCTGGTTCATCGGGCCGCTGATCGCGTCGGCGGTGATCGCGGCGACCGGGTCGACGCAGTCGGTGTTCTGGATCTTCATCGTGAGCTGCCTGGGCTCGGTGGTCGTGCTGCTGGTGCTGCCGGATCCCGAGCGGATGTTCGGCCCGGCGCCCACCACCGCCGGGCACGGCGGCGAGCGGCTGACGGCGGGCGAGGAGGACGCCGAGGAGCGCACCCGCGGGCTCTTCGCGACCATCTGGGCCTTCCGCGGCGTGCTCGCCCGGATGGGCTCCGGCATCTCCCTGGTCGCGGCCGTGCGCTCCGCGCGCACCGTGCTGCTGCCGCTCTGGGCCGTGTCGATCGGCCTGAGCGAGGCGAACACCGCGCTCATCATCGGCCTCGCCGGGGCCGTCGACTTCGCACTCTTCTACTCCAGCGGCCAGCTCATGGACCGCTTCGGCCGGATGTGGAGCGTCGTGCCGTCGATGCTCGGGCTGGGGATCGGCTTCCTCGTGCTGTCGCTCAGTCACGACCTCCCGGGGGCGGTGGTCTGGTACATCGGCGTCGCGCTGTTCCTCGCGTTGGCGAACGGAATCGGCTCGGGCATCATCATGACGCTCGGGGCCGATCTGGCGCCGAAGGAGAGCCCGGCCGCGTTCCTCGGAGCGTGGCGGTTCACCGGCGACGCGGGACAGGCGGCGGCGCCGCTGATGGTCTCGCTGCTGACCGGGCTGGTCTCGATCGCGTTCGCCAGCGCGGTGATGGGCGTGCTCGGGCTGGCCGGCGCCGTCCTGCTCGCCCGGTTCATCCCGCGCTACATCCCGCGCCGGCCGCGTCCCGCCCCGCCCGCCGGCCTCGCGGAATAGGCTCGGCAGCGCGGCGGTTCCGTTTCGATGCATACGCATTGAAACGGTGCGCGCGAGGAGCAGGAGGACGCACATGGCCGCACGGCTGGAGATCGGGATCGACACGTTCGGCGACATCACGCTGGACGCCGACGGGAAGCCGCTGCCGCACGCGCAGGTGCTCCGCAACGTCGTCGCGGAGGGCGTGGCGGCCGACCAGGCCGGGCTCGACTTCATCGGCATCGGGGAGCACCACCGCAAGGACTTCTCCGTCGCCGCCCCGGAGGTCGTGCTCGCGGCGATCGCGGGCCAGACCGAGCGCATCCACCTGGGCTCGGCGGTCACCGTGCTCAGCTCCGACGACCCGGTGCGCGTCTTCCAGCGCTTCGCCACGCTCGACGGCGTCTCGAACGGCCGGGCGGAGGTCATTCTCGGCCGCGGCTCCTTCATCGAGTCGTTCCCGCTGTTCGGCTTCGACCTCGCCCAGTACGAGGAGCTCTTCGACGAGAAGCTCGACCTGTTCGCCGCGATCCGGCAGCAGGAGCCGGTGACCTGGAGCGGCACGCTGCGGCCCCCGCTGACCGAGCAGTCCGTCTATCCCCCGGTCGAGCACGGCCTGCTGAAGACCTGGATCGGCGTCGGCGGCAGCCCGGAGTCGGTGGTCCGCGCCGCGCGCTACGGCCTCCCGCTCATGGTCGCGATCATCGGCGGCGGCCCGATGCGCTTCCAGCCGCTGACCGAGCTCTACCGGAAGGCGCTGGAGCAGTTCGGCCAGGACACCGACCTCCCGATCGGCGTGCACTCCCCCGGCTTCGTCGCCGAGACCGACCAGGAGGCCAAGGACCTGCTCTGGCCGCACTGGGAGGCGATGACCAACCGGATCGGCCGCGAGCGCGGCTGGCCGCCCGCCACCCGGGCGCGCTTCGAGCACGAGGCGGCCGAGGACGGCGCCCTCGTCGTCGGCTCGCCGGAGACGGTCGCCCGGAAGATCGCGTACGCCGCCCGCGGCCTCGGCCTCACCCGGTTCGACGTCAAGGTGAGCAACGGCACGCTCGCCCACGAGCACATCCTGCGCGCCATCGACCTGCTCGGCCGCGAGGTCGCGCCGCGCGTGGATGAGCTATTGTCGTAGCCGCGCGCAGCGCGAGCCGCGGGAGTGGTGAAACTGGCAGACACGCAGGATTTAGGTTCCTGTGCTTCACGGCGTGAGGGTTCGAGTCCCTTCTCCCGCACCTCATCGACCACCCACGGGATGATCACCGACGGCGCCCAGTAGGCCCACAGGGTGATCTTGGGCCGTCCTGCCGGATTCGCACGGTTCGTGGAGGTTGCGCCCACTAAACTCGGGCCTGAATCCGCCACCCGCATCGCTCTCGAAAACCCTGGAGACACGTGATCCATCACGCCGGCCTCATTCCCTGGCTCGACCCGCACACGATCATCACCGCGGCGGGCCCCTGGGCGCTGCTCGTGGTGTGCGGCATCGTGTTCGCCGAGACGGGCCTCCTGGTCGGCTTCCTGCTGCCCGGCGACACCCTGCTGGTCATCTCCGGCCTGCTGACGCACACCTCGCTGGTCTTCGGCGTCGACATCTGGTGGGTGTGCCTCGCGATCGCGTTCGCGGCCTTCCTCGGCGGCGAGGCCGGCTACCTGATCGGCCACAAGGCCGGCCCGCGCGTGTTCGAACGCAAGGAGACCGGTCTGTTCAGCATGGAGAACGTGCGGCGCACCAATGCGTTCTTCGACCGGTTCGGGGCGCTCGCGGTCATCCTCGCGCGGTTCGTCCCGATCGTGCGCACCTTCGCCCCGGTCGCCGCGGGCGTCGGCCACATGAACTACAAGAAGTACTCGCTCTACAACGCGATCGGCGCGCTGATCTGGGGCGCGGGACTGACCCTGTTCGGCTACGTCATCGGCTACATCCCGCCGGTGGCGAACTTCGTCTCCAACTACATCGACGTGATCCTGATCGGCGCCGTACTCATCACGCTCGTCCCGACGCTGTTCCACTATTTCCAGTCGCTGCGCAAGGCCAAGCGGAAGCGCCAGGCCGCCGCGGCCGAGGCCGATCGCGTCAGCGACACCGAGGCGCCCAAGCCGCACCCGACGCCCGACATCTGAGGCGGGCGCCCACCGCTCAGCGGTGGAACTCGTCCTCGTGGGCGGCGTGCTCCGCCGGCTCCAGCTGGAACGTCGAGTGCTCGACGTCGAAGTGCTTCGCGAGGCAGCCGGAGAGCTCGTCCAGCAGTTCCCCGGTCGCGCCGGAGCGGAAGACCCCGGCGTCGACAACGACGTGCGCCGTGAAGACCGGGGCGCCGGAGGTGATCGCCCAGACGTGCACGTCGTGCACGGCGACGACGCCCGGGGTGCCGAGGATGTGGTCGCGGATCTCGGCGACGTCGGTGTCCGCCGGGGCCGCCTCGCTGAGCACCCGCACCACGTCGCGCAGCAGCAGCACCGCACGCGGGACGATGAACGCAGCGATCAGCAGCGACGCGATCGCGTCGGCCGGGGCGAACCCGGTCAGCATGATGACCACGGCGGCGACGATGACCGTCAGCGAGCCGATCAGGTCGCCGAACACCTCCAGGTACGCCCCGCGCATGTTGATCGAGTGGTCGGCGGCCGGGCGCAGCAGCAGGAGGGCGCCGAGGTTGGCGACCAGGCCGATCACGGCGACCACGAGCATCGGCCCGGACTGCACCTCGGTCTCCCCCGTCACCAGCCGGCCGATCGCACCGATGGTAACGAACACCGCCACCACGACGAGGATGAGCCCGTTGATGAGCGCGCCGAACACCTCGGCGCGCCGGTAGCCGAACGTCTGCCGGTCGGTGGCCGGGCGCGCAGCCACGATCGTGGCCATGAGAGCCACGATGAGGCCGGTCAGGTCGCTCAGCATGTGGCCGGCGTCCGCGAGGAGCGCCAGCGACCCGCTCAGCCAGGCGCCGATCACCTGGACGACGAGCACCACCGCGACGATCCCGATGGCGATCAGGAGTCGGTTGCGGTTCGCGGAGTGGCCGTGGTCGTGACTCATAGTTCTTCTACGGTATGTCGAACTCGAGCGGCCACGCCAGCGTTCCGGCTAGATAGGAATGAGTGCCGTTCTCATTCTCAGCGCGCTGCGGCGACCAGCTCCCGCAGGGCGGGGACGATGGCCGAGAACGCCCGGGAGCGGTGGCTCTCGGCGTTCTTCACCTCCGGTCCGAGCTCGGCCGCCGTCGCGTCGTGGCCGTCCGGCACGAAGATCGGATCGTAGCCGTGGCCGTGCTCGCCGCGCGCCTCGTGCGCGATGCGCCCCGGCCAGATACCCTCGACCACCGTCTCCGCGCCGTCCGGCGTCACGAGCGCCAGCGTCGCGGTGAAGTGCGCCGCCCGCGAGCCGTCGGGGAGCTCGGCGAGCTGGTCGAGCAGCAGCTGCAGGTTGGCCTGCGCGTCGCCGTGCCGGCCCGCCCAGCGCGCGGAGAAGATGCCGGGGGCGCCGCCCATCGCGTCGACGCAGATGCCGGAGTCGTCGGCGAGGGCGGGCAGACCGGTGTGGGCGGCCGCCGCACGCGCCTTGATCAGCGCGTTCTCGGTGAAGGTCACGCCGTCCTCCACCGGCTCCGGACCGTCGTAGCCGACGATCTCCAGCCCGGGGACCGCGTCGCCGAGGATCTGCTGGAACTCCCTGGCCTTGTGCGCGTTGTGCGTGGCGAGGACGACGCGGGCCATCAGCCCTCGATGCCGAGCTCGGACGACGCGAGCGCCGCGCGCTGGAGCTCGGCGAGATCCGTCGTGCCGGCGAGCGCCAGATCGAGGAGCGAGTTCAGCTCGGCGCGGTCGAACGGCGCGCCCTCCGCGGTGCCCTGGACCTCCACGAACAGCCCGCGGCCGGTCACGACGACGTTCATGTCGGTCTCGGCGCGGACGTCCTCGACGTAGGCCAGGTCGAGCATCGGCGCCCCGTCGATGATGCCGACCGAGACGGCGGACACGGAGTCGATCAGCGGGGTGGCCTTCTGGCCGATGAAGCGGTGGTCGCGGCCCCACTCCAGCGCGTCGGCGAGGGCGACGTAGGCGCCGGTGATCGCGGCGGTGCGGGTGCCGCCGTCGGCCTGGAGCACGTCGCAGTCGATCACGATGGTGTTCTCGCCGAGCGCCTTCATGTCGACCACGGCGCGCAGGCTGCGGCCGATCAGCCGGCTGATCTCGTGCGTGCGGCCGCCGATGCGGCCCTTCACGGACTCGCGGTCCATGCGCTCGTTCGTGGAGCGTGGCAGCATGGCGTACTCGGCGGTGACCCACCCCTTGCCCTTGCCCGTCATCCAGCGCGGCACGCCGTTCGTGAACGACGCGGTGCACAGCACGCGCGTGTTGCCGAACGAGATGAGGGCGGAGCCCTCGGCCTGCCGGCTCCAGCCGCGCTCGATCGTGACGGGCCGCAGCCGGTCGGGGGTGCGGCCGTCCGCACGGGTGATGTCGGTCACGGTTCTCTCCTCGGTTGGGGTGGGGACGGTGGAGGCGCGGGGGCCGGGGCTCAGAGCGGGAGGTCGATGACGCCGGTCTGCACCAGGTCGACCCGGTTGATCTCCGGGCCGATGAACCGGTGGGCGAGGCGCAGGAAGTAGTCGGCGTCGAGGCCCGTCGCCTCGTAGCGGATCGTCGGCGGCGTCGGCTCGCGGCGCTCCAGGCCGCCGCTCACGAGCGTGCGGTACACGTCCTTCGCGGTCTCGGTGTCGCTGGAGACCAGCGAGACCCCCTCGCCCATGACGTAGGAGATCGCGCCCTTCAGGAACGGGTAGTGGGTGCAACCGAGCACGAGCGTGTCGACGTCGGCGTCGCGCAGCGGCTGGAGGTACTCGGCGGTCACCCGGAGGACTTCGTCGCCGCTGGTGACGCCGGACTCGACGAACTCCACGAACCGCGGGCAGGCCTGCGTGAACAGCTGCAGCGACGGCGCGGCCGCGAACGCGTCCTCGTAGGCGCGGGAGGAGATCGTGCCGGCCGTGCCGATGACGCCGACGCGCCCGGTCCTGGTCGCGGAGACCGCCCGGCGCACGGCGGGCTGGATGACCTCGATCACCGGCACCGAGTAGCGCTCGCGCGCGTCGCGCAGCATCGCGGACGACGCCGTGTTGCAGGCGATCACCAGGAGCTTCACGCCCTGCTCGACCAGGAAGTCGAGGACCTCCAGCGAGTAGCGGCGCACGTCCGCGATCGACTTCGGCCCGTACGGCGAGTGCGCGGTGTCGCCCACGTAGAGCAGCGACTCGTTCGGGAGCTGGTCGCGGATGGCGCGGGCCACGGTGAGCCCGCCGACCCCGGAGTCGAAGATCCCAATCGGCGCATCCGTCACAGCAGTCCAGCCTACCCGTCCACGCCGTCGCTAAGGTGGGAGCCGTGACCGAGTCCTCCGCGCTGCTCACCGACCGCTACGAGCTCACGATGATCGACGCCGCACTGTTGAAGGGCACGCACGATCGCGAGAGCGTGTTCGAGGCGTTCACCCGGCACCTGCCCGCCGGGCGCCGGTACGGGGTGATCGCCGGCACCGGCCGGCTCCTGGAGCTCATCGAGGACTTCCGGTTCGGGGACGCCGAGCTCGACTACCTCCGCGACAACGCCGTGGTGCGTGCGGAGACGCTCGACTGGCTCGCGGACTTCCGGTTCTCCGGCACCATCCGCGGCTACCGGGAGGGCGAGGTGTACTTCCCCGGCTCGCCGTTCCTGATCGTGGACGCGCCGTTCGCCGAGGGAGTGGTCCTGGAGACGCTCATCCTCAGCGTCTTCAACTACGACTCCGCTGTCGCCTCCGCCGCCGCGCGGATGGTGGCCGCCGCCGCCGGCCGCCCGCTCGCCGAGATGGGCTCGCGCCGCGCCAACGAGCGCAGCGCCGTCGCGGCGGCACGGGCGGCGTACATCGCCGGGTTCGACGCCACCTCCAACCTGGAGGCCGGCCGCACCTGGGGCGTGCCGACGATGGGCACGGCGGCCCACGCGTTCACCCTCCTGCACGACAGCGAGGAGGACGCCTTCCGCGCGCAGGTCGCGGCGATGGGGCCCGGCACGACGCTGCTGGTCGACACCTTCGACGTGGAGCGGGCGATCGAGACGGCCGTCCGCGTGGCGGGGCCCGGGCTCGGCGCCGTCCGGCTCGACTCGGGAGACCTCCCCACGCTCGTGCGGCAGGTGCGCGCCCAGCTCGACCGGCTCGGCGCGACCGGCACGCGCATCACCGTGACCAACGACCTGGACGAGTTCACCATCGCCGCACTGTCCTCGTCGCCGGTGGACTCGTACGGCGTCGGGACCTCGGTCGTGACCGGCTCCGGTTCGCCCGCCTCCGGGATGGTCTACAAGCTCGTCGCCCACCGTGACGACCACGGTGCGTGGGTGCCGGTGGCGAAGAAGTCGGACGGCAAGCCCAGCATTCCCGGGCGCAAGCACCCGGTGCGACGCCTGGACGCGGCTGGTCGCGCGGTCGCGGAGGTCGTCCACATCGTGGAGGCCGGCGACGTGCCGGACGACACCGGCAGGGACCTGCTGGCGCCGCTGATCAGCGGCGGAGAGATCCACCGCGAGCACCTCGGGCCGGAGGGCACGCGCCGGGCGCGCGAGCACCGCGCGAGCGCGATGGCCGAGCTTCCGGACGAGGCGTTCCGGCTGGGCCGGGGCGACCCGGTGCTGCCGACGATCTTCGGCTGAGCGGAGCCGGCCGGGCGGCGCGGTTACTCGTCGCGCAGCTTCTCGTAGATCTCCTTGCAGGTGGGGCAGACCGGGAACTTCTCCGGGTCGCGCCCGGGCGTCCACATCTTGCCGCACAGCGCCTTGACCGGTTTGCCGGTCAGCGCGGACTCGAGGATCTGCTCCTTCTTCACGTAGTGCGAGAACCGCTCGTGGTCGCCGGGCTCGGAGATCTGCGGGGTCTCCCGGAGCTCGCGCTCGAGCGTGGTCGTGGCACCGCCGCCCGGCTCTCCGTCGGGCTCGAGGATGCTGGCGTCGTTCATCATCCCAGTCTAACGGCGTGAGGTCTGGAGACTGCGGGGTCCCGGCGAGCGCGGGCTCAGTCGTTGCGGTTCGCGAACGCCATCAGCTCGGGCCCGCGCCGGTCGAACGCGCGCGCCCCCGCCCACAGCCCGCCGCCGAGCGCGGCGAAGCCGACCAGGACCGAGACGATCGGCGAGACGCCCAGCCAGAACGGGTTCACCGTGAGGCCGAGCACGAGGAAGACGATCGCGGGCGACGCCAGGATGACGATCGCGAAGAAGCTGAACGCCTGCGCGAGGGCGGCGGAGGCGCCGGAGCTCTGCGGCTGGGTGAACGCGCTGTCGCCCGGCTTGGTCGCCGGGTACGGGAACAGCGCCGAGAAGGCGCTCGACAGCCCGAGGCCGATCACCAGGATGGACCCGCAGAGCGCGGCGATCGCCGGCAGAACGGCCCAGTCGCCGAAGACCGCGGTGGTCACCACGGAGCCGACGGCGATCACCGGGATGCCGATCAGGACGGGCGGGAACATCCGCCCCAGCCGGTCGGCGATGCCGCGCGTCCCCGACACCAGGTGGAGCCAGATCGCGGTGCTGTCGAAGGCGACGTCGTTGTGGATGGTCCAGCCGAGGAACAGGCACACCAGCGGCAGCGGGACCAGGGACGCGAAGTGGATCGGGAGGCCGCCGAGCGCGAGGGCGACGATCACGAACACCGGGATGACCGGGATCATCGCCAGCGCGACCCAGTAGCGCGGGTCCCGGCCCCAGTAGGTCATCGAGCGGGCGGCGATCGCGGCAGTCGGGCCGCCGGGCAGCCGGGCGAACCAGCCGAGGCCGTGGTGGTCGCGCACCCGCGGCTCCCGCTCCGGCGCGACGAGGACCAGGCTGACCAGCGTCCGCCAGACCAGCCAGAGCACGCCGACGGTGGCGGCGGCGACGAGGAACTGCAGGAAGGCCGCTCCCCCGTCGCCCTCGGCGGCGGCGCCCGGCATGCTCCAGGCCGCGCCGAGCGGCGTCCACTGCAGCCAGCCGGCGAAGCCGCTGAGCGTGCCGAGGCCGTCGCGGCCCCAGTCGACCGTGAGCAGCAGCAGGAGCACGGGCGCGATCAGCACGAGGGCGAGGATCGCGACGACGCCGCCGGCCTCCCTCGACCGCCGCGGGGACACGAGCAGCGAGGCGACCGCGGCGGAGATCCGCGACGCCAGCACGCAGGTGGGGACGACGAGGAGCGCGGAGAGCACGGCGAGGACCGCCGCTCCCGGGTCGCGCGACCAGGTGATGACCGTCGCGAGCGAGCAGACGGACAGCACCAGCGCGGGCACGCCGATCAGCGCCGCGAGCGCCAGGGCGCGGGCGAGCTCGCGGTCGGGGATGCCGAACAGGGCGAACTTGCGCGGGTCGAGCGCGTCGTCCACGCCGAACAGGAGCGGCAGGAGCAGGAACCCGGCGACGACGATCGACCCGATCACGACCAGGACGCTGTGCACGTCCGCCACGTCGGGCGCGAGGCGCGCCGCCACGAGGGCGCCGATGACCAGCACGACCGTCACGATGCCGTACGCCAGGCCCAGCGCCAGCCCGAACACCTGCCACGGGCTGCGCCGGAAGGCGTTGGCCAGCAGCCTGAGCCTCAGTCCGAGAAGCTGTGCAACCACTCCATGCCCTCCGCCGCCTTGCGGCCGCCCGCCAGGTCGACGAACCGCTCCTCCAGGGTCTGCTCGCCGCGCACCTCGTCGATGGTGCCGGCGGCGAGCACCTGGCCCCGGACGATGATCGCGACGCTGTCGCAGACCCGCTCGATCATGTCCATGCCGTGGCTGGACAGCACGACCGTGCCGCCCGCCGCCGTGTAGCGCTGGAGGATGTCGACCACGTTGGCCGCGGAGACCGGGTCGACCGACTCGAACGGCTCGTCCAGGACGAGCAGACGCGGCGAGTGGATCATGGCGGCAGCGAGCGCGATCTTCTTGGTCATGCCCGCCGAGTAGTCGGCCACGAGCCGGTCGAGCGCGTCGTCGATGCCGAACGCCTTCGCGAGGTCGGCGGTGCGCGCGTGCACGGTCTTCGCGGACAGCCCGCGCAGTGTGCCGGCGTAGTGCAGGAACTGGGCGCCGGTGAGGCGGTCGAACAGCCGCAGCTTGTCCGGGAGGACGCCGATGACGTGCTTGGCCCGCACCGGCTCGGTCCAGACGTCGACGCCGTGCACGACGATGCGGCCCTCGTCGGGGCGCAACAGGCCGGTGATGATCGACAGGGTCGTGGTCTTGCCGGCGCCGTTCGGGCCGACGATCCCGTAGAACGAGCCCTCGCGCACGTCCAGCGAGACTCCGTCGACGGCGACGACCGAGCCGTAGCGCTTGCTGACGCCGTGCACCGTCAGCACGCTCGGGCGGGTGTCCACGACCGGTGCGGTCTCGACCACGGGCGGTGCGGTCTCGACCACGGGCGGTGCGGTCTCGGCGACAGGAGCCGCCTCCGCGGCCGGCTTCGCCGCGCGGGTCTTGGCGGTCGTCGTGCGCTTGCGCGGCGTCGGCGTGCGGGTGCTCGACCCGGCTGCCGCGGCCGCCGTCTTCGGCTGTGTGCGCTTCGCGGCCGGGCGTGCGGCCGGCGCCGTCTGCTCCGTCGCTGTCTCTGCGGTCTCGGGCATCCGCTCCCCCTCGTCGTCCCCCCTGGCTCCGGGCAGGTCGGCCCCCGGCTCGGTGCTGCCGCCGGGTCGTGCGTGCTCGGAACTCACCACGCAACCGTACCAAGACGGAACCGCTTGCGTACCCCCCGACGGGTGACCTCATAGCGACGCGCCCGGGCGGGGCCCGGCGCGCCTAGGAATGTCCTGTGAGGAACATAACGACACCACAACGACCGCCGTCAACCCCTGCCCCCGGACGAGGGCCGCCGGTATTCTGGTGCAGGCATGAAGGCGTGTCGAAACACGTAAAGCGTGAATGAACTCCCGGTGACATCTGGATCTTCCAGAACCCGTCCCGGAGGTTCAGCGGGCCGGCGCCGAGAGCCCCCGCAGCACCACACCCTCACGGGGTTCGCGCGGATTCAAGGAGATGATTGTGACGACCCAGGTAGTGATCCTCGCTGCGGGCATGGGCAGCCGGCTCGGCCGGAGCCTTCCGAAGCCGCTGACCGAGCTGAGCGACGGCCGCACCATCATGCAGCAGCAGTTCGACAACATCCACGCCGCGTTCGGCAAGGACGTCGTCGTCACCATCGTCGTCGGCTACAAGCTCGAGCACATCATCGAGGCGTTCCCGGACGCCGAGTTCGTCTACAACGAGCAGTACGACCAGACCAACACGTCCAAGAGCCTCATGCGCGCCCTGCAGTCCTCGGGCCCCGGCGGCGTGCTCTGGATGAACGGCGACGTCGTCTTCGACCCGGCCGTCCTGGTCCGCGGCGCGGCGATGGTCGCCCGCGACCAGACCTTCGTCACGGTCAACACCTCGTCGGTCGCCGACGAGGAGGTCAAGTACACCACCGGCCCCGAGGGCTACATCCACGAGCTGTCCAAGACCGTCAAGGGCGGCCTCGGCGAGGCCGTCGGCATCAACTACATCTCGGGCAAGGACAAGGCCGCCCTGCTGCGCCAGCTCCAGCGCGTCGCCGACCAGGACTACTTCGAGCGCGGCCTCGAGCTCGCGATCGAGCAGGACCGCCTGCTGGTCGAGCCGGTCGACATCTCCGACCTCTACGCCGTCGAGGTGGACTTCCAGGAGGACCTGGAGCGCGCGAATCTTTTCGTATAGTCGAAGGGCCGCGTGACGAGAACACGCAGCCAGCGATCAATACGATAGGTTCCCGTGACCAGTACCCCCGTCGACCTGCGCCCGGCGCAGCGGACGCGCTCGGCGCGCTACCGCCATTCGCTGTGGCTCCTGACGCGCCGCGACCTGCGCGTCCGCTACTCGACCAGCGCTCTGGGCTACCTGTGGTCGATCCTCGATCCGCTCGTCATGAGCGCGATCTACTGGTTCGTCTTCACGGTGATCTTCCACCGCAGCGTCGGCGAGAACCCCTACATCGTGTTCCTGCTGGCGGCGCTGCTGCCGTGGATGTGGTTCAACGGCGCGGTCTCCGACAGCACGCGGGCGTTCCTGCGCGAGGCGAAGCTGATCCGCTCGACGATGATTCCCCGCACGATCTGGGTGAACCGGATCGTGGCCTCCAAGGGCATCGAGTTCCTGCTGTCGCTGCCGGTGCTCGCGATCTTCGCGATCGCGACAGGCGCGCGTGTGAACATCGACATCCTGCTGTTCCCGCTCGCGATCCTCATCCAGATCGTGCTCACGGTCGGCGTCGGGCTCATCATCGCGCCGCTGGTGGTGTTCTTCCGCGACCTGGAGCGGGCCGTGAAGCTCGCGCTGCGCTTCCTCTTCTATGCGTCGCCGATCATCTACAGCGCGCGCGACCTGCCCGGCGGCTGCGGAGCCGGCGTCGCGGCGAAGCACTGCGCAGCCTACGTCGCGGCGCACCCGGGCGCGCAGACCGAGACGCTGTTCTCGCTGCACTTCTGGTCGGCCTTCAACCCGCTGACCGGCATCTTCAGCCTGTACCGCGCGGCGTTCTTCCCCGAGGAGCTGGACTGGTACCTGGTCATCGTGGCCGCGCTGATGTCGCTGCTGCTGCTCGTCGTGGGCTTCCTCGTGTTCAAGCGCTTCGAGCGCGACGTCCTGAAGGAGATCTAGGTGTCCGCCGTCATCGACGTCACCGGCCTGGGCGTGCGGTTCAAGCGGAACCGCGGCGCGCGGCGCTCCTTCAAGGACCTGTTCGGCGGCCGGCAGCGCCGTGCGCGGCCCGACGACTTCTGGCCGCTGCGGAACGTGACCTTCCGCGTCGAGCCCGGTGAGTCCATCGGGGTCGTCGGCCGCAACGGCCAGGGCAAGTCGACCCTGCTGAAGCTGGTGGCCGGCGTGCTGCTGCCCGATGAGGGCAGTGTGAGGGTCACCGAGGGGGTCGCTCCCCTCATCGAGATCACCGGCGGCTTCGTGGACGACCTGACCGTCCGCGACAACGTGTACCTCACCGCGGGCCTGCACGGGATGACCAAGTCCCAGATCGACCGGCGGTTCGACGAGATCATCGACTTCGCGGAGATCGGCGACTTCGTCGACACCCCATACAAGCACCTCTCCAGCGGCATGAAGGTGCGGATCGCGTTCTCCGTGATCGCGCAGCTGGAGGAGCCCGTGCTCCTGGTCGACGAGGTGCTCGCCGTCGGCGACCGCGGCTTCCGCGAGAAGTGCTACGCGAAGATCGAGGAGCTCCTCGCCGGCGGCAGGACGCTCTTCTTCGTCTCCCACAACGAGAAGGACCTGCGCCGCTTCTGCTCGCGCGGGCTCTACCTCGACAAGGGCGGACTGGTGCTGGACGGCCCGATCGACGCGGTGCTCGACCTCTACAACCAGGACTACGGGTCGTAGAGAATCCCTGGTGAGAGCCGGTTTCCGGGAGGACGGAAGTCCTCCACAGAAAAGAATCTCGGCGAGTTGTCCCCGGAAAGGGTTTTTAAGCCCGATTTCGGCGTTCGAGCGTCGGAGGGCGTGGCTAACTTTGCCGCATGGAACACCGACTTCGTCACCCACTCCCACCGCTCCGTGACCGCCGCTTCGCCTACCGCGTCCCCTGGACCGTCGACCGCAGCACCGCTCCGCACTACCGTCTCGTCAACACCGGGCGGGAGGAACTGCGCGGAGTGACCGTGAGCATCGCGGGCAGCTCGTCCGTCCGCGTGAGCGCCCCTGCGCTCGTCCGCCCCGGAGAGGCGGTGCGCGCCAGCCTCAGCGGCGGCGACCCTGCCAGGGACACGGTGCTCATCGTGCGCTGGTTCCCGCCCGACGGGCGCGAGTACCTCTGGCAGGTGAGCTTCTGACCGTGGGGCCGGCCGCGCACCGCGGCCGGCCCCACTCCGACGGAGCAAGCATTATCCGTCGTCGTGGCCTCGGGCGTGAAAGCAGACGTGGCAGGCACTCTGGTCCGGAAATCCGCAGCCCGATAAGCATGAGTCATGAATTCTTCGACCTCATCGGCCGCGGAGCAGTTCGGACAGAAGGTACGACGCACGCGGATCGCCCTCGGACTCAGCCAGGAGAGCATCGCGGAACTCGCTCAGATGCACGTCACCAACTACGGCAAGATCGAACGCGGCATCGCGAACCCCAGCCTCGTGACCATCCTGCGGATCGCCAGCGTGCTCGGCACCGATGTGTCGACGCTCACCGAGGGTCTCTCGCGAGACGACCTCCCCGCCGAGTTCGAGGTGCTCTCGGCGACGGAGTTCCTCCGGGAACGCGCCCGGCGGAGCTGAGCGCACGGCGCGCAATCCCGCAAGCCCTGGCCCTGCGCGTGCGGCGGCCTACACTCGGTAAGGATGACCAAGCGACCCGAGCCCTTCGTCTCCCCGACCGGCGGACCGCCCCGCGGCGGCGAGACCCCGCGCGCCGTCGACGCCACCCTGGATCGTTTCCTCGGCATCCAGCGGCCGGTGGTCCTCGGCCACCTTCGCGGGCTGCGCAAGCGGCACCCGGACGCGACGGCGCTGGAGCTCGCCGGCATCCTGGAACGGCGCTACGTCGCCGCGGTCACCACCGGCGGCGCCGCTGTCGGGGCCACCGCGGTCATCCCCGCCATCGGCACCGGGGTGACCCTCGCACTGTCCGGCCTGGAGACGGCCGGCTTCCTGGAGGCCACCGCGCTGTACGCGCAGTCGCTGAGTGAGCTGCACGGCATCGCCGTGGACGACCCGGCGCGAGCCCGGGCGCTCGTGCTCACGATGATGCTCGGCCGCGAGGGCTCCGACCTCGTCCGGCAGCTCGCCGGCCAGGTGACCGGAGCCGGGGTGACGCGCACCGCCTACTGGGGCGAGCTCGTCACGACCACGCTGCCGTCGATGGTCGTCGGCCCGCTCGTCGACCGGCTCCGGAACGTCTTCATCCGCCAGTTCGCGGTGCGCGGCGGCGCCTCGATCATCGCCAGGGCGATCCCGTTCGGCATCGGCGCGGTGGTGGGAGGCACGGGCAACCACATCCTCGGCCGCCGGGTGGTCATGAACTCCCGCCTGGCCTTCGGTCCGGCGCCCCTCGCCATCCCGGAGGCGCTCGCCCCGGTGGAGGGACCGGGCGCCGTGCGGCGGCTCGGCGCCGGCACCGGCCGCCGCGTCGTCCGGGCCGGAACCGTGCTGCGCAGCGCCCTGCCCGGGCGCATCGTGCGGCGCGGCAAGCCGGGCCGCGGCGCAGCCGAACTCGAGGGACCTGGCGAGCTGGAAGGGCCCGCGTCCCAACACGGGCCTGCCAGGTCGGAGCGGCCCGCCGCGCAGACGGAATCAGCCGCGGCGGAGGAGTCACTCGTTCCCGGCGGAGCGGACGCACCGGACGGCACGGCCCTCCTCGACGCGTCAGCGGACCGCCCGGCCGAGCGCTAGACGATCGGCGGGCGCCCGGCGGCCGTCATGCGCAGCACCGTGCGCCAGCGGATCGGCCGGCGCTCGCCCGGGTCGGTGCGCCAGCCCTCGCGCCAGCCGCCGAACCACGCGCGCAGCACGGCCGGCTTGCGGAACCAGCGCAGCAGCTGGATGCCCGTCCAGGAGCCGACGTAGAGCGGCACCAGCGGCGCGGGCAGGTTGCGGCGCGCCAGCCACACCCGGTTCCGCGCGTTCAGCCGGTAGTAGTAGGAGTGCCGGGTCGGCGAGACGGCCGGGTGCTCGGCGACCAGGTCGCCGGCGTACCAGACGCGCTTGCCCTGGTCCCACACCCGCCAGGCCAGCTCGATGCCCTCGTGCGCGTAGAAGAACGGGTCGGCCCAGCCGCCCGCGCGCTCGAACACGGCGCGCGGGAGGACGATCACGGCCTCCAGCACCGAGAAGACGGCGGACGACCGCTCCGGCTCGCCCTTGCGGATCCGCGGGATCCAGCGCCGCGGCGACGGCTTGCCGTCCCGCGCGCGCAGCCGGGGCTGGATCATGCCGATGCCCGGCTCGCGGCGCAGCAGCGCGATCGCGTCGCTGAGGAACCGCGGCGAGGGGATGTCGGCGTCGTCGTCGAGGAACAGCAGATACTCCCCCGCCACCAGCGGGACGCCGCGGTTGCGGCCGGCCGGGATCCCGAGGTTCTCCGGCAGGGCCAGCGTGCGGACGGCGGCCGGCAGCGGCGGCTGCGACGACGCCGGGTCCCAGCCGTTGCCGACCACGACGATGTCGGTCTCGACGCCCTCCTGGCGGAGCACGGACTCCACGCCCCGGAGCAGGTCGTCGGGCCGGGTGCCCTGGGTGAGCACCACCACGCCGACCCTGGGGTCAGCCACGGACCCGCTTGGACGACATGATCGCGACGAAGTGCCCGATCGCGGCGAGCAGCGCCAGCGGCACCAGGACCGACAGCAGGATGCGGTCCGCGAGCGGGGTGCCGATGAACAGTCCGACGATCGAGAACACGAAGATCAGGATGGTGAGCTCCACCGAGTGGTACAGACGGTGGAAGGGCACGAACTTGGCGGCCTTGCGCAGCCGGGCGACCACGCCGTGCGTCGGCGCGTACGCGGCCTCCGTGTCGGCCAGCTTGGGCAGGCCGGCGCTGGCCCGCGCGACGCGCACCATGTCGTTGAGCGCCTTGTTGAGGACGATGATGAGCGCGAGCAGGGTGCCCAGGTTCGTCCACAGGTAGTCCTGCGGCGCCTCGAACGGGTAGCCGGCGGCGCGGACGCCGAGCGCGATCGCGATCAGCGTCTCGGTCGTGTAGTGCCCGACGTTGTCGAGGAACATCCCGGCCGGGGACGACGTCCCGCGCCAGCGCGCCACCTCGCCGTCGCAGCAGTCCACCAGCATCTGCAGCTGGCCGAGCACGAGCGCGAGCGCCGCTCCGCCGATCCCCGGGATGAGGAGGCTGGCCGCGGTTGCCCAGCCGGTCAGGATCATCAGGCCGGTCACCCCGTTGGCGGAGATGGAGGTCTTGAGCAGGACCCAGGTCAGGTACGGCGACAGTGTGCGCAGGTACAGCGAGGCCGTCCAGTGCTCGGCGTTGCGCCGTCCGCGCACCTCCGGCGGCTGCGCGACCGCCTTGAGCTCCGCGATCGACGAGGGCCGCGCTCCGTGCGCCGCCGGTCCCGCTGCAGTCATGCCTACCTTCCCGTGTGGGCCGTGATGTTCCTGGTGAGGGACAGGTATCCGAGGATGAACCCGATCCCCCAGCTGAAATGGATGCACGGCAAGACTACGAGAAACCAGAGGAACGACGAAAAGCCGTCGCGGCGTCCCCAGACCACGGCCGACGCGATGACGATGAGCAGGTACGCGGCAGGGACGGCGAACGCCCAGAGCAGCCAGGGGGTCGCGCCGAGCGCCGCCTGCAGCACGCCGCCGAGGCCGAGGAGCACGCCGAGGGCGACGCCGAGCACCATCACCGGCGGCGCGAAGTAGCGCAGGCCGTTGGACGCCGGGAACCGGCGCGCGAGCTCGCCGCGCCAGATCCCGGTCGAGAAGAACTGCCGGGCGAGCCGGTAGAGGTTGGGGCGGGGCCGGTAGACGACGTGGAGCCGCGGGGTGAACCAGACGGTCCCCCCGGCCTGGCGGATGCGCCGGTTGAGCTCCCAGTCCTGGCCGCGCTTGATCTCCTCGTCGAAGAGGCCGACCTCCAGGAGCCGGTCGCGGCGGAAGACGCCGAGGTACACCGTCTCGGCCGGGCCGGCCGCGCCGCCGACGTGCAGCTTGGTGCCGCCGAGGCCGATCCGGCTGCCGTAGGCGCGGGCGACCGCGCGCTCGAAGGCGGTGGTGCCCTGCGCGTCCATCAGGCCGCCGACGTTGTCGGCTCCGGTCTCCAGGATCGTCTCCACCGCGACGCGCGCGTAGTCCGGCGGGAGGACGCTGTGCGCGTCGACGCGGATGACCACGGGGTACTGCGACTGGCGGATCGCGAGGTTCAGCCCGGCGGGCGTCGAGCCGATCTCGTTGTCGACGACCCGGATGCGGGAGTCGACGGCCGCGAGCTCCGCGACCAGCTCGGTGGTGCCGTCGATGCTCGGGCCGAGGGCGATGGTGACCTCGAACGGACCGGTGTAGTCCTGCGCCAGGAGGCTGTCGACCGCCGCCCGCACGTGGGTCGCCTCGTTGAGGACGGGCATCACGTAGGAGACACCCGGGAGGGTGTTCACGGTGTCGTCCGGCATCTGATCCATTCGTCGTTCGGGTCGGGCCGAGCTTACCAGCCGGCGCCTGGACGGCTCGTCGGCGGACGGCACCGCGGCTCGTCGGGGGGGAACGCCGGAAGGCCGCCCCGCGGGTGCGGGACGGCCTTCCTGGGGTGTCCGGTCAGTTCGCGGGAAGCGACCCGAGCGTGACCGTGGCGGTCTTGGTCTCTCCGCCGCGGATGTAGGTGATGTCCGCCTTGGCTCCGGCCGGGAGGGCGCGCACCTGGGCGGTCAGGTCCGTGGCGTCGGTGATCGGCAGCCCGTTGAAGTTGACCACGATGTCGCCGGCCTGCAGGCCCGCGCTCGCGGCGGCTCCGCCGGAGGTCACCGACTTGATCGTCGCGCCGACCGTGGTCGCCTTGCTGTCCTGGCTCGCGTCGCCGACCGAGGCCCCGAGGAGGCCGTGGGTGGCCGAGCCCTTCTTGATCAGCTCGTCGGAGATCCGCTTGGCCAGGTTCGACGGGATGGAGAAGCCGACGCCGATGCTGCCGGACTGGCTGCCGGAGGAGCTGCTGCCGCCGGCGCTCGCGATCGCGACGTTGATGCCGATCAGCTCGCCCTTGCTGTTCAGCAGCGCGCCGCCCGAGTTGCCGGGGTTGATCGAGGCGTCCGTCTGGATGACGGGCAGCGAGATGGTGCCCTGGCTGCCGGACTGCGACGAGCCGCCCTGGTTCGGGAAGTCGAAGTTGAACGGGTTCTGCGAGCTGCCGTTGCCGCTGCCGCCGCCGCTGCCGTTCGAGCCGTCGCTGGACTTCGGCGCCGCGGAGGACGCGATGCTGATCGACCGGTTCAGCGCGCTCACGATGCCGTCGGTGACGGTGCCGGAGAGGCCGAGCGGGGCGCCGATCGCGATCGTGGTGTCGCCCACGTTCAGCTTGCTGGAGTCGGCCCAGTTCATCGGGGTCATCCCGCTGGCGCCGTCGAGCTTGATGACCGCGAGGTCGGTGGTCGGGTCGGTGCCGACGATCTTGGCGGTGTAGATCTTGCCGTTGTTGTCGGTGACGCTGATGCTCACGTTGGCCGCGGCGCCGTCGAGGGTGACGACGTGGGTGTTGGTGAGGATGTAGCCGTCGGAGGTGAGCACGATGCCGGAGCCGGTGCCGCCCTCGCTGGAGGCGGAGACGGAGATGGTGACGACGCTCGGCGACGCCTTCGCGGCGACCGCGGTGACGGTGGTCGCGTTGTTGGTGTCGTTGACCGTGATGTTCTGCGGCCCGGAGACGGTCTTGATCGTCGCGTTGCTGCCGGTGGCCGAGTAGAGGCCGATGCCGGCGCCCGCGCCGGCGATGCCGCCGATGAGCGCGCCGATGGCGAGCGTGGCGATGATCAGGCCGGTGTTGCGCTTGCGGGGCGCCTTCTCGCCGGCGCCGGGAGCGGTGGCGTACGCCTGCTGGTGCGCGCCCGGCTGGTTCGCGCCCTGCTGGTTCGCGCCCTGCTGGTTCGCGTAGGGGGCCTGCGCGTAGGCGGACGGCTGGCCGAACGCGCCGTTGCCGTAGTTCGGCTGCGGGTGCGGCTGCGCGCCGGCGACGGGCTGGCCGTACGGCTGCTGCGGGGCGACCGGCTGGGTCGGCTGCGTGTTGTTCGCGATGGGGATCGGACCCTGCGGCGCGACCGGCTGCTGGGGAACGGTCGGCTGCTGCACGGTGGGCTGCTGCGCCGTGGGCTGCTGCACGGTCGGCTGCTGCGCCGTCGGCTGCTCGGCGGTGGGCTGAGCCGCTGGAGCGGTCCAGCCGTGGTCGGCGGTCGGGGCGGCGGGCTGCTGTGCGTTGGGCTGGGGGGCGGCGGGCTGCGGGGCAGCGGGCTGCTCGGCGGCGGCCGGGGCCGGCGTCACGGGAGCCTGCGCTGCCGGAGCCTGCTCCGCGGGGGCCTGCTCGGCCGGAGCCTGCGCCGTGGGAGCCTGCGCCGCCGGGGCCGGGGCCTCGGTGGGAGTTTCGGCGGGGCGGGCCGCGCCGGCATCCACGACCGCGTCGGTGTCGGCGTCGTTCTGGGGCTTCGCGGGCTCCGGGGTGATCGGGGTGTCGGTCATGGTGAGGTGCTCCTTCCAAGCACTAGACAGCTTGGGATGCCAACCTGAGCGTTCTATTTGCGGGTCCTGTGGGCGACCTTCCGCCTCCCGATGACTCCTCCCAACGTAACGAATGGATGCGGTGGGAGCGAGGCCCTAGGTTGGTTCCATGACGGTTTCGGGCGCATGGAAGGCCGCGGCCCGCGGCGCGGGACTGCTCGGCGCGGACGGCGCGGTCCGGCCGACGATCTTCGCGGAGATGAGCGCCCTCGCGGTGCGCACGGGCGCGATCAACCTCGGTCAGGGCTTCCCCGACGAGGACGGCCCGGCCGCGGTTCTCGACGCCGCCGTGGACGCCATCCGGGCCGGCGTCAACCAGTACCCGCCCGGCATCGGCGTCCCCGAGCTGCGGCACGCCGTCGCCGACCACCAGAGCCGCTTCTACGGACTGGAGGTCGACCCCGACCGCGAGGTGCTCGTCACCGCCGGCGCGACGGAGGCCATCGCCGCCGCCCTGCTCGCCCTGCTCGAGCCGGGCGACGAGGTCGTCACCTTCGAGCCGTTCTACGACGAGTACGGCGCCGTGATCGCCCTCGCCGGCGGCGTGCACCGCACCGTCCCGCTGGAGCCGCCGGCGTTCCGGCCCGACCTCGACCGGCTGCGGGCCACGGTGACCGACCGCACCAGGGTCATCCTCGTGAACACGCCGCACAACCCGACCGGCGCCGTTCTCGACCGCCCGACCCTGGAGGCGATCGTCGAGCTCGCCCACCGGCACGACGCCCTCATCGTCACCGACGAGGTCTACGAGCACCTCACCTTCGGGCCGCAGCACATCCCGATCGCCACGCTGCCCGGGGCGTGGGAGCGGACGGTCACCGTCTCCTCCGGCGGCAAGACCTTCAACACCACCGGCTGGAAGGTCGGCTGGCTCACCGCGCCCGCGGAGCTGGTGACGGCGATCCTCGCTGTGAAGCAGTTCCTCACCTACGTCAACGGCGCGCCGTTCCAGCCCGCCATCGCCGCCGGGCTCGCCCTGCCGACGGAGTTCTTCACCGGCATCGCGGCCGCGCTCGCGCACAAGCGCGATGTGCTGTCCGCAGGCCTGCGCGCCGCCGGGTTCGACGTCCACCGCAGCGACGGCACCTACTTCGTCGTCGCGGACGCCGCCCCGCTCGGCCACCCGGACGCCGTCGAGTTCTGCCGCCGGCTGCCCGAGCTCGCCGGGGTCGTCGCGGTGCCGCTCTCCGCCTTCTGCCGCGGCGAGTACGCCGAGCGCACGGCGTCGCTGGTCCGGTTCGCGTTCTGCAAGCGCGTCGAGGTGCTGGAGGACGCCGCGTCGCGGCTGGCGACGCTGGGCTCCTGACGCCTCCTGCGCGGGACGCTCAGTCGAGCGGCTCGACCCGGTAGCGCCGCAGCTTCAGCGCCGGGTTGCGCCGGCGCACCTCCTGCACGCGCTCGGAGGACGCCTCGGCGACGGCCACCCCGGAGGTCTCCCCGAGGCCCGCGATCACGACGCCCATCGGGTCGATGACCGCGCTCGCGCCCACGCCGATCGGCGGGGTGTGGTCGGCGGCGGCGACGTAGAGGGTGTTCTCGATCGCGCGCGCCGCCAGCAGCGTCGACCAGTGGTGCTCCTTGAGCGGGCCGCGCACCCACTCCGCCGGGACGGCGACCAGTTCGGCGCCGGCGTCGGCGAGCCGGCGGGTGACCTCCGGGAAGCGCAGGTCGTAGCAGGTCTGCATCCCGACGCGCAGGCCGTCGACCTCGAACACCTCCGGCGTGGCGAGGTCGCCCGCCACCACCCAGTCGGACTCGGTCGAGCCGAAGGCGTCGTAGAGGTGCTGCTTGCGGTACTGGGCGAGCGTCGTGCCGTCGGGGCCGACCGCGACGAGCGTGTTGGCGAACTTGTCGCGGATGCCGGTGCGCTCGACGAGCCCGGCGATGACGAAGACGTCGTGGTCCCGCGCGGCGGCCTGCAACGACTGCACGAACTCGCCGTCGAGCGGTTCGGCGTTGCGGGCGAAGGACGGCCCGAGCGGGTCGGTGAAGTAGGAGGAGTACTCCGGGAAGACGACCAGCCGGGCTCCGCGGGCCGCGGCCACCGCGATCAGCGCGGCGACGACGTCCCGGTTGTGCACGCGGTCGTCGCCCGGGGTGAACTGGGCGACGGCGACGCCGACGCCGGTCATGCCGTCGTCTCCGCCCCCGGCACCGCCTCGGCGACGGGACGCGGGGTCTCCAGCGGCAGCCGCAGGCTGAACGACGTGCCGACGCCCTCCTCGCTGGCGATGTCGAGCCGGCCGCCGTGCGCCGTGACGATCGCCTTGGTGATCGTCAGGCCGAGCCCCACTCCGGGGACGGCGTTGCGCGTCGCGGTGGACGCGCGGAAGAAGCGCTGCGACAGCTGGCTGAGCTCGACGGCGGGGATGCCGATGCCGGTGTCGGTCACCGCGACCACCGCCTCGTCGCCGTCGCGGCGGAGCGAGACTGTGACGGTGCCGCCCGCGGGCGTGAACTTGAGCGCGTTCGACACGAGGTTGTCCACCGCCTGGCCGAGACGCACGGTGTCGCCGCGGACCTCGACCGGCTCGTCCGGCACGTCGGAGACCAGCGCGACGCCGGCCGTCGCGGCCACCGGGGTCGCCGTCTCGATCGAGGCGGCGACGACCGAGCGGAGCTCGGCGTCCGTGATGTCGATCGGGAACCGCCCGGATTCGACCTGCGCCGTGAAGAGCAGGTCGCCGACCAGCCGCAGCAGCCGGTGCGCGTTGCGCTCGGCCACGCCGAGGTACTGCAGCTGCTCGGCCGACAGCGGCGACTCGTCGTCGTCCCGCATCAGCTCCAGGTAGCCGAGGATCGAGCTGAGCGGCGTGCGCAGCTCGTGCGAGATCAGGCCGACGAACTCGTCCTTCAGCCGGGCGAACTCCCGCGCCTGCGTCATGTCGGTCGCGACGAAGATGAAGCCGACCCGGTGGCCGTTCTCGTCCAGGCGGGGCGTCGCGGCGACCTGGACGGGGACCTGCTTGCCGTCGGCGCGCACGTACGTCCAGTCGCGGACGTCGGCGTAGCCGGCGCGCACGGTGTCCACGAGGGCGGAGAAGTCGTCCATCCCCGCCACCGTCGTGAAGCGGGCGTCCATGTCGCGCAGCCGGTCCTCGAGCTCGCTCACCAGGTGGAACTCGATGACCTTGCGGTTCGCGCCGAGGACCTGCTTCTCGGTCAGCCCGAGCATCTTCTCGGCGCCCGGGTTCCAGACGTCGATCACCCCGTCGAGGTCGGTGCCGATGACCGACTGCTCCGTGACCGCGTTCCAGATGCTCTGGATCAGGCGGTTCGCCGTCTTCAGACGTGCCTCGTTGAGCACCAGTTCGTCCTGCGTGCGCACGGCCTGCTCGAGCAGTTCCTCGCGCTGCTGGGCGGCCGCGCGCGTAGCCGCGAGCTGCGCCCGCGACCGGTGCGCGATCTCGTTGACGACGGCGGCGACGATGGCGTAGATGACCGGCGAGAAGAAGGCGCGGATGAGGTCGGCCGGGCTGGTCGGGGTGTGGGCGACGACGATCGGGCCGAGGAGGACGAGGAAGATCCCGAGCGCCGCGATGACGATGTTGCGCCGGCCCTCCTCCGTCGCGATCCAGACGAACGGCAGCAGCAGGATGACGCCGATGGACGAGGTCGAGCCGCCGGTGCCGATCCGCATCAGGCCGATCGACATCATCGCCACGAGCGGGACGATCACCGACCAGCCCGCGCCGAACCGCGTCCACGGCACCAGCGTCGCCAGCAGCACCGCGCCGACCATCACCGTGACCGAGAACCCGACGAAGAGCGGGATGTGGTCGGCCACCACCCCCGGGATGAGCGAGAGCCCCAGCGCGATCACGAAGCCGACCAGGGTCGGGATCAGCTTCACGAAGACCGAGGGCGATTCGAGGGGGATGCGGCTGAGCCAGCGGTCGAGCGTCATGCGGGCTCTCCCAGTCCGAGCATCGAGCGGATGCGGTCGGAGAGCACCCGCGGGCTGAACGGCTTGATGATGAAGCTGTCGGAGCGGTTCGCTACGACACCGTGGTCCGTCAGGAGCTGCACGGACGCCGACACCATGAGGATGAGCGTGTCCTTCGTCAGCGCGTCGCCGCGGATCGCCTCGGCGACCTCCACCCCGTTGAGCCCCGGCATCGAGATGTCGAGCACTGCCAGGTCGACGCCGCCCTCGTTGACGGCGTCGAGCGCCGCCTGGCCGTTGTCGACGGCGGCCGCGATCTCGACGCCGGCCCGGTTGGCGGCGATGACCATGAGCCCGCGGATGTCGGCGTCGTCGTCGGCGATCACGACCCGCTTCGCGCCGCTCACGGGAAGAACACCAGCCTCACGACGGCGATGGCCGCGATGACCAGGAGGGCGATGCCGCCGTAGAGCGGGAGGCGCAGCTCCCACCTGCGGTTGCGGTCGAGCTCGCGCTGCAGCTCCTCGCGCTGCACACGCGTCAGGTCGACGGGGCTCATCCCTGCTCCTCCTCCGCGCCGTCCTCCGCCGTGTTCTCCAGTTCGACGGCGTCGAGCACGGCCGCCACGCGGTCGTAGCGGCCCACGTCGGCGGCGTCGTGACTGTCGGTGGAGGCAACGATACGCGCTCCGGCGACCCGGAGCGCGCGCACGGCGGGGACCCCGGGGCAGGCCCACTTCTCGTTGACCTCCACGATGGTGCCGGTGGCGGCGGCGGCCGCGGCCCAGGCGGCGAGCCGGTCGGCGCCGAGCTGTTCCTCGGCGAGGCCGATCTTCGGGAGGATGGAGAACCAGTGCGCGAGCTGCGCGTGCGGGGTCCGCTCCATCGCCCGGACGCTCGCCTCGATCAGCAGGTCGAGGGCGTCGTCGGCGGACAGGCCGTTCGCGAGCCGTTCCCTGGTGGCCTCCGGCGACCACGGGCCGTCCGTGCCGGGGAACTGGTGGTCGCCGATGACGACGGCGTCGACGCCGCCCGGGCCGACGATCAGGTCGGCGGGGGTGTCGACCGCGCCGGAGACGTCCAGGAGCTTGGCCTCGACGCCGGTGAGGACGGTGAGGCCGTCCGGGACCGGTTCGGCCGCGACCGCCGCGACGAACTCCGGCACCCACGCGGTCGAGGCGCGCACGTGGTCGGTCAGCCGCACGGTGCGCAGGCCCGCGCGCCGCGCCGCCGCGATGTTCTCCGCGACCGTGCTCCTGGCGTCGTCCGAGAAGGTGGAGTGGACGTGGAAGTCGCCGTCCAGCAGCCGCCGGAGTCCGGTCGCGCCGTGTGCTGTCGCGCCCGGTTCCGTCACTCCCGGTGCCGTCACTCCCCTGGCCCCTCGGCGTGCGCCGCGTGCTCGGACACCAGCACGTCGCCCGGCGCGAGGAAGACGTCCTCCAGGTAGCGCACGTTCGCCAGCTCGGCGAAGTCGACGGCGGAGGGCACCGGGCGGCCGAGAACCAGGTCGAGCAGCAGGGAGGGCATGTCGACGCCGGCCGCAATCGTCAGCGGCATGGCGCCGGGGAAGCGCGGGTTGACCTCCAGCAGGGCAGGCACGCCGTCGCTGCTGTACCGGAGCTGCACGTTGGCCACCCCGGTGAGGCCGATGGCGCGCGCCACGTCGGCCGCCGTGTCGGACAGCTCCGCCCGGCGGACGGTGCGGCCGGCGATCGAGACGCCGGAGTCGACGCGCTCCCGCGAGCGCGGCACGGCGGCGATCACGTTCCCGTCGAGGCCGGCGAGCACGTCGACCGAGAACTCCTCACCCGGGAGGTTCTCCTGGATGATGACGCTCCGGTCCTCGCCCAGCGCCTCCAGGGCCGCACGGTCGGCGATGAGCCGGACGCCGCGCGAGCCCGCGCCGCTGCGCGGCTTGACGATCACCGGGAACACCCACTCGGCGCCGACGCCGTCGCGGTCGAGCAGCCGGGTCTCCGGGATGCGCGCTTTTCCGGCGACCGCCTGCGCGAGCCGGTACTTGTCCAGGCAGGTCACGAGCGTCTCGTGGCTCGGCGCCGCAAGGGCCGTTCCGGCGGCCGCCAGCTCGTCGCGGCGCGCGGCCAGCCCGGGCAGCTCCACGTCCACCGTCGAGAACAGCACGTCGACGCGGTCGGCGGCGCACAGCGCGATCACGTCGTCCACGAACGTGGGCGACTTCCCGGGCGGTACGATCCGCCGCGCGCTCTCCGGCACCAGGTAGAGACCGCTCGCCCAGCCGTCCATGTCGGCCGCGAACACCTCGACGTCCTGGCGCTTGAGCAGCGAGCGGATGACCGCGATCCCGGCGGGCCCGCCCGCTCCGGTGACGAGGACGCGGGTGGTGCTGGCGGTCATTGCTGGTCCCTCCGGATCCGGGCGTCGGTGTGGATGCTCGCGGCAGGCACGGAGATGTCCGCGGTGTCGCGCATCACCTCCAGCGGCTCGCAGTTCGTGCCGCCGCCGAACCGCGACCAGTAGCGCGCGGTGGCGAGCACGAAGTCGTGCTCGAGGTAGGCGCGCTGCTCGGTCTGCGACCGGAAGCAGTCGATCAGGCGCAGCTTCGCCTCGGTGAAGCCGTCGATCGGGACGAAGCGCGTCGGGCGGAAGTCGATGGTCGCCGACGGGCTCTGGAAGCAGCACACCGTGCGCACGTTGCGCGTCGCGACGTTGACGGCGGCGTGCACCGCGCGATGGTCCTGATGCCGGTCGTGCGCCGAGTGCGTGTAGACGATGTCGGGCTGGACCTCGGCGACGACCCGCTCGATGATGCTCACGGTCGGGTCGGCCGCGGAGATGCGGGTGTCCTCGAGGTCCTCCAGGAACAGCCGGGCGCCGAGCAGCTCGGCCGCCGCCAGCGACTCGTGCTGGCGGTCGTCGGCGTCGCCGCCGCGGGCGCCGCGCGACAGGGTGAGGATGACGACCTGGTTCCCGGCGTCGCGGTGCGCGGACAGGATGCCGCCGACGCCGATCTCGACGTCGTCCGGGTGCGCACCGATCGCGAGGACGACCTGCTGCTGGCTGGCCGCGCGCTTCAGCCTGCCCTCCTCGGCGAGCCGGCCGACGATGGCGACCAGCTCGGAGGACGCGATCGGCTTGGTGAGGAACTCGTCCGCCTGGGCGCGGAGCGCCGAGACGGCGTAGTCGACCGAGACGTGCGCGGTCATCACGACGACCGGCATCCCGGGGTGCTTACTGCGGAGCTCGCGGAGGAGGTCGATGCCGGAGATGCCCGGCATCTCGATGTCGGTGATGACCACATCCGGGTCGAAGGCGGCGATCGTGTCGAGGGCGATGGACGGGTCGGTGACGGCGACCACCTGGGCGTCCGCACGCTTCTCGAGCACCGTCTTCATGTAGAACGCGACGTCGGGATCGTCCTCGATCACGCACACGCGGTACTTCTGAGCAGAGTTCGCCATACGCCCTTCTCCCGATTCCTGGCTCGACTCTAGTGGGACGGCCGGTCTAGGCGCCCATCGGACGCGCCCGGGCCGCAGCCGATTTCGCGGCGGCCCATCGGCGTGATAGAGTCATTTCTTGTGCCGCGGGGTGGAGCAGCTCGGTAGCTCGCTGGGCTCATAACCCAGAGGTCGTAGGTTCAAATCCTGCCCCCGCAACCAACTGGCCCGGACTTGAGGAGAAATCCCCAGGTCCGGGCCGATTTTTGTCTGTGCTGTTACCTGTACCGCGTTGTAGCCCCCGGAGGATGAGTGGACGAGGCTCTCGACGCCGGGCGCGTCGCGGCGGTCTGGGAGGAGCATCCCACCTGGGCGCTGCTGCGCAGCTACAACGGCCGCTGGGTCCTCCCGCTGTTCTCCCGGCACCTGGAGTACGCCGACGGCACGGTCTCGGCGGACTGGTTCCACCAGAAGGTCGCCGAGGCTCTCGACGCGCTGGACGACGACCGCGAGCCGCCGGCCGGCGCCGAGTCGTCCCGCACCTCCCCGATCGAGTACTGCCGCAGCTGGGTGGACAGCCGCTGGCTGATCCGCTCCCGTGCGGGCGCCGGTGAGGGCCGGGCCCGGTACCGGCTGTCGCAGTACGCGCTCCAGGCGCTGCGGATCGTCCGCGAGCTGGCCGAGCCGGACAGCGCCGTCTCCGAGGCGCGGTTCGCGAGCATCGCGCACGCCGTCCACCACCTCGCCGCGCTGACCGACCCCACCGCCGAGTCCCAGCTCGAACGGCTCGACCGGGAGATCGCCGCGCTGCAGGCCCGCCGCGACGCGATCGCGCGCGAGGGCGCCGTCGCGGCCTCCCCCGAGACCGTCGCGCGGCAGGTGCGGGAGGTGCTACGGCTCACCGCCACCCTCCCGGAGGACTTCCGGCAGCTCGGGGCGATGGTCGAGCAGCGCCACCGCGAGGTGGCCCGCGCCGCCTCCTCGCAGCACGTCGGCAAGGGCGCGCTGGTCGACCGCTTCCTGCGCGACAACGACCTCCTGGAGCAGACGCCGGAGGGCCGGGCCTACCGCGGGTTCGCCGCGATGCTGTCCTCGCGCGAGCTGGAGGCGATGCGCACCGACATCGACCGGGTGCTCTCCCGGCCGGCCGCCGCCACCGAGCTGACCGAGCGGCAGCGCGCCCAGCTGGAGACCCTGATCACCTCGCTGCTCGCCGAGGAGCAGGCCGTCCAGGAGACCTACGTGCGCTGGACCTCATCGCTGCGCCGCTTCCTCAGCCGCAGCGGCTCCGACCGCCACGCCCGCCTGCTGGGACTCGCGGCCCGGGCCTTGGACGCGGGTGCGGCCTGGGCGGAGGGCCGCCCCGGGCCCGTCCTGGTGGACGAGGACGTGCTCGGCATCGGCGGCTGGGACCTCGTGGACGTCACCCAGACGCAGCTCTGGCGCGACCGCGGCCGCCCGGAGGTCGGCGTCGCGATCGCCGAGAACGACGACCCGCTGCCCGAGCACGAGCGCGAGGCGCTCCGGCTGGCCGTCGGGACGAGCACCGCGGCCGTGCGCGAGACGATCGACGCGCTGCTCTCCCGCAGCGAGACCGTCACCGGCGCCGACGTGTACGCCGGCACGCCCGCGGAGTTCCGCCGGCTCGGGCTCGCCGTGAGCCTGGTCGAGCTGGCCGCTGAGCACGGCGCCGTCGCCGAGGGCGTCCAGACCGTTCCGCTGGAGCTCGCCGAGAGCACCCGCGAAGTGACCATGCCGCTGCTCGTCTTCGGACGGGACGCGCTCGAGACGGAGGCGGAGGACCGGTGACGGACACGATCGACACGGACACGCTCGAAGACGACCAGACCGACCACGACCGGACCGGCGGCGGGGCGGCGTCCGACGCGCTCCCGCGCGAGGCGCGCACCGCGCTCATCACCCTGCTCACCAGCCGCTTCATCACCCGCGCCAAGCAGCCGGACGCGTGGCGGGGCCTCCTCGACCACGAGGAGGACATCCGCGCGCGCCTGGAGGAGCTGTTCCTGACCCTGCACCTCGACCGGGAGCACGAGGTCGCCTTCAAGCGGCAGAACGGCGAGGACGGCGTCCCCGTGCTGCTGCGCCGCGAGAAGCCGCTGTCCCGCGACGCGTCGCTGCTGCTGGTGCTGCTGCGGCAGGAGCACGCCTACGCCGACGCGCAGGACGAGCCCGTGACCGTGACCCGCGACCACATCGCCGAGTTCCTCGGCCGTTTCCAGGGCGACTCGGCGCACGACGAGGTGCGCGTCGACCGCCGGATCCGCGCCGCCATCGCCGCCCTGGACCGGCTGGAGCTGCTGACCCCGGCGCCGGAGGACCCCGACCTGTTCCTCGTCTCGCCCGCGGTCGTGCCGCTGATCGGGACGACCGAGCTGCTCCACCTGGAGCGGGTGTTCCTCGCCGGAGCCGGCGCGGACGCCCCCGCCCAAGACGCCGGCGCCGACGACACCGACGACGACACCGCCGACACCGCCAGCGAGGCCGAGGAGGCCGCCGAGTGACCGACCTGCCCGCCGACGACGGCCTGCTCCGCCGCGGCCAGTTCCGCATCGAGCTCGTCCAGCTGCTCAACTGGGGCAGCTACGACGGGCTCCACCGCATGCCCGTGGGCCGTGGCGGCATCGCCATCCTGGGCCCGACCGGGCGCGGCAAGTCCACCGTGCTCGACGCGATGTCCGCGGTCATCATGCCGAACCCGCAGGAGTTCAACCGCGCGGCGCGCGACGACTCCCGGCAGCGCTCCGAGCGCACGGTCTACAGCTACGCCCGCGGCAAGACCGACGAGGTGAGGGACGCCGGCTCCGACACCACCACCACGCACTTCCTCCGCCCGCTCGGGACCGCGTTCCCCACCGGCGCCGCCATCACCTGGCGCACCGAGCTCGGCGAGACGATCACCGCGGCCCGGCTGGCCTGGATCGGCCCGGAGACCTCGACGCAGGACGAGGTCACCACTGCGACCGTCTACCTGCTCGCCCACGGCGAGTTCCCGCTCGGACGCCTGAACGAGCTCGTCCAGGAGCCCGGCAGCTCCTCCCCGCTCACGCGCGCCTCCCTCGCCCGGCTGGTGCACCCGGAGCGCGACCTGGTCACCTCCTCGCAGCCGGAGCTGCGGGTGCGGCTGTGCGAGGAGCTCGGGATCGGCGGCAGCGACGAGTCGCAGCTCAAGGCGCTCACGCTGCTGCGCCGCGCCCAGGCGTCCAAGGGCGTCTTCTCGATCGACGAGCTGTTCAAGAGCTTCGTGCTGACCGAGCCGCGCGCCCTGTCCCGCTGGGAGACCACCCTCAGCAGCTACCGCGAGGCGTCGGCCCTCTACGACGTGTTCGAGACCACGCGCCGCAAGCTGGAGGTGCTCGCCGACGTCCCGGCCCGAGCCGAGCAGTACGCGGCAGCCGCGGAGGACGCGACGGGCAAGCGCCGCCTGCTCTCCCCCGCCGACGGCGAGACCGACCCGCGCCTGCGGGTCTGGCTGGCCGAGCGCATCCGCGACTGGGTGTCCGGGCAGGTCGACGACGTGCGCGACCGCAAGCGCGAGCAGGAGACCCAGCGCCGCGAGGCCGAGGCCGAGGAGCGCGCCGCGCACCGCGCGCACCAGGACGCCCAGGCGCGGCTCGCCGCGGCCGGCGGCGACCCGTCCGTTGCGCTCCGCCGCGAGCAGGAGCTCGCCGAACGCATCCTGGCCGCGCAGACCAGGGAGCGCGCGACGGCCGACGCCCTCTTCGCCCGGGCGGGCCTGCCCGCGCCGGAGTCGGCCGAGCACCTGGCGGAGCTGCAGCGCGAGGCGGAGACCCGGCTCGCCGCGGTCACGGCCGACGAGGAGCAGCAGGCGCACCGCTACGAGCTGGCGGGCCGGGTGGACGCCGCGAAGAAAGCCATCGCCGCCGCGACCGCCGAGAAGCGGTCCTTCGAGCAGCGCCGGAGCAACGTCCCCGCCGACGCCGACGAGCGCCGCCGCCGGATCGCCGAGGCCGTGGGGCTGGCGCCGGAGGAGCTGCCCTACGCCGGAGAGCTCTTCGAGGTGGCGCCGGGACGCCGGGACTGGAGCCGCGCGGTGGAGGCCGTGCTCGGCGAGGTCGCCACCCACCTGGTCGTGGACGAGCGCAGCTTCGCCGCCGTCCGCCGCTACGTGAACGACGCCGACCTGCGCGGCCGGGTCGTGCTCGTCCCTGCTGCCGCCGGGCGCGCGCCGGCGCTCGACCCGGTGGACCGGACCGTCCCCGCGCTGCTGCAGTTCGACGACGCCAGCCCGTTCCACGGCTGGCTGCACGACGAGCTGGTCGCCGACCGCAGCGTGCTGTGCGTCGAGACGCCCGAGGAGCTGGACGCACCCCGTCCGGCCGGCGTCTCGGGCGCGGTCACCCGCTCCGGCATGCGCTCCGCGGCGCGCGGCCGGGTCGTCAAGGACGACCGCCGCAGCGCCTCCTGGATCGGACTCGACAACACGCCGCGCATCCACGAGCTCGCCTCCCGCATCGCCGCCCTGGAGGCCGAGCTGGCCGAGGCGCGCGCCGCGTCCGACCGCGCGGAGGCCGAGCACGGCGACGCGCGCCGCCGCAGCGAGGCCCTCGGCGGGGTGCGCGCGATCGAGTGGGACGGCATCGAGGTCGCCTCGCACGCCGCCCGGGTGGCCGAGCTCGCCGAGCAGCTCGCGAACGTCGCGGTCGCGCACCCCGAGGCGGCCTTGCTGCAGGAGGAGGCCGAGCGTCACGACCGCGAGCGCGTCGACGCCGCCAAGCGCGGCGCGGCGCTGCAGGCGCGCGTGGACGAGCTGGAGTCCCAGCACGCCGCCCTCATCGACATCGAGGACAGCATCGCCGACGCGCTGGAGCGCAACAGCCCGCTGACGCCAGAGGAGCGCCTGCTGCTCGGCACGCTCCCCTTCGCCGCGCCGCGCGAGGCGGCCGACGTCGACCACCGCTACGCCGAGGCGCTGGCGGCCCTCCGCGATCAGATCGACGCCCACCAGCAGAGCGTCGAGCACTACGAGCAGCTGCTCGTCGTGACGTTCGAGCGCTACCGCGACCTGGACCCGGCCGCCGAGATCGACGCCTCGATCGAGAGCCTCCCCGCCGTCCAGGCCATCCACCGGATGCTCGTGGAGGACGACCTGCCGCGCGCGAAGGCCGACTGGCTGGTCAAGGCGGGCGCGAGCATGGGCGACAGCCTGCGCGCCCTGCTCACCCAGATCGAGGAGGACGGCCACGCCATCCGCCGCGGCGTCCGCCCGATCTCGAACGCGCTGCGCGGCATCGAGTTCCGGGAGGGCTCGACGCTCGACATCGACCCGCGGCCGGTGTCGAACAGCGACCTGACCGAGTTCACCCGCACGCTGCGCAAGCACACCGCGGGCGCCGCCGGCGCCGACCGCAGGGACGCCGCGGCGATCGAGCGCGACTTCCTCGACCTGCGGCGCGACCTGTCGCGCCTGGAGGAGCGCTCGCGCGCCGGCGAGGCCTGGCGGCGGCGCGTGCTCGACGCGCGCGAGCACTACCAGTTCCGGGCGATCGAGACCCGCGCCGACGGCGCCCAGATCGTCCACGAGGGCGTCGCGGGCAAGTCCGGAGGCGAGGGGCAGGAGCTCATCGCGTTCGTGCTCGGCGCCGCGTTGCGCTACCGGCTCGGCGACGGGACGGACGCCATCCCGACCTACGCCCCGATCGTGCTGGACGAGGGATTCGTGAAGGCGGACAACGAGTACACCGGCCGGGCGCTCGCGGCGTTCCGCGGGCTCGGCTTCCAGCTGATCGTCGGCGCCCCGCGCGACAAGGTGAACGCCTTCGAGGAGCACGTGGAGTCGGTGGCGTACGTGACGGGCGACCCGGCCCGGCCGGGGCTGTCCCGGATCTACTCGCTGAGCATCCGGGAGGCGCTGGAGGGCGAGCGGCTCGGTCTGGCCACCGCCTGACCCCGGGCGACGCGCGGTGCGAGGCCTGCGGCGCTAGGCCCAGGTCAGATCGTCCAGCTCCGGCACCTCCACGCCCGCCGCGACCAGCTCCAGGGTGATGCGCTCGACGATCGCCTCCGCCGGCTCGTCGGCGTCGTAGGTCGTGTGCGCCCCGGCGGGGACGACCACGTCGAAGCCGCGCCGCAACGCGCCGATCGCGGTCGCCTGCACGCAGTGCTCGCTCTGCAGCCCGGCGACCACCACCGTGTCGACGCCCATCGCCCGCAGCACGTCGGCGAGCGCCGGATTGGACTCGAACGCATCGGCGACGTCCTTGCGCACCACCGGCTCGCCCGGCAGCGGCGCGAAGACGAGTTCCCAGCCCGGCGTGCCCGGCTCGTCGGGCTCGCCGCGGGCGCCGTCGTTCTTCACGTGGACGATCGAGGCGTCCGCGTCCCGCGCCGCGTCGAGCAGGTCGGACAGCACGACCCGGAACTCCCCCGCCCCCGCGACGGCGGTCTCGCCTTCGAGCAGGTTGCGCTGCACGTCGACGAGGATGAGGCCATATCCCATGCGCTCCATCATGCGCCGCATTCGCTAGGGTCGTAAACCGTAGCGGGCCGACGGGCCGGCGCCGCGAGGAGGACTGTGGCAGAGGATCACGCCAAGGCGACGCACTCCGTCGTGCGCGAGCACAACCTGACCAGCGCGCTGCAGCTCGTGCTGTCTGGGGAGGGCCTCGCCACGCGGGCGAGCATCGCGCGGCGAACCGGGCTCACCTCCGCCACCGTCTCGTCGCTCCTCGCCCGGCTGATCGGCGACGGCCTCGTGGTCGAGGGCAGCCTCGCGGAGAGCACGGGCGGCAAGCGCGCGACCACGCTCCGCGTCGACGCCGCCCGCAACGTGCTGCTGTCGGTGATCGTCCAGCCCGGGCTGGTGCGCGGCGCCGTCGTCGACCTGCTCGGCGACGTGGTGCAGACCGTCGCCCACCGCACCGCGGCGACCGCGACGGTGGAGGACGTGCGCTCGGTCGTCCGCCGGCTCGCCGCGGCGACGACGGCGCGGGTCGTCGCCGTCGCCGTCCAGGTCCCGGGGATCGTGGACGCCGACCTGATCCGCGAGAGCGTCCAGCTCGGCTGGGTGGACGTCGACCTCGGCCGCGAGCTGGCCGGCATCGTGTCGGCGCCGGTGCACCTCGTCAACGACGCCGACGCGGAGGCGATCGCCGACTACGCGATCTCCGACGAGTTCGGCGCCAACCAGCTCTTCGTCTCCCTGAGCACGGGGGTGGGAGCCGCCGTCATCGTGGACGGCGACGTCCTCGCCGGCGCCACCCACCGGGCAGGAGAGATCGGCCACGTCCCCGTCCTGTTCGGCGAGGACGCGCCGCTGTGTGCGTGCGGCAACCGCGGCTGCCTCGAGGAGGTCGTCTCGGTGACCAGCCTGCTCGGCCTCCCCCACGGTGCGGATCTGGAGGCGGTCGACGTCGCCGCCCTCGCCGCCCTCCCGGAGTCGCGCGAGCGGATCGCCGCGGGCGCCCGGGTGCTCGCCCGGGCGCTCCTGATGGTCGGGGCCGCCCTGGACGTGCCCAACGTCGTCCTCGGCGGCGCGGCGCCGAAGCTCGGACCCGACTTCATCGGGCACGTGCGCGCCGAGGCCGCCCGGCACCCCGTCCGGGCGGCGATGCCGCTCAGCTTCCGCTACGCGAAGACGGCGCAGGAGCAGCCGTTCCGCGGCGCGGCGCAGTACGCCCTGCAGGCGACCCTCGGGGTCAGCTGGGCGCGCTGAGCGCCGACGCGAGGATGAGGTCCGGCGTTCGCGCTCCAGCCGTCACGCCCCGCAGAGCAGGCGCAGCAGCGCCTCGCCGCGCGCCCGGTCGCAGCCGCCGGTCGCGATGTCGGCGTAGCCGCCGACGTCCTCCGGTCCCAGCTCCACGACGAGCACGCGGGCGCAGCTCGCCCGGACCGCGTCGACCACGTCGCGCTGCCAGCGGGCGGCGCCGATCCCGGCGCCGAGGACGATCACCGGCGTCCCGGTCGCGAGCACCAGCTCCGGCGGGTCGTCCCTGTCGACGTCGATCACCGGGTTGCGCGACCAGAGCGCGTCCTCCGGGGAGCCGGGCGCCGTCCAGGCCTCGGCCAGGGTGTACCAGCGCGGAACGCCGAGGCGCTCGTTGTCCACGCTCGCCAGCCGCACCACCGTGCAGCGGGCGCGGAAGGCGGGGAGCGCGTCGCGGACGCCCGCCCCGAAGCGGAAACCGGCCGGGCCGGCCGCGATCGGGGGCGCCTCCGCGACGAGGGTCATCAGGACACCCCGAGCTGCGCGGAGAGCACCATGACGACGCAGCCGCGGAGCACGATGTCCCTCCCCTGGCTCGTCATCCGGATCGTCACATCGGAGTGGAAGCCGGCCATCGTGCGGTTGCGGAGCGTCTCGCGGACCGCGTCGATCAGCGTTCCGGCGAGCAGGTCGTCCGGGCCGCTCAGGACCACCTCGGAGAGGTTGAGCGCTCCGACGATGGGCGCGAGGGCGACGCCGAGCCGCTGGCCGGCCTGGCGCAGCACCGGCTCGACGGGCTCGCCCGCGAGGGCGGCTGCGGCGACCTTGGACTCCAGCCGCGGGACGGCGAGCCAGGCCTCCAGGCACTTCTCCCGGTCGTACGGGCCCTCGGCGCCGTCGTCCGTCCCGACCATGACCTGGCCGATCTCGCCCGCGGCGAAGCGGCTGCCGAAGACCAGGGCCCCGGCGACGAGGAGACCCGAGCCGACGCCGTGCCCGACCTTGACGAGCATCATGTCGCCCTGCGCGTCGGCGAAGCCGTGCTCGGCGAGCACCGCGACGTTGGCGTCGTTCGCGACGAAGACGGCGAGCCCGGTGCGCTCGGCGAGGCGCTGCTGCAGCGGCTCGTCGGTCCAGCCGAGGTTGGGAGCGGCCACGACCGTCCCGGTCGCGTCGACGATGCCGGGCGAGCCGATGCCGATCCCGAGGATGGGCGCGGTCGCCGCGGCGACCAGCTCGTCGACCAGCGCGAGGACCTTCTCCGTGGCCTCCTCGCCTCGGCTGCCGGCCAGAGCGACCTCCGCCGAGCGGAGCACCGCGCCGTCGATGTCGAGCACCGCGCCGCGGAAGACGGCGTGCTCGCTGAGGTCGACGCCGACGATCTGCGTCGCGGCGCGGTTCACATCCAGCAGCACGGCCGGCTTGCCCGGACGGGCGTCGTCGCGCTGACCGAGCTCGATGACCAGGCCCTCCGCGATCAGCTCGCCGACGAGGTCGGAGATCGTGACCCGGGTGAGCCCGGTCTCCCGCGCCAGGTCCGCCCGGCTGGCGCGGCCGTCGCGGTAGAGCGACTGCAGCACAAGGGAGCGGTTGTGGTTGCGGGCGTGCTCGGGCAGCACCTTGGTGCGCGGACGCAGCGCGCGCCCCGGCACCAGGACGCCGTCGGCGCCGACCGGGCGGCGATCGGCTCCGGAGCGCCGGGCTTCGTCGATGAGCATGTTTGTTAGTAAAGTAGACAATCAAAGTCCGCGCAAGGGTTTCGCCCTGAAATACCGGCCGGGCCGCACGCTTTCGTACGAATCGGGCCCGGACTTAGTACAGCGCCTGAACATACGGAACGACCCGCACCGACGCGGTGCGGGTCGTTCCGTCGGGCAGCCGGGCGTCGAGCGCCTGGCCGCGGCCTACTTCTTGGGCGTCGAGGACGGCGCCGGGGTCGGCGTCGCCGTCGAGCCGGACTTGGATCCGGTGGAGGACCCGGCGCCTTCCGCGGCGATCGCGGCCTGCAGCGCCTGCTGCAGCTGCGCGTCCGCCGCGCCGTACGCCGCCCAGTCGCCGTTCTTGAGCGCGGTCTCGCGCGCCGCGAGCGCCGCCTTGGCGGCCTGCAGCGCCTGCTGCAGCGCGGTGTTGTTCACCGTCCCCGTCCCGGAGCCGGTGCCCGAGCCGCCGGATCCGCCGCTGGTGCCTCCCCCGCCGGTCGCGGGGATGTTGTTGTCGCCGGCGGTCGCTCCCGAGTCGCCGCCGAACAGCGAGTCCAGGGCCTTGTCGAGCGTGTCCTCGAAGGCGATCTTGTCGCCGAACGCGACGAGCACCTTCTGCAGGATCGGGTAGCTCGTCTCCCCGGTCGACTTGACGTAGACCGGCTGGACGTAGAGGAGGCCGCCGCCGACCGGCAGCGTCAGCAGGTTGCCGTTGATCACGTCGGTCTTGCCCTGCCGGAGCAGGTTGAGCTCCTGCGAGACGGTCGGATCGGAGTTGAACGTGTTCTGCACCTGACCCGGCCCGGGTATGGTGTCGCTCGACGGCAGGGACAGGAGTCTGAGCTTGCCGTAGCCCGACGACACCGTGCCCTTCGTCGAGCCCGCGTCCGCATCGACCGCCAGATAGCCCTTCAGGATCGAGCGACTGGAATCGCTGGCGGCCTGAGGGATGAACGTCGAGTACAAGGAGAACGACGGCGAGGTCTGCCCCGGCATCTGCAGCGTCAGGTAGTACGGCGGCTGCAGCGTCGGGTCGGACGGCGACGAGGTCGGGTCGTTCGGCGTCGTCCAGGCGTCGTCGCGCGAGTAGAAGGAGCCCGCGTCCGTGACGTGGTACTGGCCGAGCACCGCGCGCTGCACCTTGAAGAGGTCGGACGGGTACCGGACGTGGCTGAGCAGCTGGGCGCTCATGTCGCTGATCGGCTTGACCGTGGTCGGGAAGACCTTCTCCCACGTCTTCAGCACCGGGTCCTTGGCGTCCCACGCGTAGAGCTGCACGGAGCCGTCGTAGGCGTCCACCGTGGCCTTGACCGAGTTGCGGATGTAGTTGATGTCGTCGAAGGCGTAGGCCGGCTTCGGCGTCTCCGTGTCCGCGATGGCGTCGCTCAGGCTGCCGACGTGCGAGTACGGGTACTGGTCGCTCGTCGTGTAGCCGTCGATGACCCACTTGATCCGCCCGTCGATCACCGCCGGGTAGGCCTGGGAGTCGAGCGTCAGGTAGGGCGCGACTTTCTGGACGCGCTTGATCGGGTCGCGGTCGTAGAGGATCTGCGAGTCGCTGTTCACGGCGTCGGAGAGCACGATCTGCTCGTCCTGGAACTTGAGCGCGTAGACCAGGCGCTTGAAGACGTTGTCGAGCTTCGGGCCGCCGTTGCCGGCGAACGTGGTCGCCGTCTGCTGCGCGTTGTCGGGGCCGCCCGGGTAGTCGAGCTCCACCGGCTTGGAGCCCTTCGGCGCACCGACGATCGAGTAGGTCGGCGACTGCTGGCCGAAGTACACCCGCGGCTCGTACTGGCCGAGCGTCCCGGTGCTGGGGATGCCGGACTCCATGAACACCGGCTGGCCGTCGCTGGAGCGCTGGTTGCCGTAGGCCGCGACCATCCCGTAGCCGTGGGTGTAGACGACGGTGTCGTTGAACCAGCTCCGGCTGGTGAGCCCCGACTGGTTGAGCTCGCGGACCGCGACCACGGCGTCCTGCTCGTTGCCGTTGATCCGGTACCGGTCGACGTTGAGGTTGCGGGGAAAGGCGTAGTACTGGCGGAACTGCTGCAGCTGCTGGAACGACGGGCTGATCACGGCCGGGTCCATGATGCGGATCTGCGCGGTGGTCTGCGCGTCCTGGCGGAGGGCGCCCGGCTGCGTGTTGGTGGTCGCCTGGTACGGGATCACGTCGATGTTGCTGAGCCCGTAGGCGTCGCGCGTGGCGTTGATGGAGCGCTGGATGTACGGCGTCTCCAGGGTCTTCTGGCTGGGGTCGACCTGGAAGCGCTGGACGACCCACGGGTAGATGGCGCCGACGACGAGCGCGGCGACGATCAGGAGCGCGGTGCCGACGAGCGGGAAGCGCCAGCGCCCGATGAACGCGGTGGCGAAGAACATGATGGCGACGAGCACTGCGATCCCCGCCAGCACGGCGCGGGCCGGGATGGTCGCGTTGACGTCGGTGTACGCCGCACCGTTGATCATGTCGTTGACGTTCGAGTCGGTGACGGCGGCGTAGCGGTCGAGCCAGATGCTGATGCCCTGCAGCAGCAGGTACAGGCCGGCGATGACCGAGATCTGGACGCGCGCGGCCCGGGAGATGCGGACCTCGCGGCCGCTGACCCGGACGGAGCCGTAGAGGTAGCAGGTCGCGAGCGTCGCCAGCAGCGCGATGAGGACGACCGCCGAGGCGAAGCCGACGGCGCTGCGGTAGAACGGCAGAGCGAAGAGGTAGAAGCCGATGTCGAGGTGGAAGAGCGGGTCGCTCTTGCCGTACGACGTGCCGTTCAGCCACATCGCGGCGGCCTGCCAGCGGCTGGCCGCCGAGACGCCGGCGAAGATGCCGAACACGATCGGGATGCCGTACATCGCGAGCCGGCGCAGCGGCTCGACGACCTGCTGGTAGCGGTCGAGCTGGGTGTTCAGCTTCGCGTAGACCGGGCGCAGCCGGTAGGTGAGCTGGATGGACAGCCAGAGCGGGATGGCCATCGCGAAGAACCCGATGAAGAACATCGCCGTGCCCGCGAACCACTGGGTGGTGAGCACGTTGAGGTACCCGAGCTGCTGGTACCAGAGGATGTCGGCGTACAGCCCGGCGAAGACGAAGAACAGGATCACCAGCGCCACGACCACCCCGAGAGTGATCCAGATGGCGGCCCGGCGACGTCCAGGGGGTCGAACTGCGGCGGTTGAACTCACGTGTGGGCCCTCTTGCTCTTCGTGGGGTGACTCAGAGGTCCATCCTAGGCGGGCGTCGCTTGGAGAATGCTGCGGCCCGGCGGTGAACAGCCGGGACGTGCGCCGAGTGCGGGCGGGTCAGGACGCGGGGCAGGTGGGGAGCTTCGCGGTGCTCGCGCCGCTGCTCACGGCCTCCAGCACGGCGAGCGAGTCCTTCAGGGTCTTCACCGCGAACACGTGCAGGCCGGAGGGGATGTGCCCGGTGACCTCGTCGCAGTTCGAGGCGGGCGCGAGGAAGTAGCTCGCTCCTCCGGTGTCGCGCGCCGCGTACATCTTCTGCCGGATCCCGCCGATCGGCCCGATGGTGCCGACGTTGTCGATCGTGCCGGTGCCGGCGACCTTCCTGCCGCCGTTGAGCTTGTCCGGCGTCAGCTTGTCGATGATCCCGAGCGCGAACATCTGGCCGGCGCTGGGGCCGCCGACGTTGTTGAGCTGGATGTTCACGTCGAACGGGAACGTGTAGTCCATCCCGGCGCCGATCCCGAGCACGACCTGGCCCTGGGTCTCGGTGGGCGTGATCGAGACGGTGGACGCGGCGCCGGAGCGCACGATCCCGATCTCGGCGGCCTTGCCCGTGCCGTTCTCGTTGACCGCCGCGCGGAGGGCGGCGACGCTCTCGATCTCCTTGCCGTTGACGCTGGTGATCTCGTCGCCGGTCTTCAGCACCTTCGCGGCCGGCGTGCCGGGGATGAGCTGCTTGACCGCGACGGCCTGCGGGAAGTGGTAGCCGAGCTGGTTGAGGGCGGCGGCGATGGCGTCCTGCTGGGAGTCGGTCATCAGGGCGGCGTTCGCGGCGTTGGACTGCTCGGTGGTGGTGCCCGGCGGGAACACGGCGTCGATCGGCTGCACGGCGCGGCTCGGGTCGAACCACGCGGTCATGATGTCCAGCCAGCTCGGCCGCTGGTCCGGGTTGCCGACGACGGAGACGGTGAGCAGGTCGAGCGACCCGGCGGTCGGATAGGTCTTCTGGCCGGGGATGCTGATCAGCGGCTTGGCGTTCGCCGCCGGCGGCGTCCCCACCGCCTGGTCGGTGCCGAGCGTGTTGAAGACGGGACCGGGCTGCTCGATGACGAACGGGGCCGGCGCGATCGCCAGCACGAGGGCGAGCGCGACGGCGACGGCGATCGAGACCCAGCCGATGATCGCGCGACGCGAGGGGGCCACCCTGCCGTGCCCGCCGGGAGGCACGGGGTGGTCGTCGTCGGTGAACAGGGTCACGCGCTGTCCCTTCGGTCGTGTTCGCCACGGGCGCACAGCCCACGGCTCGGCCCGAGCCGATTCTCACCCGGCTCGCGGTGATCTCGGGCTAGCGTAGATGCCAAGCCTGGAAAGCCGTAATCGCACGGCCGGATCCAGCCGAGACGAGGGGCGCGCGATGTCCGACGAGCCGAACAAAGAACCGGACGACGAGTTCCGGGACATGCTGCGGGAGTTCCTGTCCGGCGACTCCTCCATCGACCCGAGCCAGCTCGCCGGAGCGGCCGGTCTGCCCAACGACCCCGCGGCCATCCAGCAGCTGCTCGGGCAGCTGCAGAACGCGTTGATGAACCCGGGCGGCGGCATCAACTGGGACCTGGCCTCCCAGCAGGCCCGCACGCTCGCCGGCGAGGGCGCCCACCCGGTCACCCCGGCCGAGCGCTCGGCGCTCGACCAGGCCTTCCACGTCGCCGCGCTCTGGCTCGACGAGGCCACGACGGTGGCGGGGCTCTCCACCCAGCCCGAGCTCATCGGCCGCGCCGAGTGGGCCCGGCAGACCATGCCGCTCTGGACCCAGCTCGCCGAGCCCGTCGCGCTCAGCATCTCCGACGCGCTCACCCGCGTTCTCACCGAGCAGGCGCCGGAGGAGATGCAGGGCATGATCCAGAACGCCGGCCAGGTGATGCGCTCGGTCGGCGGCGCCCTGTTCGCCATGCAGCTCGGCCAGGTGGTCGGCCAGCTCGCCAAGGAGGTCGTCTCCGGCGGCGACATCGGCATCCCGCTGCTCGCCGACGGCACGGCCGCGCTCATCCCGCAGAACGTCGCCGAGTTCGGCGAGGGCCTCGACATCCCGACCGACCAGGTGCAGCTCTACCTCGCGGTGCGCGAGCTCGCGCACGCCCGGCTGTTCCGGCACGCGAAGTGGCTGCGGCTGCAGCTCATCACCCAGATCACCGCGTTCGCGCGCGGCATCACGATCGACACCGACCGGCTGGAGTCGCTCGCCGAGAGCTTCGACCCGTCCAACCCGGAGGAGCTGCGCGAGGCGATGGTCTCCGGAGCGCTCATCCCGCCCAAGACCGAGGAGCAGCAGGAGGCCCTCGGTCGCCTGGAGACGGTGCTCGCGCTGGTCGAGGGCTGGGTCGACGTGGTCACCGCGGGAGCCACCCGGCTACTGCCGAAGGCCGACGCGATCGCCGAGACGGTGCGCCGCCGGCGCGCGGCCGGCGGCCCGGCCGAGTCGGCGTTCTCGACGCTGGTCGGCCTCGAGCTGCGCCCGCGCCGGCTCCGCGACGCGGCGGCGATGTGGCAGGCCGTCACCGACGCCGTCGGGCAGGAGGCCCGCGACCGGCTCTGGTCGCACCCCGACCTGCTCCCCCAGGCCGCCGACCTCGACGACCCGGCCCGGCTCGTCGCCCGGCTCACCGCCGCGGCCACCGGCCAGGAGCCCGAGCGCGACGAGCTCGACCAGGCGATCGAGGACCTGCTCCGCGGCGACGGCGACGGCCCGACCGAGGACTGACCCCACCACCCGCGGCCAACCACCCGCGGCCAGCGGAGGAGATCCGCCCGTCCAGCACGCGGATCTCCTCCGCACGCTGCCGCCACCCGGCGTGTCGGCGCCGATCTCCTCCGTTGCCCACCTGCGGATGAACCGCGAGGCGTGCGAGACCTGTGGATAACCGTCTCGGGGCCGTCCCCCCACGGCAGGATGGCGGGATGGTCCACAAGCTCGACCCCAGCATCCCTCGGGTGTGGCGCACGCCGCGCACCCTCCAGTTCGGCGTCGAACGGCCCCGCCTGATCCTCGAACCGGTCGGCGCGGCCGAGGAGCGGTTGATCGCGGCGCTGGCGGCCGGGGCGACGCCCGGCGCCCTGCGGATGATCGCCCGCGGCGCGGGAGCGGGGCCGGCCGCGGTCGACGCCCTGCTCGCGCGGCTGCGCCCCGTGCTGGAGACCCGTCCGGACGCAGAGCCCGGCGACGCGCCGATCGTCGTCCTCGACGGCAGCGGCCCCACGGCGGCCCGCATCCTCGCCCTGCTGCGGGAGGCTGGGGTCGACGTGCGCAGCGGTCTCGCCGCCGACGATCCCGCCGTCGACCTCGCGGCGGCGGCCGTCCTCGTCGGCGCGTACGCGATCGCGCCGCACCGGCACCAGCGCTGGCTGCGCCGCGACGTCCCGCACCTGGCGGTGGTGTTCGGCGACGGCGGGGTGACCGTCGGCCCGTTCGTGCGGCCCGGCGACGGCGCGTGCCTGCGCTGCGTCGACCTCCACCGCCGGGACGCCGACCCGGCCTGGCCGGCGCTCGCGGCGCAACTCCACACCCGGCCGCTGCCCGGCGAGACGGAGCTGGTGTGCGGCGCGGCGGCGTCGGCCGCGGCCGGCGCGGTCCTCGCGCTGCTGCGTGGCACGCAGGATCGCTCGGACGCCGCGTTGCGCTACGACGCGACCGCCGCGCGCTGGTCGGAGCGGCGGTGGGAGCCGCACCCGGAGTGCGGGTGCCTCACTCCGCTCGCGGAGCCTGCGCCCGCACCGGAGCCAGTTCCGCGAGGAACCGCGAGGCCTGGCGCGTCACCGGGCGGCCGGGCTGGGTTCCGCGCTGCGCCCAGCTCAGCCGCAGCCGGTGCCTGGCGCGGGTGATGCCCACGTACAGCAGGCGACGCTCCTCGTCGATCTGCTCGAAGCTGGAGGCGTAGCTGATCGGGACCAGCCCCTCGGAGAGCCCGACCACGTAGACGGAGTCCCACTCCAGGCCCTTCGCCGCGTGCAGCGTGGCCAGGGTCACCGCGGCCATCGTCGGCTCGTGCTGACCGGCCTGGCGGGCCATCAGCTCGTCGGTGAAGCGTCGGAACGTCGCGCCCTCCGGCATCTCGTCGACCAGTCCCATGATCGCGTTCAGCGACTCCCAGCGCTCCCGCACCGCTCCGCGGCCCTCCGGAGGCTGCACGGACCAGCCGAGCGTCCGCAGCACGTCGCTGACCGACTTGAACAACGGCTCGTCGGTCGCCGCGACGCTCGCCGCGCGCAGCGTCATCACCGCCTGACGCACCTCCGGCAGGTCGAAGAAGCGCTTCGAACCGCGCAGTTGGTAGCTGATGCCGAGGTCGCCGAGCGCCTGCTCCAGGGCAGCCGCCTGCACGTTCACGCGGTAGAGGATCGCGATGCTCTCCGGCCGCGCGCCCGCCGCCAGCTCCGCCGCGATGCTCCCGGCGACGGCCCGGGCCTCCGCGCGGTCGTCCTCGAACGCCGCGGGCGCCGGCACCTCGTCGCCCGGCTTCGCCTCGTGGACCGCGTGCAGGGTGAGCGCCCCCGATCGTCCGCGCATCAGCCGGTTGGCGGTGTCGATGACCGCCGGCGCCGACCGGTAGTTCTGCTCCAGTCGCACCACGGTCGCCCCGGGGTGCTCCCGCTCGAAGTCCAGCAGGTACTCGCTGCGGGCGCCGGCGAACGAGTAGATGGTCTGGCTGGCGTCGCCGACGACGCAGAGGTCACGTCGGGTGCCGAGCCACAACCGGAGGAGGTCGTGCTGCAGCGGGGAGACGTCCTGGTACTCGTCCACGACGAAGTAGCGGTACTGCTCGCGCACCTGCAGCGCGACGGACGGCTCGGTCTCGATCATGCCGGCGCAGACCAGCAGCACGTCCTCGAAGTCGATCTGCTTGCGCTCGTCCTTGAGCTCCTCGTAGGTCCGGTGCAGGTCGACCAGCTGCTCCGCCTTCAGCGTCCCGGGCAGCGGCCGGGAGGCCAGCGCCGCGGCGTACTCGTCCAGCCCCAGGCTGGACACCTTGCGCCACTCGATCTCGGCGGCGACGTCGCGGAGCGTCGCGGTGTCTACGCGCAGCCCCAGCTTCTCTGCGGCGTGGCCGAGCACGCGGCCCTTGCCGTCGAGCACGCTCGGGAGCTGCCCGCCGACGACCTGCGGCCAGAAGTAGTTCAGCTGCGCCAGCGCGGCGGCGTGGAAGGTCCGGGCCGACACTCCCCCGGCGCCGAGCTGCCGCAGCCGCCCGCGGAGCTCGGCGGCGGCGCGGTTGGTGAAGGTCAGCGCCATCACCCGGTTCGGCGTGAACGCCCCGGAGGCGACCCCGTAGGCGATGCGGTGGGTGATCGCGCGGGTCTTGCCCGTGCCGGCGCCCGCCAGGACGCACACCGGGCCGAACAGCGCCTCCGCGGCCACGCGCTGCTGCGCGTCCAGCCCGGCCAGCAGGCCGTCGGGACCCGACGCCGTCACCGTGCTCACGGCGTCGCCCTCACAGCGCGGGCGGCTCGTCGAGCGGGCCGCCGTACCAGTCCTCGATCAGCGCGCGGGCGATGGACGACCGGCCGGGCAGGATGATCTGCTCCCTGGCCTCCCACAGCTCGTCGCGGCTGAACCAGCGCAGGTCGAGGATCTCCTCGCCGTCCGGCGCGAGCGCCGCGGGCGGCTGGTCGTCGGCCAGCCGCGCCGTCATGCCGACCATGACGGAGGCCGGGAACGGCCACGGCTGCGAGCCCTTGTAGCGGGCGTCGGTCACCCGGACGCCCGCCTCCTCGAAGATCTCGCGCTCCACGGCCGACTCGAAGGACTCGCCCGGCTCCACGAACCCGGCCAGCAGCGAGTAGCGCGAGTGCTCCCACATCGCGTTCGAGCCGAGCAGCAGCCGGTCGTCGGCGTCGAGGACGGTGACGATCACGGCGGGGTCGGTGCGCGGGAACACCTCGGAGCCGTCCTCGAAGCAGCGCCGCACCCAGCCGGCCTGCTCCACCACGGTGGGGGTCCCGCAGCGCGGGCAGTGCGTGTGCGAGGCGTGCCAGTTCGCGATGGCGAGGGCCTCGGTGAACAGGCCTGCGTCGCGGTCGCTCAGCGCGGTGGCGACCGTGCGGAGGTTGCCCCAGCGCGCCTCGTCGGGCTCCAGCTCGGTCGCGGCGGCGTCGGTGAGGACCTCCAGGACCACCGCGGACCCGGCCGGCTGGCCCGGGGCGTCCACGAGCGTGCGGCCGAGGTAGACGCGCACGAGCGCGGCCGTCACCCGCTCCACCGGGAGCAGGTCGAGCTCGGCGGGACCGGCGTCCGGAGCGCTCCAGCCGTCGGAGGCCGGCGTCGCCGCCGGCACGCTCTCCGGGGTCAGCAGCGCTCGGCCCTTCCAGAGCGCGAGGACCCGGGTCGTCGGTTCCTCCCAGAGCTCGTCGAACAGCGCGGGACGCGAACGCGCGGCGTGATCGCGGTCGATCGCGTGGCGCGAGAGCGGGAGCGCGGCGAGCGGCAGCGCGGACGTCGATGCGGACGACATCGGGATCCCTTCGAAGCGTGGAGGAGTTGCAAGGCGTGGCGGAACTGCCCACGCGCGGATGTCCATTTAGCCTAGGTCCATGGCCAGATCCCCTCTCACTCTAGCCGCGCTGGCCAGCTCGGCCGTGCCCGACCTGACTGTCACCGCGACCCGCGCGCACACCGCGGACGGAGCGGGCGAGTTCGACTCCGCCGTGCTCACCGCGGCCGACGGGAGCGCCCGCATCGTGCGCGTCCCGCTCACCCAGGCGGCCGAGACCGAGCAGAGCTCCGACCTCGTCGCCCTGCGCGCGCTGACGACCGGCATCCGCAGCCGCCTCCCGTTCGACGTGCCGACCTACCTGGGCCAGGCGCCCGTCGGGGGCACCCGCGCCATCGTCTACGACTTCCTGCCCGGCGAGCACGTCGCCGTCGAGGACATCCCCCCGGGCGACGGACTGGCCGGGTCCATCGGGCACGCGATCGCCGCGATCCACACCCTGCCGACCAGCTTCGTCGGAGAGGCGGGGCTTCCCGTCCTCTCCGCCGCCGAGTGCCTGTCCTCGACCGCGGCGCTGATCGAGTCCGCCGTCTCGACCGGCAAAGTCCCCGCGGCCCTGCGCGACCGCTGGCGCGACGCCGTCGCCGACCACTCCGTCTGGCAGTTCCAGCCCACGGTCATCAACGGCGCGCTGACCGCCGACTCGTTCCTGATCGACGGGGAGTCGGTCTCCGCGGTGCTCGGCTGGTCGGCGCTGCGCGTCGGCGACCCGGCCCGCGACCTGCACTGGCTGCTCGCCATGGACCCGGAGGCGACGGACGGCGCGCTCATCGCCTACGCCACCACCCGCCAGGTCGCCACCGACCGCCAGTTCACCCAGCGCGCGATGCTGTACGCCGAGCTGGAGGTCGCGCGCTGGCTGCTGCACGGCCGCGAGCTCCGCGACCAGAGCATCGTGGACGACGCGGTGGAGATGCTCGACGGCCTGGTCGACCGGGTGCACAGCAACACGGTCACCCCGCTCTCGACGGCCACCGGCCCGATCATGGCCGTAGACGACGTCGAGGCAATGCTCGACCGCACCCCCGGCGACCGCTCCGCGGCCCGCCCCGGCGGCATGCGCCCGGTCGACGACCAGGCCGGCTGAGCCTCCGTCGGCAACTCCGGAACTCCGCCGCCGGAGTTCCCCGAAATGCCCGTTCAACCGGACATCCACCCCGAAACGGCCCCGATCTCCGGAGTTACAGACGGCCACTGCGTCGCGAATTCCGGAGATCCGGGCCTCCCGCAGCCCGATCTCCGGAGTTACGGATGATTCGGGCGGGTGAGCGGAGGGGACTCCGGAGTTACGCGCCCCGGACCTGCCCCCACAGCTCGACCAGCTCCGCCTCCGAGTACAGCCGCTCGGGCCGGACGACGCGGTCGTCGGCGACGAAGTAGAACACGGCGTCGATGCGCGCCGGGTCGATCCCCGCGTGCTTCGCGTAGGCGAGCCGGTACAGGGCCAGCTGGAGCTGCTTGCGCTCCAGGTCGGCCGCGTCGCGCGGAGCCTTGCCGGTCTTCCAGTCCACGATCTGCACGTCGTGGCGGCCGTCGGAGACCGCGTAGACCGCGTCCAGCTTGCACACGATCACCTGGCCGGCGAGCGTGACGTGGATCTCCAGCTCGACCTCGGCGGGAGCCCGGTCGGCCCACTCGCTCGCGGCGAACGTCGCTTGCAGCTCAGCCAGCGCCTCGGCGCCCAGGATCTCACCCGCGGGATCGTCCAGCTCGGCCACCGCCGCGTCGAGCGCGTCCGTCGCTCCCCCCGCGACGCCGTAGCGCTCCTCCACCCAGCGGTGGAACAGCGTGCCCAGCCGGGTCTGGCGGTAGGGCCGCTCCGGCATCGGGCGGCGCAGCTGGGCGGCGACGCCGGCGGGGTCGCTGACGAAGTCCTTGAACCGGGAAGCCGGGATGCGCGCGGGCAGCTCCACCAGCCCGTCCTCCGCCTCGCGCCTGGCCCGCTCGGCGAGCAGCAGGTCGACGTCGAGGGCGTACACGCCGCCGTCGCCCGGACCGCGCTCGCGCGCCGCCTGTACCGCGGCGGCGGCCGCCTCCACCCGCGTGCGTCGCACGCCGAGCGGGTCGAGCGGCCACAGCACCGTGCGGGACTCCGGCGCCAGCGGGTTCTCGTCCGGCTCGTCGCAGGGCGGGAAGGCGTCCTCGGGCAGCAGCCCGGCCTGCTGCAGCTCCAGGAGGTAGGCGCCGGGCGACCGGGGCCGGGACTGGGTGGACCAGTACGAGCCGGTCAGCAGCAGGCTGCGGCGCGCGCGCGTGACGGCGACGTAGATCAGCCGGCGCTGCTCCTCCAGGTGGCGGGCCACGTTGGCGGCCTCGAAGGCGGAGATCGCCTCGTCCACCTGCTTCTGGTCCTCGGCGTTCCGCCACGGCAGCACCGGCAGTTCGGCGGAGTCGCCGCGGAACTCGTTGGGGAGCTGGCCGAACGCCAGCCAGCCGCGCTTGCTCTGCGGCGGCCCGGGCAGCTCGCCCTCGACCATCCGCGGCACGGCGACGACGTCCCACTCCAGGCCCTTCGCGCCGTGGATGGTCAGGATCTGCACTGTCCCGGGCTCCGGGTCCTCGCTGCGCGGCGCCAGGTTGTCGCGCTGCTCGGCCTCCGCCAGCCAGGCCAGGAACGACCCGAGCGTGGCCCGGTCGTCGCTGGCCAGGTACGACGCCACCTGCTCGGCGAAGGCGTCGAGTGAGGCCTGCCCGAGCTGGGCGGTCTCATTGGCGGCGACCTCGATGTCCAGCCGCAGCTCCTGCTGCACGAGCGTCACGAGGTCGAGGAGGTCGAGCCCGGCGCGCGAGCGCAGCCGGTCGAGCTGGCCGCCCGCCGCCCGCAGCCGCTCCAGCCCGGCCGGGCTGAAGTCCGCGAGCTGGCCGTGACCCTCCGGCGCCTCCACCACGAAGTCGAGCGCGTCGACCAGGGAGGCGGACTCCTCCGCCACCACCGAGCCGCGCAGCCGGTCGCGGACGTCCGGGTCGAGAGCCTGGAAGCGGTGGTCGCGCGCGGCCAGCCAGCTCGCCACCCGGCGCAGCGCCGCGATGTCGCGCGGTCCGACCCGCCAGCGCGCCCCGGTCAGCAGCCGGATCAGCTCGGAGCCCGCGGTCGGGTCGTGCATGACCCGCAGCGCGCTGACCAGGTCGGCGATCACCGGCTGCTCCAGGAGGCCGCCGAGCCCGAGGACGTGGAAGGGCACGCCCTGCGCCGTGAGCGCCGCGGTGAACGCGTCGATCTTCTTGATGGACCGGCAAAGCAGGGCGGCCGAGGGCGGCATCCCCTGCGCATCCCGCTGGGCCAGCCGGACGCGCAGCCACTCGGCGATCGCCGCCGCCTCGTCCTCGACAGTCTGGCCGAACGCGTGGTCGAGCTCGCCCGCGATCGCGCCGGGCCGCGGCTGGAGCTGCTCGACGTGCACCGGCGAGTCGGCGGACAACGGGGCGACGAGCGCGTTCGCCGCGTCCAGCACCGTGGTCGGGTTGCGCCAGCTCGTGCTGAGCGCGAACGACTCCGCGCCGTCCTTCGCCCCGGTGAAGTCGAGGGCGAACCGGCCCAGGTTGGCCGCGCTCGCCCCGCGCCAGCCGTAGATCGACTGGTGCGGGTCGCCGACCGCCATCACCGGCTGCCCGGCGAACAGCGACGACAGCAGCCGGGTCTGCACGACCGAGGTGTCCTGGTACTCGTCCAGCAGCACCACGCGGTAGCGGCGGCGGTAGTCCGCCACGACCTCCGGCAGCCGCTCGCACACCGCCAGCGCGAGCGCGACCTGGTCGGAGTACTCGACGAAGCCGCGGCGGCGCTTCTCGTCCGCGAACCGCTCCGCGAGGTCGAGCAGCGGCGGCAGCGAGCCGACCGCGGCGACCGCGGTGCGGACGGAGGCGTAGGCGTCCTTCACGCGGCCGCTGCCGGTCGGCAGCTCGAGCAGCCGGCCGAAGCCCTCCACCATGCGGTGCACGTCGCGGGCGTCGGCGACGTTCTCGCTGAGCGCGCGGCTGAGGTCGAGGACGGCGGTGGTCACCGCGTCCACGCTCTTGTCGAGCTCGACCAGCCGCTCGTCGTCGCAGGCCACGACGACGCGGCGGGCGAGCTGCCAGGCGGACGCCTCGCTCAGCACGGCGGATTCCGGCTCCCGGCCGATCAGCAGGGCGTTCTCGCGGAAGATCGCGTTCGCGAAGGCGTTGTAGGTGGCGATCTCCGGGGCGTCGAACGGGTCGAAGACCACGTCGGTGAGGCCGGACGCCGCCAGCTGCTCGATGCGGCGGCGGACCCGCTCCGCGAGCTCTCCCGCCGCCTTGCGAGTAAAGGTCAGGCCCAGGATCTCGGGGACCCGGACCAGGCCGTTGGCGAGCAGCCAGACCACCCGGTTCGCCATCGTCTCGGTCTTGCCGCTGCCCGCTCCGGCGACGACGATCGCGGGCGCGAGCGGCGCCTCGATGACGGCCTGCTGCTGCGCGGTCGGCCGCGGCAGGCCGAGGGCGTCGGCGATCTCGGCGGCGCTCAGCCGGCGGGACGGCCGCTGCGGATCGGGGGCCGCGGCCTCGGCCGCGAACGCCAGCTCGACCAGGTCGAGGCCGGGCTGGTCGTCGGCGAGCTCCAGGAGGCTGTCGTCGTTCATCGTGTCGTCTCCGCTGTCATGCGCTCTCCCCCGCTCATGCGCTGACCGCCGGCACCAGATGGATGCGGTACGCGTAGGCGGCATGCGGGTCCCGGTCGCCCAGGTCGACCACGCCGGCGAAGGTCGCCCCCGCCATGCCCTCGGCCGCGCGCGCGACGCGCTCCTCCAGCCGGGCGAGCCCCTCCGCGTCGACGCGGTCCTGGGCCACCTCGCGGTAGGCCTTGCCGCGCACGCCCTTGGCGACGAAGAGCAGCTTGGCGCCGCCCGGAGGAAGGTCTCCCTGGCCGACGGCGTCATGCTCGACCGCGCCGTGCTCCAACGCGAGCTGGTACACCCCGAGCTGCGCGTGCGACGCCGTCTCCGCGGCGGACGGCACCGTGCGCCCGGTCTTCAGGTCGACGATCACGACCGTGCCGTCCGGCGTCTGCTCGACGCGGTCGATCTTGCCGCTGATCCTGGCCCGGCCGAGGTCGAGCTGGAACGCGCCCTCCGAGCCGAGCAGCCGGCCGCCCGCGCGGCCGAAGTCGCGCAGGTACTCCGACACGCCCGCCACGAGGCCGCGGGTGCGGCGGCGCTCGCGCTCCTCGATCCACGGCGACTCGAACTGGAGCTGCGCCCAGCGGCGCTCGATGCCCGACCAGAGCACGTCGACGCTCGTCTCGTCCGTCTCGGCGGCCTCCTCCATGACGGCGTGCACCACGGTGCCGATGCCGGCGGCGAGACCGCTCGGGGAGGCGGCCATCTCGTCCACGAACCAGGCCAGCGGGGACTTCTCGAAGGTTCCCAGCCGCGACGGAGACACCTTCACCATCGCCTCCGGGTCGTCCAGGTCGATCAGGGGCGCGTCGGTGGACGGCTCGGCGAGCCCGTACCAGTCGGCGGGATCGGCGCCCTCCACCCCGGCGTCGGCGAGCCGGGCCAGCGCGTCGGCGGCGTCGGGCGAGCCGGTCGTGACCAGTCGGCGGCGCAGCCGGCCGACCATGCCGCGCAGCGACAGCGGGTGGATGCCGGGATCGTCGTCCTCGACGGCGAGCTCGCCGGCGAGTCGGAGGAACGGCGAGGGCTGCTCGTCGTCGTTGGCCGTGGCGGTGAGCAGCACCTGGGTGCGGGCGCGGGACACCGCCAGGGCGAACATCCGCAGCTCATCGCTCAGCACCGCCGCCCGCTGGTCCGCTGTGTCGGCGCCGTCGTCCGCGGAGTCCGCTCTGCGCCCGGCGAGCGCGTCGTCCAGCTCCTGCGGGTGCAGGAGGGAGCCGCGCAGCCGCAGGTTCGGCCACACGCTCTCCTGGAGGCCGGCGACGGCGACCACGTCGAACTCCCGGCCGACCGTGGCGCTCGGCGTGCAGACCAGCACGGCGTCGCCGGTCGTGCGCGCCGCGAGGGTGTCCTCCGGCACCTCGGCGCCGAGCAGCTCGATCACGAAGTCCGAGGCCGGGCGCTCCGGGGACCGCTCCACGAAGCGACGGGCCGCGGTGAACAGGGCCACGACGCCGTCGAGGTGGCGGTCGGCCTCGTCGGCGACGATGCCGGAGCGCTCGGACTGCTCCAGCCAGCGCGCGGCGAGGCCGCTGCGCTCCCAGGCGTGCCAGAGCAGCTCCTCGATCGTGGCGCCGGCCGCCGCCTTCTCGCGCCCGCCGCGCAGGGTCTCGGCGAGCCGGGCGGCGCGGCGGGCGGGCGACGAGTCGATGGTGGCGAGGTTGGCGGGCGTCGCCAGCGCCTCGACCAGGAGGTCGTCGCCGGCGCGGTTGCCGTCGCCCGCCAGCTCCTCCTGGCGCAGCGCGAGCCGGAGCCGCCGGAGGCTGATCGCGTCGAGCCCGCCGAACGGCCCGAGCAGCAGCTCGGTGGCGACCGCCGGGGTGAGCTCGATCGCGCCGAGCGCGACGCCCGCGATCGTGATGAGCTGCCGGGCGGCGTAGTCGTCGCGCAGCGGGCGCCCGGCGATGCTGGTGGTGGTCGGCACCTCCGCCACGGCGAGCGAGCGCGCGAGTCCCGGGATGTGCGCGCCCGAGCGCACGACGACCGCCATGCGGTTCCACGGCACGCCGTCGATGAGCCGCCGCTCGCGCAGCAGCCGGGCCAGCCGAGCGGCCTCGGCCGGGGCGGACGACGCCTTCACGACCACGACGGCGGGACCGGCGTCCTCCGGCTGCTCCCGCCCGGCGATGGCCACCCGGTGGACGCCGGCCGCCGCGGCGCCGATCCGCTCGGTGACGCGGGAGGTCAGCTCCCGCAGCGCAGGCGTCTGCCGGTGGGCGGTGCCGAGCACGAAACGGGTGACCGGGACGCCGAGCCGGGCGCCGAGCTGGCCGAGCGCGGCGACCTCCGCCCCGCGGAAGGTGGTGGACGCGACGTCGGGGTCGCCGAACGCGACGACCGCGATGCCGCGGGCCGCCACGGCGCGCAGCAGGGCGATCGTCGCGACGGTCGCCTCCTGGAGGTCGTCGACGAACAGCGCGCGGAGGCCGTCGAGCGAGCTGCCCTCCGCCACAACCGGCACCGCGGAGGCGATCAGCTCGGCGGAGTCGACGTAGCCGCCGCGGAAGCTGTCGAGGACGCTCTGGTACTCCGCGATGAAGCGCCCGGCGGCCCGCCACTCGTCCCGGCCGGTGATCGCGCCGAGCTCCGCCAGCCGCGCCGGCGACACGCCGCGCTCGGCGCAGCGGCCGATCAGCTCGCGCAGCTCGGTCCGGAAGCCGCGCAGGATCCGGACCTCCGGCCCGAGCGACGGCGGCCAGACCGGGCCGCCCCCGTCCTCGAGGTGACCGGCCAGCAGCTCGGCGATGATCTGGTCCTGCTCGCCGCCGGTGAGCAGGCGCGGGGGCTCCCAGCCGTTCCGCCTGGCCTGCTCGCCCGCCAGCTGGAACGCGAGGGAGGTCGCGGTGCGGGCCAGCGGCCCGGGCGTCGGCACGCCGAGCCGCAGGGCGATCCGGTCGCGCAGGGCGGTCGCCGCCGTGCGGGACGCGCTCAGCGCGAGCACCTCCGAGGCGGCGTAGCCGCGCTCGTGCACGCGCTCGGCGATCGCCTCCACCAGGACCGAGGTCTTGCCCGTCCCCGGCGCGCCGAGCACCGCCGCCGACGCGCCGTCGGACAGCGCCAGGACCGCACGCTGGTCGTCGTCGAGCTCCAGGACCGGGCCGCCGGCCGCGGCGTCGGCGCGCGGACGGAAACCTCGGGTGGACATGCATTCACGGTAACGGCGTCCGCCGACAGAGAACGCGATCCGAGCCCGCGAGCCGCGTGCCGTAGTCTGAACTCGCAACCGCCCGGTCTGATTCGAAAGGCACACCCCGTGGAGATCCGCATCGGAATCGTCAACGCCCCCCGCGAGCTCAGCTTCGAGTCGGCCCAGTCGGCCGAGGAGCTCACCGAGCAGATCCAGGCCGGCCTCACCAGCGGCACCGGCATCCTCAAGCTCGCGGACGACAAGGGCCGCGTCTACATCGTCCCGACCGCGGGCATCGCCTACGTCGAGGTCGGCACGGAAGAGTCGCGGCGCATCGGCTTCGTCGGCTAGATTCCCCACCGTGGAACTGCTCTTCGTCGCGCTCGCCGGCGCCATCCTCGGCCTCGGCGCCCGGTATCTCCTGCCCAACCGTCACACGCACGGCTCCGTGCTCATGCCCGCACTCGGCGTGAGCGTCGCCTGCGTCCTCTGGGTCGCCCTCACCTGGGCGGGCCTGAAGTGGAACGGCGGCTGGATCTGGTGGATCACGCTCGTGGGCACCGGTGTCGTGGTGATCGTGGCCGACCTGGTCATCGGCCGGGTCCGCACCGCCCACGACGAGAAGCTGCTGCACACCCTCTCCCGCGGCGCCGTCGCCCGCTGACTCGTCGACCGCTGGCCCCGCAGCCAACGCCCGCTGACCCCGCAGGCAACGGAGGACTTCGCCCCGGATTCGGCGCGCATCTCCTCCGCTGACTGCTCTGGGCGGGCGTGTCGCGGCGGATCTCCTCCGTTAGCGACGCCTACGCCGTGAGCCCGAGCGCGTCCATCCGGCGCGTGTGCGCAGCGATCAGCTCGGTGAAGATCGGCTCGATCCGCTCCTCGTCCGCGCGGTTGCCCGAAAGGTGCAGGGCCGAGCGCGCCACCAGCAGGGTGTCGCCGACCAGCCTGCGCCCCCACATCGCCAACCGCGACCCGAGCTGCGCGTCGGCAGCGATCTCGCCGCGCAGGACCTCCAGGAGGCCCTCCTGACCGGAGTCCGACCCCAGCAGGTGCGCGATCCGCGGTCCGACGTCGCCGGGCAGGCCGCCGGCGAGCCGGATGAAGAAGTCGTCGAGCAGTCCGCCGGTCATCAGCGCTGCCAGCAGCGTCTCCCGCCAGTCGGAGCCGACCAGCAGCGCGCGGAAGCCCTCGATCTCCTCGGCGAACGGGCGCATCACCTCGGCCGGCTCGTCACCGCGCCGGCGGATCTCGGCGATGATGCCCTGGTGCTTGGACAGCGCGAGCCCCGCAGCGCCCGAGACGACCTCCTTGGCCGCCAGCGAGTCGGTGTCAGCGGCCACCCGGGACAGCGTCTGGAACTGCTCCAGCTGCAGGTACGCCGCCTGCCCCAGGTACGGGAGCAGGTCCGGCATCACCTCGTGCAGATCGACCCTGACCGTCGCCGGAGGGGTGCGCGGGGACAGGCGGGGCAGCTCGACCGCGGGCCGGCGTCTGGTGAACCACGTTGACACGTACAGCAGTGTAACGGGGAGGTCCAGTAGGCTTGTGGTGCCGTCGGCGCAGGATCGACGGCCCTGCGCCTGCGACGAGAACAGGGCGTGGAACTCATTTTCGAACCGACAGGCACCCTTACGTGACTTTCTCTGAACTCAATATCGACCAGGACATGGTGGACGCCCTCGCCTCCAAGGGCATCATCGAGCCGTTCCCCATCCAGTCCCAGACCATCCCGCTCGCCCTCGCCGGCCAGGACATCATCGGCCAGGCCAAGACGGGCACCGGCAAGACCTTCGGCTTCGGCCTCCCGATCATCCAGCGGCTCGGCCTGAACCCGGAACCCGGAGTGCAGGCGCTCGTCGTCGTCCCGACCCGCGAGCTCGCCGTCCAGGTCTTCGAGGACCTGGAGCAGGCCGCCTCCAACCGCGCCACCGCCGTCACGGCGATCTACGGCGGCAAGGCCTACGAGGGCCAGATCGCCCAGCTCAAGGCCGGCGCCCAGATCGTCGTCGGCACGCCGGGCCGCCTGCTCGACCTCGCCGGCCAGCGCCTCCTCAACCTCTCCCACGTCAAGGAGATGGTGCTGGACGAGGCCGACAAGATGCTCGACCTCGGCTTCCTCTCCGACATCGAGAAGCTCTTCGCCCAGACCCCGGCGACGCGCCACACCATGCTGTTCTCGGCGACCATGCCCGGGCCGATCGTCGCGCTGGCCCGCCGCTTCATGACGCGCCCGATCCACATCCGCGCCAGCGACCCCGACGAGGGCCAGGTGCAGGCGAACATCAAGCACCTCATCTACCGCGCGCACTCGCTCGACAAGGACGAGGTCGTCGCCCGCATCCTCCAGGCCGAGGGCCGCGGCAAGACCGTGATCTTCACGCGCACCAAGCGCGCGGCCGCCAAGCTGGTCGAGGAGCTCGGCGACCGCGGCTTCAACACCGCGGCCGTGCACGGCGACCTCAACCAGGAGCAGCGCGAGCGCGCGATGGCGGCCTTCAAGGCCGGCAAGAAGGACGTGCTCATCGCCACCGACGTCGCCGCGCGCGGCATCGACGTGGACGACGTCACCCACGTCATCAACCACACCATCCCGGACGACGAGAAGACCTACCTGCACCGCGCCGGCCGCACCGGCCGCGCCGGCAAGACCGGCGTCGCCGTGACCTTCGTGGACTGGGAGGACCTGCACAAGTGGGCCCTCATCAACCGCGCTCTGGAGTTCGGCCAGCCCGAGCCGACCGAGACCTACTCGTCGTCGCCGCACCTCTACAGCGACCTCGACATCCCGGAGGGCGCGAAGGGCCGACTCAAGACGACCCCGGCGGTCAAGGCCCCGGAGACCCAGGACGGCGCGCGCCGCGACTCCAGCGGCCCCGGCGCCCAGGGCGAGGGCCGCTCGCGCAACCGCCGCCGCCGCACCCGCTCCGGCGGCTCCGGGCAGGGCCAGGCGGAGCACGGCTCGGCCGGCGCGGCCGCCGCGGGCGGCGAGGACAAGTCCCCCGCGGCCGGCACGCACGACGGCGGCGGCTCGCAGCACCGCGACGGCAACAGCGCCCCGCGCCGGCGCCGTCGCCGTTCGCGCGGCAGCTCCCCCGCGACGCCCGCGAGCTGAGAACGCCTGACGGACACGACACGCCGCCTGCCGAACCCGGCAGGCGGCGTGTTCCGTCAGGCGGAGGTCAGTACCAGTTCGGGTCGTGGCTCATCTCGAAGTTCCAGGCGGCGCACGGGGAGCCGTAGGACCGGTTGATGTAGTCGAGGCCCCAGTTGACCTGGGTGTTCTGGTTCGTCATCCAGTCCGGGCCGGCCGAGGCCATCTTGCTGGCCGGGAGCGACTGCGGGATGCCGTAGGCGCCGCTCGACGTGTTGTACGCGTCGGCGCGCCAGCCCGATTCGTGGTTCCAGAGCGAGATCAGGCAGCCCATCTGGTCCTGGCCCCAGCCGAACGCGGCGAGCCGGCTCGACGCGTAGGCCTGGGCCGCAGCGGGATCGACGTTCATCCCGGGCGGGGGCGCGAAGCCGTCGGCGCTGCCGCCGCTGTTCGCCGCCTGCTGCGCGGCCGCGGCGGCCGCCGCCGCCTGCGCGGCCTGCGCCGCCGCGACGCCCGCGGCGTACGCCTGCTCCACGGTGGCCTCGGTGTTCTGGAGCGCCGCGAGCTGCGCGTAGAGCGTGGTGGCGTGCTGCTTCTGGTCGGCGAGCTGCGCGTCCGCCGCCGCCTTCGCCGCATTCGCGACCTGCAGCGCCTTCTGCGCGTCCTTGTCCAGCTGGTCGCGGACCTTCTGCGCCGCCGCCGCCTGATCGCTCAGCGCCGCGGCGACGTTCTTCTGGGCGGCCGCCTGGGCGAACAGGCTGGAGGCCTGGTCCGCGAGCTTGGAGACCGCGCCGAGCTGGTAGAGCAGCGACTGCTGCGAGCCGCCGGCGCCGGCCGCGGAGCCGCGGGGTCCCCCGGCGCCGCCGAGGAACAGCCGGAGCGACACGTCCGAGGTGCCGGAGCGGGTGAGCTGGGCCGCGAACTTGCCGCTCTGCGCGCGCAGCTCGTCCGCGCGCGCCGCCGCTGCCTGGGCCTGCTGCCCGATCTCCTGCGCCTTCACGGTCGCGTCTTTGAGTGCGGCCTCGGCCTGGCCGTACTCGCCCAGTCGCTTGACCGCCAGGTCGCCCGCGGCGTTCGCCGCCGTCTGCAGCGACGCCAGTAGGCCGTTGATCCGGTCGACCTCGCCCTGGGCGGCCGCGGTGTTGGCCTTGGCGGCCTGCACGTCATCCCAGGACGGGTAGTTGTCCGCGTTCGCGGGCGCCGTTCCGCCGGCGACCGTGAGCGCGCAGATGAGCGCCGCAACCGCGACAGAAGACGTCCAGAGCCGCCGAGACACACGTACCTCGCTTCCTGATCCCCGCGGACCAGGCTAACCGGAGGTTCGGCTCAGGCGTAGAAAGGCGCCGCGCCTGTCGCTTCTTCGATCATCAGATCCACCACGGCGGGATCGGTGGTGTTCTCGCCCAGCCGGTTGGGCTTGCCCGACCCGTGGTAGTCGCTGGAGCCGGTGATCTGCAGGCCGAACTTCGCCGCGTAGCCGCGCAGCTCGGCCACCCCCTCCGGCCGGTTCTCCCGGTGGTCGAGCTCCAGCCCGAACAGCCCGGCGTCGACGAGGCGGCGCAGCCGCTGCTCCGGGATGACGCCGCGGCTGCTGGTCGCCGGGTGCGCCAGCACCGGCACGCCCCCGGCGCCGCGGATCAGCCGGATGCCGGTCATCGGGTCCGGCGCGTAGTGCGGCTGGAAGTAGCCGCTGCGCCAGTGCAGGATGCCCGCGAACGCGGCGCTGCGGTCGGCGGCCAGCCCGCGCGCGACGAGCGCGTCGGCGATGTGCGGCCGGCCGACCGTCGCGCCCTCTGTGGCCTGCGCGAGCACGTCGGCCCAGGTGATCTCGTAGTCCTCCGCGATGCGGCGCACCATGTCCTCCGCCCGGCGCATGCGGCCCTCGCGGATCCGGAGCGTCTCGGCGACGAGCGCCTCGTCCGTCGGGTCGAACAGGTAGCCGAGCATGTGCACGCTGGCGAACTCCACACGGGTGGACAGCTCCATGCCGGGGATGACGGTGACCCCCGCCTCGGCCCCGGCGGCCGCCGCCGCGGCCCAGCCCGCCGTCGAGTCGTGGTCCGTGAGCGCGACCGTGCCGAGCCCGGCGGCCGCCGCGGCGCGCACCAGCTCGGCGGGGGTCTCCGTGCCGTCCGACACGCTGGAGTGCGTGTGGAGGTCGACGGGACCGCGGAACCGTCGCGCATCAGCCATGCCCACCATCCTAGGAGTGGAAGAATGGTCGGCATGTCGTCCGAGAACACCACCGCGCCCGCCGTCGCCCCATCCAGCGACACGGCAGGCGAGGCGCCCCGCGCCACCGCGAACCGGTCCACCACCCCCGGGTCGGAGAACTTCCGCGAATACATCGGCAGCAACTGGGCCGAGCGCCCCGAGACCGTCCCCGCCGCCCGCGAGCAGGCCGCCTACGCCGCCGCCCGGCGCGCCCGCGTGTCCGAGCTCTTCCCCGGCAAGCGCCTGATCATCCCGGCCGGCCGGCTCAAGCAGCGCTCGAACGACACCGACTACCCGTTCCGGGCGCACTCGGCGTTCACGCACCTCACCGGCTGGGGCTCCGACGCCGAGCCCGGCAGCGTGCTCGTCCTGGAGCCGAACGGGGACGGCCACGTCGCGACCCTGTACTTCCGCGAGCGCGCCGGCCGCGACTCCGACGAGTTCTACGCGAACCCGGAGATCGGCGAGTTCTGGATCGGCCCGCGCCCGTCGCTCGCGCAGGTCGCCGGCGACCTCGGCCTCCCGACCCGCGGCATCGCCGACGTGGAGGACGTGCTCGACGCGGTCGACGCCGCCACGCTCGTGCTGCGCGAGGCCGACCCCGAGCTGACCGACCGGGTGGACGCCGCCCGCCTGGTGCTCGCCGCCGAGGCCGACGCGGAGTCAGACGCAGAGGCCGGCGATGCCGCGTTCGACCCCGAGGACCACGGCGACGACGACCGCCTCGCCCGCGACCTCTCCGAGCTGCGCCTCGTCAAGGACGCCTACGAGGTCGCCGAGCTGCGCAGCGCGATCGCCGCGACGGCCGCCGGGTTCGACGACGTGATCGCCGACCTCCCGCGCATCGTCGCCCACCCGCGCGGGGAGCGCATCGTGGAGGGCGTCTTCAACACGCGCGCCCGCCTGGACGGCAACGCGGTGGGCTACGACACCATCGCCGCGAGCGGCCCGCACGCCTGCATCCTGCACTGGACCCGCAACGACGGACCCGTGGTGCCGGGCGACCTCATCCTGATCGACGCCGGCGTGGAGGTCGACAGCCTCTACACCGCCGACATCACGCGCACGCTCCCGATCGACGGCGCCTTCACCGAGACCCAGCGCCTCGTGTACGAGACGGTGCGGGAGGCCGCGGACGCCGCTTTCGCGATCGTTCGGCCCGGCATCCGCTTCCGCGAGATCCACGCGGCCGCGATGGCGGTCATCGCACGGCGGACGGCCGAGTGGGGGCTGCTGCCGGTGACCGCCGAGGAGGCGCTGCAGGCCGACAACCAGCAGCACCGCCGCTACATGGTGCACGGCACCAGCCACCACCTGGGCCTGGACGTGCACGACTGCGCGCAAGCGCGCCGCGAGCTCTACCTCGACGGCGTGCTGGAGCCCGGCATGACCTTCACGATCGAGCCGGGCCTCTACTTCCAGCCCGACGACCTGACGGTGCCGGAGCGGTTCCGCGGCATCGGCGTGCGGATCGAGGACAACATCCTCGTCACGGCGGACGGCGCGGAGAACCTCTCCATCGCCCTCCCCCGCACGGCCGACGACGTCGAGGCGTGGGTGCGGCGGCTCAGCGCCCGCTGAGAGATCCCGCTACGACGCGGGAGGCGCCGGCGGCTGCTGGTCGTCCGCGGGCGGCTCCGGCTGCGCCGGAGGCTGGACCGGCTGCGCGGGCGGCGGGTCGGACGGGTGCGCCGGCGGCGCCCAGCCGCCCGGCGCGGCCTGCACGTCGGCGACGCCGCCGAGCAGGTTGCGCGCCCGGTTGACCAGGTCGGAGTCCACCAGCACGGAGTAGCTGGTCGCGATGACCTGCATCACCGACGTGTAGTCCCGGCGGCGCCGGTTGATCGCGTACGAGACGATGCCGAACAGCATGCCGAAGCCGGCGCCGATGAGCACGGCCGCGATGACGAACGCGTAGCTGACGGTCGGCGAGAAGATGAGCAGCAGCAACCCGAAGAAGATGCCGAGCCACGCTCCGGAGGCGGCGCCGGCGAGCGCGACCCTGCCCCAGGTGAGCTTGCCGGTCACGCGCTCCACGCTCTTGAGGTCGCTGCCGACGATCGAGACCTTGTCGACGGGGAAGTCGGCGCGCGCCAGCACGTCGACGGCCTGCTGGGCGTCGACGTACGTCTCGTAGGCAGCCACGATCTCTCCCCGGGGCATGGTCGGGAAGAGCGTCCGGTTTCGTCCGCCGAGCGGGCTGGGTGTGGTCATCCGGCCATTGTCCCATCCTCACCGTCCGCCGGGCTGTTAGGGGGTTAAGTTATTAGTCGTGAGCACCCGCATCTTCGTCGCCCGGTTGGCAGGCACCAGCGTGTTCGATCCGGTCGGCGACCGGGTCGGCAAGGTGCGCGACGTGCTCGTGGTGTACCGCAAGGACGACCCGCCGAGCGTCGTGGGCCTCATCGTGGAGATCCCGGGCAAGCGCAGGGTCTTCCTGTCGATCGGGCGGGTGACCAGCATCTCCACCGGCCAGATCATCACCAACGGACTCATCAACGTGCGCCGGTTCGAGCAGCGCGGCGGCGAGGTCAGGGTGATCGCGGAGCTCCTCGGCCGCAAGGTGGTCTTCGCCGACGGCACCGGCGAGGCGACGATCGAGGATGTCGCCATCCAGGAGTCCGCCACCGGCGAGTGGGCCGTGAGCCAGCTCTTCGTCCGCCGGCCGAAGTCGGGCGCCTCCCCGTTCGGGAAGGGCCAGACCACGTTCGTCGCCTGGAACGAGGTGCGCGAGAAGCAGGCCCGCGGCGAGGCGCAGTCCGCCGAGCAGCTCATCGCGGCGTACTCCGAGCTGAAGCCGGCCGACCTCGCGAACACTCTGCTCGACCTCCCGCAGCAGCGCATGCTGGAGGTCGCGGAGGAGCTGCCGGACGACCGGCTCGCCGACGTGCTCGAGGAGATGCCGGAGAGCGAGCAGGTGCAGATCCTCGCGAAGCTCGACGACGACCGCGCCGCCGACGTGCTCGACCAGATGCAGCCGGACGACGCCGCGGACCTCATCGCCCAGCTCTCCGACGAGCGCGGCGAGCACCTCCTGGAGCTCATGGAGCCGGAGGAGGCGGACGACGTCCGCATGCTGCTGAGCTACGCACCGGACACCGCGGGCGGCCTGATGACGACCGAGCCGATCATCGTCTCGGCCGACGCCACCGTGGCGGAGGGGCTGGCCCTCATCCGCCGGCACGAGCTCGCCCCGGCGCTCGGTGCCGCCGTCTGCGTGACGCTGCCGCCCTACGAGGCGCCGACCGGGCGGTTCCTCGGCATCGTGCACTTCCAGCGGATGCTGCGCTACCCGCCGCACGTCCGGCTCGGCACCCTGCTCGACCCGAGCCTGGAGCCGGTGACCGCCGACACCTCCGCGGCGGAGGTCTCCCGCATCCTCGCCAGCTACAACCTAGTCTCCGTCCCGGTCGTGGACGAGAAGCACCGGCTCGTCGGGGTGGTGACGATCGACGACGTCCTCGACTACCTGCTCCCCGACGACTGGCGAAGTCAGGACGAGGACGAGCCGGTGAAGGCGCCGTCCGACGAGACCGGCAGTATCCGCATCGTGAACGGAAGGAGGGGCGGACATCGCACGAGTTAGGCAGGACGCGAGCCTCGACGCCCCCAAGGGCCTCCGCACGTCGGTGATCCCCCGCCGCAACCCGTTGGAGCAGAACGACCGGTTCGGCCGGTTCACGGAGTGGATCGCGCGGGCGATGGGCACACCGTGGTTCATCCTCGGGCTGACCGTCTTCGTCGCGGCCTGGATGCTGTGGAACACGCTCCTGCCGAACGCCTGGCGGTTCGACTCGGCGGCGCTCGGCTTCATCGCGCTGACCCTGGTGCTGTCGCTGCAGGCGTCGTACGCCGCGCCGCTCATCCTGCTCGCCCAGAACCGGCAGGACGACCGCGACCGCGTCCAGATCGAGCAGGACAGGCAGCGCGCGGAGCGCAACCTGGCCGACACCGAGTACCTGGCGCGCGAGGTCGTCGCCCTGCGGCTCGCGGTCAGGGACATGGCCACGAAGGACTTCATCCGCGCCGAGCTGCGTGCGCTGCTGGAGGACCTGGAGAAGGGCGAGCCGGCCGAGAACGGACGTGCGCGTGCCTGAGGCCGGCGCCGGTCCCGACGCGACCGCTGAGCTGATCCAGCGCGCCCTCTCCGGCGTCCTCGACCCCGAGATCCGAAAGCCCGTCACCGAGCTGGACATGATCGGCGGGGTGGAGGTCTCCCCCGAGGGGCACGCCACCGTGAAGGTGAAGCTCACGATCGTCGGCTGCCCGGCCGCCGACCGGATCGAGCGGGACGTCCACGCCGCCGCGGCCTCCGTGCCGGGTGTCAGCGCCGTGACCGTCGACGTTTCGGTGATGACGCCCGCCGAGCGTGCCGCGCTCACCGAGAAGCTGCGCGGCGGACGCGCGGCCCGTGCGCAGCAGTTCGGCCCCGACTCGCTGACCCGCGTCTACGCCGTCACGAGCGGCAAGGGCGGGGTGGGCAAGTCCACACTGACCGCCAACCTCGCCGTCGCGCTCGCCGAGCGCGGCCTCCGGGTCGGCCTGGTGGATGCCGACGTGCACGGTTTCTCGATCCCCGGCCTGCTCGGGCTGACCGACGCGGACGGCGCGGCGGTGCGGCCGACGCGCGTGGACGACATGATCCTGCCGCCGGTCGCGTACGGCGTGAAGGTGATCTCGATCGGCATGTTCGTGGACTCCTCCTCGGCCGCCGTCGCGTGGCGCGGCCCGATGCTGCACCGGACGATCCAGCAGTTCCTCGGCGACGTGTTCTTCGGCGACCTCGACGTGCTGCTCCTCGACCTGCCGCCCGGCACCGGCGACGTGGCGATCTCGGTCGGGCAGCTGCTGCCGCAGGCCGAGGTGCTCGTGATCACCACGCCCCAGCCGGCCGCGGCCGACGTGGCCGAGCGCAGCGGCGTGGTCGCCCGCCAGACCGGCCAGCGGATCGTCGGCGTCATCGAGAACATGGCCGGCCTCGTGCAGCCCGACGGCAGCGTCCTGGAGCTGTTCGGCTCCGGCGGCGGCGCCGAGGTCGCCCGCCGGCTCTCGGCGGGTCAGGAGGCCCCGGTCCCGCTGCTGGCCAGCGTGCCGCTCAGCGTCCCGCTGCGGACGGGAGGCGACACCGGAGCGCCCATCGTGGTCACCGACCCGCAGGACCCGGCCGCCGCCGCGATCCGCGCCGTCGCCGCGGGCCTCGCCGTGCGCCCGCGCGACCTCCCCCGCCGCAAGCTGCCGCTGTCCACCCGCTAGCGCCCGTCGAGTACGCGAAAACTCAGCCCCGAACCGCCGAGTACGTCGATAATCTGCGTACTCGGCTGTTTGGGGCTGAATAATCGCGGACTCGTCGGCTAGGTGGGCTCGACGAGGCGGCCCAGGAGCTCGACGAGGAGCCGTTCGGTGACCGGGCGCGGCAGCGCCTCGATCAGCGCCAGGAGCGGCGCCTGCTCGTCGGGGAGGCCGGGGGCGTCGCCGGCGATCCCGGCGGCGCGCAGCAGCGCTGCGGCGGTGTCGGAGTCCAGCGCCCGATCGCCCACCGGCGGCAGCGCCGCCAGCGCGACGGCGGGGTCCACCGGTGCGACGCCGCGCACCTCGTCCGCCGACGCCCGCAGCGCGGCCTCCAGCTCGTCCAGGCGGTCGCGCGTCACCGGCGTGATCGTCAGGTGCGTGGTGTGCGGCAGGTGGGTGCCGTCGGGCTGGGTGAGCCCGGGCTGGAGTTGGAGGTGCCAGCCGCGCCTCCTGGCCCGGTCGGCCCAGTGGTGCGGGTCGACCCTGCGCTCCTCCGGCAGGGAGTCGTCGGCGGCAACGGCGAGCAGCGGACCGGTCGGCGCGCCCACCACCCGCAGCCCGTCGATGTCGCGCACGATGTCCGCGAGGGTGCGCGTCGCGCGCAGGCACGCCTCCGCGAGGGAGGCGAAGCCGCGGGCCCCGAGCGCCTGGATGATCGCCCAGGACGCCGCGAGCGCTCCCGCCGACTTCGAGCCGAGCAGCGTCGGGTTCACCACGGGGTACCCCGGCCAGCCGGTCGTCGCGAAGTACTGCAGGCGCTGCCGGTCGCGGCCCCGCTGCAGCAGCACGCTCGCCCCCTTCGGCGCGTAGCCGAACTTGTGCAGGTCGGCCGACAAGCTCGTCACCCCGCTCACGCGGAAGTCCCACGGCGCCGGCGCGGACCCGTCCGGTTCGCGCCAGAACGGCAGGATCCAGCCGCCGATGCAGGCGTCCACGTGCAGGTCGACGCCCGCCTCCTCGCAGGCCGCCGCTACCTCCTCGACCGGGTCGAGCGAGCCGTAGGGGTACGAGGGCGCGGAGACGACCGCGAGCGCCACGTCGGGGGCGAGGCGTTCGATCAGGCGCTGCGCGTCCAGCCGGCCGGTGTCCGGGTCCACGGGCACCAGGTCGAGGTCGAGTCCGAAGTACTCCGCCGCCTTGTGGAAGGCCGCGTGGACGGTCACCGGGGCGAGGATCCGCGGCACGCCGGCGGCTCCGCGCGCCCGCCAGGCCTCCCGCGCCGTCTTGACCGCCAGCAGGCACGACTCGGTGCCGCCGGAGGTCACCGAGCCGACCACGTCGTCGCCGCCGTGCAGCAGCTCGCGGGCGAAGCCGAGGACTTCGCGCTCCATCACCGCGACCGACGTGAACGTGGTGGGGTCGAGCCCGTTGACCGGCTGGACCATCCGCACGGCGGCGGCGGCCAGCTCGTCGAGCTCGGCGATCCCGGAGTCGTAGACGTAGCTCAGCACGTGCCCGCCGTGCGTCGGCGCGTCCGCGGCCCGCAGGGCGGCGAGCCTGGCCAGGATGGCGTTCCGGTCAAACGACGTCATCGACGTCCCCCTTCCGCAGCCGGTACCGCGCCAGCGGCACCAGGCTGGCGGCGATGATCGCCGCCGGGATGACGCTGAAGCTCAGCACGATCCCGGCCACGGCCTCCGCGGGCTGGCCGGCCCCTGCCGCGGCGGCGGCCGACGCCGAGCGGGCGATGTAGCCGGTCAGCGCCAGCACGATGGTGAGCACGGTCGCCCCGAGCGCCATGCCGGTGGTCTCCCCCGCCGTCCACATCCCGCCGAACGTGCCGGCGCGGCCGGGCCCGTTGCGGCGGGCGTCGTGCGAGATCACGTCGGGAAGCATCGCCATCGGCAGCGACTGCATGCCCGCATACGCCGCTCCCGCGACCGCCACCGGCAGGTAGACCCACGCCCCGGGCGCCCAGATCAGCAGCACCATCGACAGCGCGGCGACGCCGAACAGCATGCTCGCCAGCCGGAAGCCGCGCTCCTTGCCGATCCGCCGGGCGACGACGCCCCAGAGCGGCGTCACGACCAGCGCCGGCCCGATCAGCGCGATGAACAGGAACGTCACCGCGTCCTCCGAGTGCAGCACCCAGGTCGCGACATAGTTCGCGCCGGCCAGCATCATCCCCGTCGCGAGGCCCTGGAGCAGGAAGGCCAGCAGCAGGGCGCGGAAGGGCTGGCTGTCGCGCAGGGCCCCGATCCCGGCGGCGTAGTTCGTGCGCAGCGTGGTCAGGACGCCCTTGCGCGGCGGAAGGGTGTCCGCCGGCAGCTGCCGCGGCGCGACGAACGCCGACACCAGCATGCCGCCGCCGATCACCACGCCCGCGACCAGCGCCATCAGGAAGTACCCGGCGAAGTCGTTCCCGCCGCCGAGCGCCCGCAGCGCGGGTCCGCCGGCGCCGAACAGCAGGATCGCGAAGGTCAGCACCACGACGCGCCAGGTGAGCAGCCGGGTGCGCTCGTCGTAGCCGGACGCCAGCTCCGCGGGGAGGGCGATGTACGGGACCTGGAAGAGACTGAACGCCGTCGCCGTGAGCAGGAACGCGACGAACACCCACACGGCGGCGGGGACCGCGGCCGTGCCGGCCGGGACGGCGAACGTCAGCAGGAAGAACACCGGCAGGGCCACGGCGCCGAGCACCATCATCGGGCGCCGGGACCCGCGGGCGGCCAGCATCCGGTCGCTGCGCGCGCCGATCACCGGGTCGATGATCACGTCCCACACCTTCGCGACCGTCACCACCAGGCCGGCGGCGATCGCCGCGACGCCCAGGCTGTCGGTCAGGTAGTAGACGAGGACCAGGCCGGGCAGCGTCGCGAAGCCTCCGGTGCCGAGCGAGCCGACGGCGTAACGGGCGACCGTCGCCCGGGTCAGCGACTGCTGCGTTGCGATCATTCCCGCATCGTATTGGATGCAGAACCGTATCGGGGCGCAGGCGCGTCAGCGACGCGCGACGGAGTGTGTACGGCCGCTCAGGGTGCGGAGGCGGCTCAGGTGGACTCGGCGTCGAACGGCGGGAGAGAACCCGGCGGGAGCGGCGCGATGCGCTGCGCGTAGGCCGACTGGGTCACCGGCTTGATCGCGGAGGGCGCGGGGGCGTCGTCCAGCAGCGCCTCGCGGATGATGCGGCGCGGGTCGTACTGACGCGGGTCGAGCTTCTTCCAGTCGACGTCATCGAACTCCGGCCCCATCTCCTCTTTCATGCGGTCCTTGGCGCCGTCGGCGAAGTCGCGCACCGTCCGCACGAACTGCCTCAGTTTGCCCGCGTAGAGCGGGAGCCGTTCCGGCCCGATGAGGAACGCGGCGATGACAGCCACGATGAGGAGCTTCTCGAAGGTCAGGCCGAACACACATGAAGAGTATCGCGCGCGGCTGCGCGAATGCTGGATCGGCTGGGCCTATTCTGGACCGAGGCCACCGACGGGAGACACGTGTCAGACAAGGACTCGAACTGGAGATTCGCCGACGACGTGATCGTCGAGAGCGAGGTGATCTCGCGAGCCCGCCAGCAATCGCTGGAACTCGGCGTCGAGCCGATCGCGCCGAGCACGGGTGCGCAGGCCGCGGTCGTCGTCGCCGCGACGAAGGCGGAGAACATCGTCGAGATCGGCACCGGTGTCGGTGTGTCGGGGCTCTGGCTGCTCCACGGCGGCGCCGAGGCGCAGCTGACCAGCATCGACGTCGAGGTGGACCACCAGCAGCACGCCCGCACGTTCTTCACCGAGGCGGGCATCGCCGCCAACCGGGTCCGGCTCATCACCGGGCACGCCCTCGACGTCCTCCCCCGGATGAACGAGAACTCCTACGACATCGTCTTCGTCGACGCCGACCCGCAGTCGGTCATCGAGTACGTCGAGCACGGCCTGCGGCTGGTCCGCCCGGGAGGCACGGTGCTCGTCGCCCGCGCCCTCTGGCGCGGCCGGGTGGCCGACCCCGCGGCGCGCGACCCGCTCGCCACCGGCTACCGCACGCTCATCACGGAGACCGCGGCCTCCGGGGCGGTGATCAGCGCGCTCTCGCCCGCCGGCGACGGGCTGCTGCAGATCACGAAGCTCACGCCCTGACCGGAACCGGTGGCGCGCAACCGCCTGTGCGACGAAGAAGGGGCCCCGATCGCTCGGGGCCCCTTCTCGGGTATCTCGTGAGGTAGTCGTCAGGAGGCGCTCACGACGCTCGCGAGAGCGTCGTGAAGCTCCTTGGCCTCCGCGTCGTTGACGGAGACGACCAGACGTCCCCCACCTTCGAGCGGTACCCGCACGATGATGAGCCGTCCCTCCTTCACAGCCTCCATTGGCCCGTCCCCGGTCCTCGGCTTCATGGCCGCCATGCAGCTCCCCTTTCGTGGATGTCGTTATCCATTAACCGTCATCCACGGTGAGCGGGGGAAATCGCCGGTCTACCCCGTGGACAATGGGCCGCGCACCGGACGGCGCGGGAGGACGGGTCACGGCGGCGACCAGTCGGCGCCGTCGACGCCCCAGCAGAGCGCGATCCAGCCGATCTGGAGCGCCACGGACAGCACGACCAGGCCCACCCGGTACGCGCGGCTCTTCGGGATCGCGATCGCGCCCAGCAGCGGGAACAGCGGCATCAGCAGCCGGAAGGTGCTCGACTGCGGGAAGAACACCGCGAACAGGTAGAGCGAGTAGGCCGCGATCCAGAACCGCAGGTCCACCCCGAGCCGGCGCACGGCGGGCGAGAACAGCAGCACGGCGTAGACGATGACCAGCAGCACGAGCGCGATCACGCCGAGCCAGCCGGGCACGCCCAGCATCACGCTCGCCCACCAGTTCGCGCCCTGGAACCACGGGGTGAACGGCACCAGGTGCGTGTAGCCGATGTACGGGGCGCGCCAGGCGAGCTCGGTGTCGGTGTAGGCCGTCCACGACCCGGTGGCGACGGCCGCGATCGCCGGCCAGGCGATCCCGGCGACCGCGCTGAAGACCGCGAGCGACACGCCCAGGACCCGCTCGCGCACCGGGAACGGGTCGTCCCGCCTGTGCAGCCAGCGGTGGACGACGTGCAGCCCGACCGCCAGCGCGAACGCCAGCCCGCTCGGCCGGGTGAAGGCCATCGCCAGCACCACGGGGAACAGCCAGCCGTACCTCCGCTCGACCAGGAGCAGCAGGGCGGCGGCGAGGAGGAGCAGGTAGAGCGACTCGGCGTAGGCGAGCTGGAACAGCGGGGACACCGGGGCGAAGCAGAACAGCACGACGGCGAACATGCTGGTCGACGTCCCGAGCCCGACGCGCAGCATCAACCGGTAGAAGACGAGCGCTGCGCCGGCGGAGCACAGCACGGACACCAGCACCGCGGCGGGCGCCCAGGACAGCCGGGTCACGAACATCACCACGTCGACCAGCCCCGGGTAGCCGGGCAGGAAGGCCCAGGCGTTCTCCGTCACGTGCAGGCCGTCGTTCGACGGCAGCGAGGCCGGGTAGCCGCTGACCGCGACGATGTTGTACCAGAGGCCGTCCCAGATCGTTGCGTACGAGAAGTAGTCCGGATGCGCGCCCGTCCACGGGTTCTTGCCCTGGCCCGCGGCGAAGATCAGCAGGATGACGGTCGTGACGACGCGGCTGGCGAGGAAGACGCCGAGGACGCGCACCCACCACCGCGACCACCAGGGGCCGCGCGGCGTCAGCGCCGCCTCGTCGGCCTCAGCGGGCGCCGGGACCGCTGAGCCAGGCACGGAGACCCGCCTCCACCGCGACGATCTGCTCCACGTCGACGCGCTCGTCGTCGGCGTGCGCCTTCAGGGGATCGCCCGGGCCGTAGTTGACCGCGGGGATGCCGAGCGCGCTGAACCGCGCGACGTCGGTCCAGCCGTACTTCGGCTTGGCGACGCCGCCGACCGCGGAGACGAACTCCTGCGCCAGCGGGGCGTCGAGGCCCGGGCGGGCGCCGTCGGCGCGGTCCACCACGGTGATGTCGTAGCCGGCGAAGAGCTCGTGCAGGTAGGCGATGGCCTCCTCCGAGCTGCGCGAGGGGGCGAACCGGTAGTTGATGTGCACCATCGCCTCGTCGGGGATGATGTTGCCCGCGACACCGCCGGAGACGCCGACCGCGTTCAGCCCCTCGCGGTACACCAGGCCGTCGACCTCCACGTCGCGGGCCGTGTAGCCCGCCAGCAGGTCGAGCACCGGCGCGATCTTGTGGATGGCGTTCTCGCCGACCCAGCCGCGCGCCGAGTGGGCGCGCACGCCGTACGCCCGCACCTCGACGCGGAGGTTGCCGTTGCAGCCGCCCTCCACGACGCCATTGCTCGGCTCGCCCAGGATCGCGAAGTCGCCGACGAAGAGGTCGGGACGGTTGCGGGCGAGGCGGCCGAGGCCGTTCAGCTCGGCGTTGACCTCCTCGTGGTCGTACCACATCCAGGTCACGTCGATGGCGGGGTCGGTGAGCTCGGCGGCGAGCTTGAGCTGCACGGCGACGCCGGCCTTCATGTCGACGGTGCCGCGGCCCCAGAGGTAGCGGACGCCGCCGTCCTCCTCGAACCGGGTCGGGAGGTTCTTGTTCAGCGGCACGGTGTCGATGTGGCCGGCGATCAGCGCGCGGCGCTCGCGGCCCAGGTTCGTGCGCGCGACGACGGTGTCGCCGTCGCGGATGATCTCCAGGTGCGGCAGCGGCGAGAGCGCCGCCACGATCGCGTCGGCGAGGGTCTTCTCGTTCCCGGACACCGACTCGATGTCGCAGATCTGCCGGGTGAGGTCGATGGACGTGGCGCTGAGGTCGAGAGGCACGCTACTAATCTAGGGGCATGCCTTCCGACTTTCCTGACGAGTCCGCCGCGTCCGCGAACGCCCGCTCCGCCTGGGGGTACGGCCTGGCCACGATCGCCGGCGACGGCACCGTGCTGGACACCTGGTTCCCCGAGCCGCAGCTGGGCCGCATCCCGGCCGGCCGGGAGCGCTGGATCGCCCCGGCCGAGTTCGAGGAGCTCGCCGGCGAGGACCCCCGCCGCAACGTCCGCATCGACATCGTGACGGAGGAGATCGACTTCGACGCCGCCCCCGCGTCCACGCCGGACGCGTACCTGCGCCTGCACCTGCTCTCGCACCTGCTCGCCCGCCCGAACACGGTGAACCTGGACGGGATCTTCGCGCACCTCCCGATCGTGGCGTGGACCAACGCCGGGCCGGTCCTCCCCGCGGATCTGGACCGCCTGCGGCCGACGCTGCAGCGCGTCGGCATCCACGTGACGGGGATCGACAAGTTCCCGCGCCTGCTCGACTACGTGACCCCGGACCGCGTCCGGATCGCCGACGCCTCCCGCGTGCGGCTCGGCGCGCACCTCGCGCCGGGGACGACCGTGATGCACGAGGGCTTCGTCAACTTCAACGCGGGCACGCTCGGCTCCTCGATGGTGGAGGGCCGCATCTCGCAGGGCGTCGTCGTCGGCGACGGCTCGGACATCGGCGGCGGCGCGTCCATCATGGGCACGCTCTCCGGCGGCGGCACCCAGCGCGTCGCGATCGGCGAGCGCGCCCTGCTCGGCGCGAACTCCGGCATCGGCATCTCGATCGGCGACGACACCGTGGTGGAGGCCGGGCTCTACGTCACGGCCGGCACGAAGGTGGTCGTGGTCGACGGCCCCGTCACCGCGGACGGCCGCCCGCAGACCGTCAAGGCCGTCGAGCTCTCGGGCGTCCCGGGCCTGCTCTTCCGCCGCAACTCCCTCACGGGCGCCGTCGAGGTCCTCCGCCGCTCCGGCACCGGCGTCGAACTGAACGCCGCCCTCCACGCCTGACCCCCTCAATCCGTTCCGGACTTGTGTACGCGACACGCCGTGTGCGCGCGTACATAAGTCCGGAACGGATGGATGGCTAGACGAGGGTGAGGACCGAGGCGGGGTCGGCGAGGATGCGGCCGATGTCGGCGAGGAAGCGCGAGCCCTGCTCGCCGTCCACGATCCGGTGGTCGAACGTCAGCGCGAGCGTGAGCACGTCGCGCAGCGCGATCTCGCCATGGTGCTCCCACGGCTGACGCCGTACGGCTCCGACGGCCAGGATCGCGGCCTCCCCCGGCGTCAGGATCGGCGTGCCGGCGTCCACGCCGAAGACGCCCACGTTCGTGATCGTGATCGTCCCGCCGGTGAGTGCGCTCGGCGGCGTCTTGCCCGAGCGGGCGGTCACCGCGAGGTCGCGGATCGCGCCGGACAGCTCGGCCAGCGAGTGGCCGTCGGCGTCGCGGATGACCGGCACCAGCAGCCCGCGCGGGGTCGCCGCGGCGATGCCGAGGTTGATCGCGCGGGTCTGCACGATCTCCTGTGCGGCCTCGTCCCACTTCGAGTTGACCTCGGGCGTGCGCCGCGCCGCCAGGCACAGCGCCTTCGCGACCACGGCGAGGAGGCCGGGGCGCGCGTCGGCGAGGTCGGGGCGGGCGCGTAGGCGCTCGATCAGCTCGGTCGTCGGCGTGATGTCGACGGTGAGGAAGACCGTGGCCTGCGGGGCGCCGAACGCGCTGCGGACCATCGCGTCGGCCGTGGCCTTGCGGACGCCCTTGATCGGGATGCGGAGCTCGTCCGGCGTGCTCCCGGCCGGGGCGACCGCCGCGGGCGCGGCGGCTGCCGTCTCGAAGGCATCGAGGTCGGCCCGTGTCACCAGACCGCGGTCGCCGGTGCCGGTGACGGCCGCGAGGTCGATGCCGCGCTCGCGGGCGAGCTTGCGGACGGGCGGCGTCGCGCGCGGGCGCTCCGGGACGGCGGTGTCGCTCGCCGCCGCGGACGGTGCGGCTGACACGGACACTGCGGGCGCGGAGTGCGCGGCGACCGATGCCGACGCCGCCTGGCCGGAGGCGGCCGGTGCCGACGCGACCTGGCCGGAGGCGGCCGGCTGGACGGCGACCGACTGCGACGCGGCGGGTTGCGCCGCGAGTCCCGGACGCGCCCGCCGCGCGGGCCGCCCCTTCGCATCCGGCCGTGCGCCGTAGCCCACGAGGACCGGCTCGCGCGTCTCCGCCGACCCGGCGTCCTCCGACGGCGCCGCGGCGGGCGCCCCCGGCTCGGCCCCGGCCGGCCCCGCCACCTCGAACGCGACCAGCGGCTCCCCCACCGCCACGGTCACGCCGGGCTCGACGTACAGCCGGGACACCGTCCCCTCGTACGGCGCGGGCAGCTCGACCAGCGCCTTGGCGGTCTCCACCTCGGCGATGATCTGGTTGAGCCGCACCGTATCGCCGACGGCGACGTGCCAGCTCACCAGCTCCGACTCGGTCAGTCCCTCGCCGAGGTCCGGGAGCGCGAAGTCCTTGACCGCCATCAGTCCTCCACTCCGCTGAGCGAGTTCGGGCGGTCCATCGCGCGGTCGATGCCGTCGAGGATCCGGTCCAGGTCGGGCAGGTGGTGCGCTTCCAGCCGGGCAGGCGGGTACGGGATGTCGTGGCCGGTGATCCGCACCGGCGCGTGCTCCAGGTGGTAGAAGCAGCGCTCGGTGATCGACGCCGAGATCTCCGCCCCGAGCCCGCCGGACAGCGCGGCCTCGTGGGTGACCACCAGGCGGCCGGTCTTCCTGACCGACGCCGCGACCGTGTCGAGGTCGAGCGGGGACAGCGAGCGGAGGTCGACGACCTCCACCGAGATACCCTCGTCCTCCGCCGCGAGGGCCGCGTCCGTCGCCATCTGCACCAGGCCGCCGTACGTCACGAGCGTGACATCGCTGCCGGACGCGACGACCCGGGCGGTGCCCATCGGCCGGGCGTCCTCGAGCGCGGCGTCCTCGTCCACGTCGCCCTTCGCGTGGTAGCGCCGCTTGGGCTCGAAGAACAGCACGGGGTCGTCGGAGGCGATCGCCTGCCGGATGAGCGTGTAGGCGTCCTGCGGGGTCGACGGGCTCACGACGCGCAGCCCGGCGGCATGCGCGAAGTAGGCCTCCGGCGAGTCGGAGTGGTGCTCCGCCGCGCCGATGCCGCCCGCGAACGGCACCCGGATCGTGATCGGCATGCGCACGGCGCCCGCGGTGCGGTAGTGCATGCGGGCCACCTGGCTGACGATCTGGTCGAACGCCGGGTAGATGAACCCGTCGAACTGGATCTCCACAACGGGACGCAGCCCCTTGTACGCCATCCCGACGGCGGTGCCCAGGATGCCCGACTCGGCGAGCGGCGAGTCCATGACCCGGCGCGGGCCGAACTCGGTCTGCAGGCCGTCCGTCACGCGGAACACGCCGCCGAGGGTGCCGATGTCCTCGCCCATGAGGACGACCCGGTCGTCCTCGGCCAGCGAGCGGCGGAGGCCGGCGTTGATGGCCTTGGCCATGGTGAGCGCTGTCATCGGTCACCGCCGACGAACGTGCGCAGGTAGCGCGAGTAGTGGTCCCGCTCCCGGGCGAGGCCGGTGTGCGGCTCGGCGTACACGTTGTCGAAGACCGACAGCGGGTCCGGGTCCTGGAGCGCGACGACGCCCTGGCGCATCTCGGCCGCGACGCGGTCGGCGTGCTCCTGGATGGCGGTGAGGCGCTCCGGCGTGAGCAGCCCCTCGGCGGCGAGGTGGGCCTCCACGCGGGCGATCGGGTCTTTCGCGCGCCACTCGTCGAGCTCGGCCGGGTCGCGGTAGCGGCTCGGGTCGTCGGCGGTGGTGTGCGGTCCCATCCGGTAGGTGACGGCCTCGATGAAGGTCGGGCCGCCGCCGCTGCGGGCGCGGTCGAGGGCGGAGCGGGTCACGGCCATGACCGCGAGCACGTCGTTGCCGTCCACGCGGACGCTCGGCACGCCGAAACCGGGGGCGCGCTCGGCGATCGGGCGCTGCGCCTGCAGGCCGACCGGCTCGGAGATCGCGTACTGGTTGTTCTGGCAGAAGAAGATGACCGGGGCGGCGTAGGTCGCGGCGAAGATCAGCGCCTCGTTGACGTCGCCCTCGGAGGTCGCTCCGTCGCCGAAGTAGGCGATGGAGGCCGCGTCGGTGCCGTCGGCCTGGATGCCGATCGCGTAGCCGGTGGCGTGCAGCGTCTGCGCGCCGATGATGACCTGCGGGGTCGCCATGTTGATGTCGTACGGGTTCCAGCCGCTCTGCGTGGTGCCGCGCCAGACGCGCAGCAGGTCAACGAGGCCGGCGCCGCGGCAGTAGGCCACGCCGTGCTCGCGGTAGCTGGAGAAGACGAAGTCGTCGCGGCGCAGCGCGCGGCCGGAGCCGATCTGGGCGGCCTCCTGGCCGAGCAGCGGCGGCCACAGGCCCAGCTCGCCCTGACGCTGAAGCGCGGTGGCCTCGGAGTCGATGCGGCGGATGACGACCATGTCCTCGTAGAGGTCGAGGAGCTGCTGCGGGCCGATGTCGGAGACCCAGGCGTCGAAGCGGACGTCGCTGGTGCGCACGCCCTCGGGAGTCAGCAGCCGGACGGTGTCCGCACCGGCCGGGAGGTGGACGTCGTCCAGTCGGGTGTCGGGCTGATTGTCGATCGTCACGGTTCACGCAACCTTCACTCTCGCGTCCGGCCCGCCCGCTTGTGGCGCGCGCGACCGGCTTCCGGCCTCCTTGCCGGAATTACTCGAAAGGCTACGCTCCACGTTCAGCGCGCACAACCAACGGCGTGTCGACCGTGCACACTGCACTGTCCGGGCTTCCGGCGAGGTGCTAGCTTTCACACTATGCGCACGTTCGACAGCACCGACCGGCGGATCCTCGTCGCGCTCGCGGACGACCCCCGGTCGACCAACGTCTCCCTCGCCGACCGGCTGGGGCTCAGCCGCAACACGGTGCAGGCGCGGGTGGCCGAACTGGAGCGGAGCGGGGCCTTCCTGTCCTTCGAGCGGCGCATCTCCCCCACCGCCGCCGGCTACCCGCTGGCGGCCTTTGTGACGGTGCACGTGCAGCAGCAGAAGCTGGCCGCGATCGTCGAGCACCTGGCCGGGATCCCCGAGATCGTGCAGGCGCACGGGCTGTCCGGGCCGTCCGACCTGCTGCTGCGCGTCGTCTGCACGGACGCGGAGGACCTGTTCCGCATCACGGGCGCGATCCAGTCCACCGACGGGGTGGAGCGTGCCGAGACCTCCCTCGACATGGGCGAGCTGATCCCGTACCGGCTGCGGCCGCTGCTGACACGGGACGCCTAGCCCGACCCGATGGATTCGACCAGCAGGGAGGGGCCTCGCGACTCTGCTTCCACTGCGGGTGCGGTCAGGTGGTGGCGGGTTCCGACTCCGGCGACTCAGACCGCCGTGGCAGGACAGCGCGCATGCGTGAGAGTCCAAGTGCCGTGATCGCCAAGACACCTCCGGTGATGGCGACCCACGACGCCTGGAGGTACCCGTCGAGACCGAGGCCCGCTGTTCCGACAGCTGCGACTCCGAGGAGATAACCCGCTTGCCTTCCCGCGTTCGCGAGAGCGCTGACCACACCGGCGGCGCCTGCCGGCGCGGCTCCGGTTGCGAGGTTCAGGTGCGGAGGTGACGCGATCCCGAATCCGATTCCGATGATCAGAAGGGAGGCTGCGACGATGATCGGCCCCTCGAATACTCCGGAGAGGAGGGCCGCGCTGGCCCCGATGGTCGCTACCACGATGCCGATCATGGTGGGAACGAAGGCAGACCTGCGTTTGGCGAGCTTCGCGACGAGGATGGGAAGCGCGAAAACGGGGACTCCGGCAGGCAGGAGCCACAGTCCCGCAGAAAGAGCATCCATCTGCAGCACCTTCTGAAAATAGAGGTTCGCCGCGAACAGGGCGCCGTAGAAGAGGATGAACATGAACGTCCCGGCGAGGACCACGAGATTCAGGTTCTTCGCGTGTAACACCGATCGCGGCAACAACGGACTGGACACCGACCGCTCGATGAAGAGGAAGATCGCTCCTGCTCCGACCGCGACGACGCATGCCGTGATGCTCGCGGCCGTGAGGTGACGGTTTTCGCTGAGGTCGATGACACCGAAGGTCAGGGCGCCGAGAGCCAACGCGAAGCTCAGCAATCCCGGGATATCGAGCTTACGGGTGCTCGCGACCCCCGCCGCGATGCGCCGGCCCAGAAAGAGGGTGACCACGGCAATCGGTACGTTGAGCAAGAAGATGGATCGCCAACCGAGGGTGTCGACTAGAAGCCCGCCAAGAGTGGGTCCGAACGCCTGCGGGCTCGCCGTCACCGTGGCGATGAGAGCGATAGCTTTGCCTCGTTGGGCTTGATCCGTGAAGTGCGTGACGACGACCGTCAATGTGGCAGGGATGAGCAGAGCTCCGCCGATCCCCTGGAGGGTGCGACCGACGATGAGGAGGTTGGCGTCGCTCACAATCGCGCACGCCATCGAGGCCACAGCGAAGATCGCGACGCCGATGTGGAAGATGCGCTTGGCGCCGAAACGGTCGATCAGTCCTCCGCCGGCGAGCAGGAGTGCGGTCATGACCAGGACATAGGCGTCGATCATCCAGCGCTGCTGCGCTCCCGACGCGTTGGTTTCCAGTGCGATCGACGGGAGCGCGACATTCAGGACAGAGGTGTCGAGAATGACCATTCCATAGCCGAGGCAGGCCGCCCAAAGAATAGCTGTTGATTGTTTCATCGGATTGGTCCTAAATCAGCGACATCAGGTCGTGCGCGTCGAACGGAGTCCGCGCTTCATCGTTTCCCGCGCCGAGCTTCGTGACGAGGTCGGGATCGGAGATGAAGGCGCGGCCGAGCGCGACCAGGTCGAAGTCTCCGCGGCAGAGCATCTCTTCGAGGCGGGTCAGGGAAGCGGGACGAGCGCCTTCTCCGGCCAAGAGGGCGCCGACGAAGTCGCTTCCCTCGAGACCGATCGAGCCGACAGTGATGGTGGGTAGACCGGTGACCTTCTTCGCCCACCCTGCGAGGTTGAGGTCCGAGTCGTCGAATTCAGGGAGCCAGAAGCGTCGCGTGGATGCGTGAAGGAGATCGGCGCCGGCTTCCGCGATCGGCGCGAGGGCCTTCTCCAGGGTCTCCGGCGAGTCGTAGGGTCGAGCTTCGAAGTCGATCGTCTTCCACTGGGAGAAGCGGAAGATGATCGGAAAGTCAGGACTCACCCGTCGTCTGATCTCTTCCACGATCTCGGCCGCGAAGCGCGAGCGCGCGGCTACGCTACCGGCGTACCCGTCGGTGCGGACGTTGGTCCGTTCCCACAGGAACTGGTCGACGAGATAGCCGTGGCCGCCATGGACCTCGACACCGTCGAATCCGAGAGTCTCGGCGTCGACCGCCGCTTGCCCGAATGCGCGAACGACATCTTCGATCTCGTCATGGGTCATGGGCCGTTGCTCAGCCCGAGACTCGCCGAACCATACGTGCGGGCCGATATTCGGGGCGGTGGTCGGAGACGTTCGCGGATTCCGGTCCAGGCCGACGTGCCACAACTGCGGCACGATCTTCCCGCCTTCAGCGTGTACCGCGTCGACGACGAGCTTCCAACGCGCAAGCGCTTGTTCGCCATGAAAGCGCGGGACGTTCGCCGAGGCCGCGGCGGCAGGGTGATTGACGACCGTTCCCTCGGTGACGATGAGCCCGACGCCCCCGCGCGCACGGCGCGCGTAATACGAGGCGGCGCGTTCCGAGGGAATCCCGCCAGGCGAGAATTCGCGCGTCATCGGGGCCATCACGAATCGATTGCGGAGCTCTAGCGGGCCGACGCGGGCCGGATCGTGGAGGCTGGTCGTGAATGGACCGGCGGTTGGATCGAGTGACATTCGTCTGGTGTTCCTATCGAGCGAGTTCGTCGGCGACGTTCAGTGAGCGGATTTCGGCCTCGGCGCGATCAATGGCTTGATCGATCGGCATGAAGTGCGGCAGGGCGAGCATCTTGGTGATTGATCGCAGGCGCTCGGCGACCGTTCCGCCGACGATGTGGTGGGGGATCTCCAAGTCGGTCAGACTCTGCAAGAGAAGCTCGTCCGAGAGGGAGCGGAACCGCTCTGAGACAGGACGGTGCCCGTCGGTCACCAGATCGAATTCGATCGGAAGGTGGATGAACACGTCGTAGGCGTTCTTGGCGTGTCGTTTGACGACATTCCCGATGGAGTCGATCACTTGGTCGAAGAAGCGCATTTCGCCGGTCAAGTCAGCGTTCAGGCTCTCTTCCCGCCCAGGATGAATGCCGACGTAGGTGCGCACCTTTCCGTACACCCACTCGTGCAGAGACGACCCGTCTGAGATGAAAGCGTCTGGCAGATGGCTCTCGTGGACGGCGCGCTCGCTGTATCGGATCATGCCGAGCTCGAACAGCTCGGGAACGGTACAGTCTTCGAGACGCCTACCGGGGAGAGCGATCGGGAGAATCTCCCGCATGGTCTTCGCGTGCGTCCGCGGAAGGCCGGTGAGGTGCGCAAGTGCGATCGAGGTCGTCGTCTTGCCTGATGAGTAGGTCCCGGATACAGCGATTCTCATGGTTTCCTTTCGACGGGTCGGATCCGGTCAGACCGAATCGCTCACTCGATCTGCGACGCTGGCCGGCAGCTGATGGGCAAGGGAATAGCGAGACGTCAAGCCCTGAAAGCTCCCACTGAATTCGGTCGATCGGAACACGCCATCCGCAATCCTCAGCAGTCGGGTCTTGTCGACGCGCGTTGTGGATTCGAAGGCGTTCCCGAGCGGCCGATACGGCGTGACCGCCTCGATGCGCACGCGGCGCATCCAGAGCGTGTTCGACTCTGCCCGATCGATGTCATCAAGGCAGTACAACAGCGCCTGAGTGATCTGGGATTGGGCGATGATGCAGTCCAGGACCGACACGGACGGGCGGTATGCTCCGCCGAGATCGACCGGATAATCCCGCCCGTCTCCGAGGGTGACCTCGACCCGGGCGGTCGCAGAGCGGTCCTCGCCGAACGAGAGCGCGCCGATTCGGTGGCGGTGATGCTTGTAGCCCTCACCGTAGAAGCGATCCGCACTCGCTCCGATCACCTCGTCCAGGCAGGGAATCGAAACCGACCTCGCGGAGAGCACCCGGATCGAGTGGTGGACAGTGAGAAGGACCTTGATCGGGCCGACCGTGCTCTCAACCGTCGACACATATCCGCCCGCCCACCCGGACCCCGGGACGGTACGGAGAACGCCGGCTGCTACCGGCACGTCCCTCAGATCCTCCAGCGGTGCGGTCCCGGAGCGGAAGTCGACCGCACTGATCCAAGCGTCAGCTCGGCCGGCGCTGTCAAGGCCGAATTGCTGTACGAGGAGGAGGTCGATGAGCTCCACGGACACGAGGAAGGCGTCGATCGTGGAGAGGTGAGGTCGCAGTTCGGACTTCCCCGGTTTGGTCGACCAGTCTTCCGGATACTTCAGAGCAGCTGAGCCCTGGACTCCGAAGACTCCCTCCACCCCCATCGCCGTGTGTACGTCACGGATCGCGTGATGCACTCGACGAAACCCCTCGCCGAAGAACCGCTCTGCCGCGGGCCCCAAGTAGTCGTCGATCGAAGAATTCAAACCCACCCCTGGAATCTTACGTCTTGCGTGTATAGCTTTGGGTCTATCCCCTCAAACAACAATGTCAGTCAAAGCGATTTGACGCAAGTAGATTCCCGCGATCGACCAAGATCAGCGGCGGGAACGGCGAAGGCCGCGCCGACGGAGTCGGCGCGGCCTTCGCTGTGGAACGGGAGCTCAGCTCTCGACGGTCTCCACGGCGCCCTCGGCGGGCTCAGCGGGGCCCTCGGAGGCGGCGTCGCGGCCGTGGGTGTCCGCCTCGTCGGCGAGCACCGGGGCGAGCGACAGCTTGCCCCGGTCGTCGATCTTGGTGATCTCCACCAGGATCTTCTGGCCGACGCCGAGGACGTCCTCGACGTTCTCGACGCGCTTGCCGCCGGCGAGCTTGCGCACCTCGGAGATGTGCAGCAGGCCGTCCTTGCCCGGGAGGAGCGAGACGAACGCGCCGAACGCGGCGATCTTGACGACGGTTCCGAGGAACTGCTCGCCGACCTCCGGGTTCGTCGGGTTCGCGATCGCGTTGACCTGGGCGCGGGCCGCCTCGGCCGAGGGGCCGTCGGTGGCGCCGATGTAGACGGTGCCGTCCTCCTCGATGGAGATCTCGGCGCCGGTCTCGTCCTGGATCGCGTTGATCGTCTTGCCCTTCGGGCCGATCAGCTCGCCGATCTTGTCGACCGGGATCTGGACCGAGATCACGCGCGGCGCGGTCGGGGCCATCTCGTCCGGGGTGTCGATCGCGGCGTTCAGCACGCTGAGGATGGTCGTGCGAGCATCCTTGGCCTGCTTGAGCGCGCCCGCCAGCACCGACGACGGGATGCCGTCGAGCTTGGTGTCGAGCTGGATCGCGGTGACGAACTCGCTGGTGCCGGCGACCTTGAAGTCCATGTCGCCGAGCGCGTCCTCCGCGCCCAGGATGTCGGTGAGCGCCGCGTAGCGGGTCTCGCCGTCGACGACGTCGGAGATCAGGCCCATGGCGATGCCGGCGACCGGGGCGCGCAGCGGCACACCGGCGTTCAGCAGCGACAGGGTGGAGGCGCAGACGGAGCCCATCGAGGTCGAGCCGTTGGAGCCGAGAGCCTCGGACACCTGACGGATCGCGTACGGGAACTCCTCGCGGGTCGGCAGCACCGGCACGAGCGCGCGCTCGGCCAGGAAGCCGTGCCCGATCTCGCGACGCTTCGGCGAACCGACGCGGCCGGTCTCACCGGTCGAGTAGGGCGGGAAGTTGTAGTGGTGCAGGTAGCGCTTCTTGGTGACCGGCGACAGCGAGTCGATCTGCTGCTCCATCTTGAGCATGTTCAGCGTGGTGACGCCCAGGATCTGGGTCTCGCCGCGCTGGAAGATGGCCGAGCCGTGGACGCGCGGGATGACCTGCACCTCGGCGTCGAGCGGACGGATGTCGGTCAGGCCGCGGCCGTCGATGCGGATGCCCTCGCGCAGCACGCGGCCGCGCATGACCACCTTGGACACCGACTTGTAGGCGGCGGAGAACTGCTCCAGCGTCTCCGCGGGCAGCGCACCGGCCTCCACCTTCTCGGTGATGGCGACCTTGACGCGCTCCTTGAGGGCGTCGTCGGCGTTCTGGCGCTCGATCTTGTCGGCGATCTGGTAGACGTTCACGAGCTCGTCGTAGGCGAGGCCGGCGACGTTGTCGTAGGTCTCCTGCGAGTAGGGCAGGAACACCGGGTAGTCGGCGATCGCCTTCGCGGACTGCTGGGCGAGCACGTTCTGCGCGCCGACCAGCTGGCGGATGAACGGCTTGGCGGCCTCCAGACCCTGGGCGACGACCTCCTCGTTCGGCTTGACGGCGCCGCCCTGGATGAGGTTCCAGCTGCCCTCGGTGGCCTCCGCCTCGACCATCATGATCGCGACGTCGCCCTCGGAGCCGTCCTCGTTGGTGAGGACGCGGCCGGCCACGACGAGGTCGAAGACGGCCTCCTCGAGCTGGGAGGCCTTCGGGAAGGCGATCCACTGGTCCTCGTGCTGGCCGTTGCCGGGGATGAGCGCGAGGCGCACACCGGCGATCGGGCCGGAGAACGGCAGGCCGGAGATCTGGGTGGAGGCGCTGGCCGCGTTGATGGCGAGCGCGTCGTAGAACTCGTCCGGAGCGATGCTGAGGACGGTGATGACGATCTGGACCTCGTTGCGGAGGCCGTCGACGAACGACGGGCGCAGCGGGCGGTCGATCAGGCGGCAGACCAGGATCGCCTCGGTGGAGGGACGGCCCTCACGACGGAAGAACGAGCCGGGGATCTTGCCGGCGGCGTACGAGCGCTCCTCGACGTCGACGGTCAGCGGGAAGAAGTCGAAGTTGTCCTTCGGGTGCTTGCTGGCGCTCGTCGCGCTCAGCAGCATGGTCTCCTCGTCGAGGTAGGCGGCGACGGCGCCCTGCGCCTGCTGGGCGAGGCGTCCGGTCTCGAACCGGACGGTGCGGGTGCCGAAGCGTCCATTGTCGAGGACGGCTTCGGCGAATTTGATTTCGGGACCTTCCAAGAGGTCTTTCTCCTTTGTTTAACGTCGCAGCCCCGTCTGGGCGCGACTCCACAATGCCCGGCTGCGCCGTGTGCGCAGCGTGGGCTCAGGAGCGAGCAGGCAGTTCGACACGACTCTCGTGTACGCGGCATCCCATGCGGGTGCGTGGGCTGAGCCCGTCTGGCCATCAGTAGAAATACACGGTTGCGGTTGTGCCTCTCGCACAGCGCATCCGGATACCACCACCGAGGACCAGCTCCTGCCAGCCTGCTCCGGCGGCCGGCATTCGGCCGACCAGCAGAATCCTATCAGTCGTGGTGGTCGGAACGCCTGAATTCCGGTATCAGAGCGCGAGCACGGCCCGCGCGGCCTCCGCCAGGGCGACGCCGTAGGAGGGACCGTGCCCGGCGGCGTGCACGGCGAGCGGGTGCAGCTGGTGCAGCGGGACGCGCTCCCGCCAGCCGGCGCGCAGCGGCCGGGCGGCGTCGTAGCCGGCGAGGATGGCGTCGAGGTGGGGCGCGCCGAACAGGGCGAGCATGGCCAGGTCGGTCTCGCGGTGGCCGCCGTGCGCGGCCGGGTCGATCAGGACCGCGCCCTCCGGCGACCAGAGCACGTTGCCGGTCCAGAGGTCGCCGTGCAGGCGCGCGGGAGGCTCGTCGTCGTCGAAGTCGCCCGCCTCCACCCGCGCCAGGGCGGCCTCCACGACCTCCCGCTGCCGCTCGGTCAGATTGCGGGCGGCGATGGCGGGATCGAGGTACGGGCGGACGCGGTCGCGCGCGTAGAACCGGCCCCAGCTGGACTCGCGGGCGATCGGGAGCGGGCGGCGGCCGATGAAGAGCGGGCCGTCCCAGCCGTCGGGCGGGGCGCCGAAGGCCGCGGCGCCTGCGGTGTGCGTGGCCGCGAGTGCGGCGCCGAACGCGCGAGCGGCGTCGGCGGTGGGCCGGGCCTCCTGCACGTGCTCCAGCTCGATCCGGCCGGGACCGACGTCCGCGACGCGCACCACCCGGGCGCCGCCGTCGCGCTCGGCCTCCCCCAGCCAGCGCAGCCCCGCCGCCTCCGCCTCGAAGAACCGGGGCGGCGCGTCGGGGCGTTCCTTCACGATCGTGCGCACGCGATCCACCGTACTCAGGCGGCCCGCACACCGCGTACGATGCTGCGCATGGACGACGGCGTCGGCACGGTCGAGGGCTCCCCGCACCCCGGTTTGCGTCCCGTGGTGGACGCCTCCTGGCGGCGCGCGGAACAGGCGCACCTGGATCCCGCCGTGGCCGCCCCGCTGGTGCTCGACGGTCCGGGCCTCGAGGACGCCAGGCGCGCGCACCCCATCGCCGCCGCGCTCCCGGTGATCCGGCAGCTGCTGGTGCGCGACGCCGAACCGGACAGCCGCGTGGTCGTCGCGGTCGGCGACGCGCGCGGCCGGCTGCTCTGGGTGGAGGGCGACCCGGTGCTGCGCCGGCGCGCGGAGTCGATGCTGTTCGTCCCGGGGGCCGCGTGGGCGGAGGGCGACGTCGGCACGTCCGCGCCGGGCACGGCCCTCGCGATCGGCGACGGCGTGCAGATCCGCGGCGCCGAGCACTTCGCCCAGGACGTCAAGCCGTGGAGCTGCACCGCGGTCCCGGTGCGCGACCCGGAGACCGGCGACATCATCGGCGTGATCGACGTGACCGGCGGCGACCAGGTGGCCGAGCCGCACGTGCTCCCCCTGCTGGAGGCGACCGCGGCCGCGGTGGAGCGCGAGCTGCTCATCGCCCGGCTGCGGGAGGCGCGCACGCCGGGAGGCCCGCGCCGCGAACGACCTCGGCCGGCCATCGCGGCGCTCCGCGTCCTCGGCCGCGACACCGGGGAGCTGGCCGGAGCGGACGGCCGGACCGGGACGCTGAGCGCGCGGCACAGCGAGCTCCTCACCCTGCTCTCCTGGCATCGCGAGGGCTTGTCGGCCGAGCGCCTGGCCGAGCTGGTCTACGGCGACCCGGCCTCCACCGTCACGCTGCGCGCCGAGATCGTGCGGCTGCGCAAGGCGATCGCCGCGATCGCTCCCGAGCTCGGCCCACTCGCCCGCCCGTACCGGCTCGGGGCGCCGCTGGAGACCGACCTCGGCGCGGTGCTCGACCTGCAGCGCCGCGGCGCCCACCGCGCGGCCATCGCGTCCTACGGCGGCGGCCCGCTCCCCGGCTCGGACGCGCCCGGCGTCGAGGAGCTGCGCGAGGACGTCATCGCCCGGCTGCGCGAGGCCCTGCTGGAGTCCGGCTCCGCCGACCTCCTGATCGCTTGGGGCGAGACGGAGCGCGGCGCCGCCGACGAGGACATCTGGCGCGCCGCCCTGCAGGCGCTGCCGCCGCACTCCCCGCGGCGCGCCCAGGTCGTCGCCCGCCTCCTCGCCCTCGAATCCTGACCCTGCCGCCTTCTGTTCCTCACTTTCTCTCGCTCCATCCCGGCGTGTTGCGGGAGAAAGTGAGGAAGCGATGGCTGCCGGACCGGGGTGCAACTGAACGCAACCCTCGGGTGCGTAGGGTCCCGGACCAGAGGCGTGCGAGGGGCGCACGCGACAGTCAAGGGAGACTCGAATGACTCTGGAACAGACCGAGGGCGTGACGGAGAGCGTCACGGCCGAGAAGCCCAGCGTGTACGCGCAGCCCGGGACCGCCGGCTCCGTCGTGAGCTACGCGACCCGGTACGACCACTTCATCGGCGGCCGGTACGTCGCCCCGGCGAGCGGCCTGTACTTCGAGGACGTCACCCCGGTGACCGGGCGGCCGTTCACCGAGATCGCGCGCGGCACCGCCGCCGATGTCGACCGGGCCGTGGACGCCGCCTGGGCCGCGTTCCCGGAGTGGAGCCGGACCTCCCCGGCCGAGCGCGCGCTGCTGCTCACCCGCATCGCCGACCGGATGGAGGCCAACCTCGAGCTGCTGGCCGTCGCCGAGACGTGGGAGAACGGCAAGCCGGTGCGGGAGACGCTCGCGGCCGACATCCCGCTCGCGATCGACCACTTCCGCTACTTCGCCGGTGCGATCCGCGCGCAGGAGGGCGGGATCAGCGAGCTCGACCACGACACGATCGCGTACCACTTCCACGAGCCGCTGGGCGTCGTCGGGCAGATCATCCCGTGGAACTTCCCGATCCTGATGGCGACGTGGAAGCTCGCGCCGGCCCTCGCCGCGGGCAACTGCGTCGTTCTGAAGCCCGCTGAGCAGACGCCGGCCTCCATCCACGTCTGGCTCGACCTGATCCGCGACCTGCTCCCGGGCGGCGTGCTCAACATCGTCAACGGCTTCGGGTTCGAGGCCGGCGCGCCGCTCGCGTCGCACCCGCGCATCCGCAAGGTCGCGTTCACCGGTGAGACCACCACCGGCAGGCTGATCATGCAGTACGCCAGCGAGAACCTGATCCCGGTGACGCTGGAGCTCGGCGGCAAGAGCCCCAACATCTTCTTCGAGGACGTCGCGGCGCAGAAGGACTCCTTCTACGACAAGGCGCTGGAGGGCTTCTCGTTCTTCGCGCTCAACCAGGGCGAGGTCTGCACGTGCCCGTCGCGCGCGCTGGTGCAGAAGTCGATCTACGACGGCTTCGTCGCCGACGGCCTGGAGCGGGTGAAGCGGATCAAACAGGGCAACCCGCTCGACGTCTCGACGATGATCGGCGCGCAGGCATCCAACGATCAGCTGGAGAAGATCCTCTCCTACATGGACATCGGGCGGCAGGAGGGCGCGAAGCTGCTGACCGGCGGCGAGCGCGCCGACCTCGGCGGGGACCTGGCCGGCGGCTTCTACGTGCAGCCGACCGTGTTCGAGGGCGTCAACTCGATGCGGATCTTCCAGGAGGAGATCTTCGGGCCGGTGCTCGCGCTGACGAGCTTCGACGGCTTCGACGACGCCATCGCGACCGCCAACGACACGCTCTACGGGCTGGGCGCGGGCGTCTGGAGCCGCGACGGCTCGCAGCTGTACCGCGCGGGACGGGCGATCGAGGCCGGCCGGGTCTGGTCGAACACCTACCACCAGTACCCCGCGCACGCGGCGTTCGGCGGCTACAAGCAGTCCGGCATCGGGCGGGAGAACCACAAGATGATGCTCGACCACTACCAGCAGACCAAGAACCTGCTGGTGTCGTACGCAGATGGCCCGATGGGGTTCTTCTAGGCCGATGGAGACCCTGCGCTCTCGCGTGGACGTCACGCCGGCCGCCGCGGCGATGCTGCGGCGGCTGGCGGCGACCCACGGTTCGCTCATGTTCCACCAGTCCGGCGGCTGCTGCGACGGGTCGTCGCCGATGTGCTATCCGGTCGGGATGTTCCGGGTCGGCGCCGCGGACGTGCTGCTCGGAACGCTGGAGGTCGACGGGATCGACCCGGTGCGGGTGTTCATGTCCGCCTCCCAGTTCGAGTACTGGAAGTACACGCACCTGACGATCGACCTGGTCGACGGCCGCGGCAGCGGGTTCTCGGTGGAGGCGCCAGAGGGCAAACGGTTCCTGATCCGCTCGCGGATGCTCGACGACGCCGAGCTGGCGGCGTTCGGGCTGGGCTGAGCGGCGGCGGCCTACCGGCTGCAGCCGAAAGACTCCGGCCTACAGACTGCGGGAGGGCGTCGCATCGGGGCGCGACCGGCGCCCTCCCGCGAACACGCCGGACACCGCAACGACCGCGATGCCGAGCGCCGTCCCGAGCGCGTTGGCGAGCAGGTCCCGCGGGTCGCTCACCCGCGCCGGCAGGAACAGCTGCACGAACTCGATCGTCAGCGTCGCCCCCGCGCCGATCGCGAACGCCAGCCCCCATCGCCAGCGGCCCAGCAGCAGCGCGAACAGCGCGCCCATCGGCACGAACAGCAGGATGTTGGCCGTGAACTCGACCACGTCGTAGTCGATCCACGCGAGCAGCGGCGCCTGCGCGAAGGCCGCCAGCAGCCCCTCCAGCAGCGTGTTGCGGTGCGGGTCGGCCGGGAACGGGTTCAGCGTGATCCACGCCACCAGCAGCAGGTAGGCGGCGGTGACGGCGAGGAGGACGCGGCGGAGCATCCTCCTATGCTTGCGCACATGAGCATCGCCTTCCGCATCCCGATGTCCGGGCGCTCCACCGACGAGGAGCACCGGGTCTCCAGCTCGCTCGAGCTGCTGTTCGATCTGACGTTCGTCGTCGCGGTCGCCCAGGTGTCCGCGCAACTCGCGCACGCGAGCGAGCAGGGACAGATCCTGGAGAAGCTCGGCCCCTACCTGATGGTGTTCTTCGCGATCTGGTGGGCGTGGATGAACTTCACCTGGTTCGCGTCGGCCTACGACACCGACGACGTGCCCTACCGGCTGATGACGCTGCTGCAGATGGGCGGCGTGCTGGTGCTCGCCGCCGGCGTGCCCTCGGCCTTCGAGCACCAGGAGTTCACCGCCATCATCATCGGGTACGTCATCATGCGCCTGGCGATGGTCGGCCAGTGGGTCCGCGCCGCCGTCGAGCATCCGGACGGGCGCGCGACGGCGCGGCGCTACGCGATCGGGATCGCGGCGGTGCAGGTGCTCTGGGTGGCGTGGGGGTTCCTGCCGGTCGAGCTGAAGCAGTGGACGTTCCTGCTCGCGGCGCTGCTGGAGCTGCTGGTGCCGGTGTGGGCGGAGCGGCCGGGGATGACCTCCTGGCATCCCCACCACATCGCCGAGCGCTACGGGCTGTTCACGATCATCGTGCTGGGCGAGTCGGTGTCGGCCTCCGCGATCGGCGTGCAGAGCGGACTGGCGGCGCACGGGGTCTCCCCCGCCCTGGTGCTGATCGCGGCGGCCGGGCTGGTGCTGCTGTTCGCGCTGTGGTGGCTGTACTTCCTGGAGCCGGCGGGCGAGGGCCTGCAGTCCAACCGCGGGAGGTCGTTCTACTGGGGGTACGGGCACTACTTCGTCTTCGCATCGCTGGCCGCGCTGGGCGCCGGGCTGGAGGTCGCGGTGCAGCGCGGCGCCGCCCACGCGGCGGTGTCGGACACAGCCGTCGAATACGCGATCGCGGTGCCGGTCGCGGTGTTCCTGCTGATGCTCTACGTGCTGCACGCCCCGCTGGTTCCGGAGGTCGTCATCCGGCCGCTGAAGACCGGCATCGCGGTCCTCCTGGTGCTGCTGGCGCCGCTGGCGTCCCCGGTGATCGGGCTGGTCGGCGTGACGATCGCGATCGCGCTGGTGGCGGCGGCGCTGGTCGCGGCGACGCTGATCGACCGGGTGGTGGAGGCTCGGCGGCCCGACACCGACTGACCGCTACGCGAGCGACGGGACCGCCGCGGCGGCGCGGACCCGGCGCACGACGCCCCAGCAGATGAGCCCTTGCGCGGCGATGTAGGTCAGCATGATCGCGAAGTCCGCCTGCGGCAGCGCGAACCCGGGCAGGAACCGGTGCAGCCCGAGCAGACTGTCCGAGACGACGAACAGAGCCGCGCCTCCGGCGATCCAGGGCGAGCATCCCGAACCGGTGATGCCGAGGACGGCCAGGGCGGCGCCGTACAGCGCGAGCGGGATCAGCAGGCCGCCGGCATGCGGCGCCAGCACGGTGAGGAGGCCGGCGAACCACAGCACGTAGCCGGCCGACCACCAGCGCGGCCGGCGCAGCCGCATCCGCCGCACGAACAACACGATGTAGGCCACGTGGCCGAGCAGGAAGAACCCGAGCCCGATGACGAAGCCGGCGCCGGCGTTCATCAGGGCCAGGTCGCCCAGCCAGCCGAACAGGATGCCGAGGGCGGCGAGCACGACCGTCTCGCCGCGTCGGGCCGGCACCGCGAGCAGCAGGGCCAGCAGCAGTGCGGGCATGAGCAACGGCTTGGTCAGCGCGACGACGGCGTCGGCGCCGGCGAGGACGGCCGCGAGGTGGACGACGCCGACGACGATGTACGGCAGGAACGGGAGTGCCACGGGAGCGACACTAGTGGACAGTCGGTCCGCGGCTGTTCACCGCGCGCGCGGCGGTTCATCCCGCCGGAGATGCGGAACGGGCCGCCACCCGGAGGTGACGGCCCGTTCGCAAGAAGCTCGCGTTGTCGATCGACGACCGACCTGCGTGCGACCGGTCGTTATCGACGCAGACCGAGGCGCTCGATGAGGGCGCGGTAGCGGTTGATGTCGATGTCCGACAGGTAGCCGAGCAGGCGGCGACGCTGACCGACCAGGAGGAGCAGGCCACGACGCGAGTGGTGGTCGTGCTTGTGCTCCTTGAGGTGCTCGGTGAGGTCCTTGATCCGCTTGGTCAGGATGGCGACCTGAACCTCGGGGGATCCGGTGTCACCGGGGTGGGTCGCGTACTCGTCGATGATCGCCTTCTTGGTCTCTGCATCCAGTGCCATAGAGGGGATCCCCTTTCTCTCGTTGCGCGGTGCCCGGGGCCGAATGCCTGGGCTCTCTTTCTCCGCGGCCGTTCAGACGGCAACCTGAAGAGTTTAGCAGACCTGGGTGCGGGCGCCGTCCGCGCGCGGAGGCGTCGGAGCCTCAGCGCGCCTCCGGTTCGAGCAGTCCGAATCCGGCCCCCTGCGCGTCCGTGACGATCGCCCACCGGCCGACGCCCGCGGCGGCGACCGGGGGTTCGAGGATGCTGCCGCCGAGCTCCGTCAACCGGAGCACCGCGGCGTCGAGGTCGGCGACGCCGAAGTAGACCAGCCAGTGCGCCGGCACCCCGGGAGCCGCGGTCGTCGCGCCCGCGACGTTCGCGGGTCCGACGTCGAAGAGCCCGTACGGCTCGTCGTTCACCCGCATCTCGCTCACCGCGACGCCGAGCACCGCCTCGTAGAACGGGAACGTGCTCTCGTAGTCGCCGGCGACGAGCTCCAGCCAGTCGACGGCGCCGGGCTCGTCGCGCAGCCACGCGGCGTCCTGGTCGCGCTGCCAGAGGCCGAGTACCGCGCCGGCGGGGTCGGCGACGATCGCCAGCCGCACGCCGGGCATGATCTCCCCCGGCGGGAGCAGGACCGCTCCCCCGGTCGCGGTCGCCGCGACTGCGGACGCGTCGATGTCGGCGACGGCGAAGTACACGGTCCAGACCGGGCGCTCCATGCCCGGCGGGAACGGCCCGAGGGCGGCGACCGGCGTGCTGCTCAGCGAGGCGATCGCATAGCCGCCGTGGGCGGGGTCGGCGTCGGGCACGCTCCAGCCGAACAGCGAACGGTAGAACGCGGCGGCCGCGACCGGGTCCGCGGTCTGGAGGTCGGCCCAGACGGGCGTGCCGGGAGGGAACTCTGCGACGATCGGCATGGCCGACAGGCTACTCGCGCCGCAGGTCAGCCGGGCAGTCCCCGCAGCACCTCGTCCAGGGCCTGCACCGCCACCGCGGCAGGGTCGTCGCCCGCACCGCGCACCGCCCACCAGAGCAGCGCGGAGAAGTTCGCGGAGCTGATCGCGTCGGCGAGCACCTGCGGCCGCAGCGCGTCCGTCGGCTCCTCGAGCCTGCGGGCGATGAACTCCGCCAGGATGTCGCGGTTGGCCCCGAGCCGGGTGAGCCCGAACCCGATGAGCGCCGGGTCGGAGGCCATCAGCCGCAACCGGAACCGGGTCGCCTCGACGCCGTCCGGGCCGAGGTCGAGCGACTCGGTGATGGCGCGCGCGATCACGTCGCGGGCCGGCTCCTCCGGCGGCGCGGAGTCCAGCACCTCGTGCATCCGGTCCACGACCGGCTCCAGGCCTCCCCAGACCAGGTCGGGCTTGGACGGGAAGTAGCGGAACAGCGTCCGCCGGCCGATGCCCGCCAGCGCTGCGATCTCGTCCATCGTGGTCGTCTCGTAGCCGTGCTCCGCGAAGTGGCGCAGGGCCAGCAGCGCGACGCGGTCGGGGTCGACGTCGGCGGGACGGCCCCGGCGGCGCGGGATGGATTCGGCTTCGAGCGAATTCATGGTCTCCATTATGGCACTCAGTGTTATAAATGCATCGACGCCCGATCGAGCGCCGACGATGACATCGAGTCAAGGAGTACAGCAGTATGAGCAGCAACGGAACCGGCCGCTTCGCCGGAAAGACCGCCATCGTGACCGGAGCGGGCTCCGGCATTGGCAAGGCGACGGCCCTCCGCCTCGCGTCCGAGGGCGCGCGCGTGGTCGCCAGCGACATCTCCGCCGACCGCCTCGCGGAGCTCGTCGAAGAGAACCCGGAGCTCGACCTCGTCACCGTCGCGGGCGACGTCTCCAGCGAGGACACCATCGCCGCGGTGCTGGAGGCCGCGGACGGCCGGGTCGACGCCCTCGCCAACGTCGCCGGCATCATGGACGGCTTCCTGCCGGCCGCCGAGGTCGACGACGCGACCTGGGACCGGGTGTTCCTCGTCAACGTCACCGCGATCATGCGGCTCACCCGCACGGTCCTCCCGCTCATGGTCGAGGCCGGCAGCGGCTCGATCGTGAACGTGTCGTCGGAGGCCGGCCTCCGCGGCTCGGCGGCGGGCGCGGCGTACACCGCCTCCAAGCACGCCGTCATCGGCCTGACCAAGAGCACCAGCGTCTTCTACGCCCCCAACGGCGTCCGCACCAACGCGGTGGCCCCCGGCGGCGTCATCACCAACGTGGACGGCACTTTCAAGTCGCAGCTCGCCGGCGAGCGGCTCGGCCCGATCATGCAGACCAACGTGCCGCCGGTGGCGCACCCGGAGCAGCTCGCGGCCGCGATCACCTGGCTGCTCAGCGACGACTCCGCGAACATCTCGGGCGTCGTCCTCGCCTCGGACGGCGGCTGGTCGGCGATCTGACCCGCCTACTCCCGCTTCCCACCCGCTGAGGCGGCCGGCTCCCCCGCGTGGGCGCGGGCGGCCGCCTCGGCGAGGAGGCGGACGCCGTCCGGGATGTCGGCGGCGGCGATCGCGCCGAAGCCGAGCAGCAGGCCCTCCCAGCCGCCGGCCACGGCGAACCGCGGCAGCGCCTGCACGGCCACGCCCGCGACCGCAGCGGCGGCCGCCACCCGGGCGGAGTCGAACGGGACGCCGTCGGCCGGCCGGAGCGCGAGGTGCAGCCCGGCCGCGGACGGCACCACATCCAGCCGGCCCGCCAGCAGCCGCCCGGCCTCCCGGCCGATCAGGGCGTGGCGCTCCTCGTACACCCGCCGTGCCCTCCGCACATGGGAGGCGAAGGCCCCGGAGTCGAGCAGGCTCGCCATCGCGGCCTGCGTGACCACGTCGTTGTGCCAGTCCGTCAGCCGCTTGGCGCTGCGGAGCGCGGGCACGAGCGACGGCGGCGCCACCACGAACCCGAGCCGGAGGCCGGGCAGCATCGTCTTGGAGAACGTCCCGACGTAGACGACCCGGCCGTCGGCGTCCAGCCGCTGCAGCGGATCGAGCGCTCTGGCGCCGAACCGGTACTCGCTGTCGTAGTCGTCCTCGATCACGACGGCGTCCTCCCGCGCCGCCCACTCCAGCAGCGCCGCGCGCCGCTCCAGCGGGAGCACGCCGCCGAGCGGGAACTGGTGGGAGGGCGTCACGTACACCATCCGGGCCGGAGGCAGCAGGTCGACCCGGAGACCCTCCTCGTCGACCGGGACGGGCACGACGCGCGCCCCGAGCTGCTCGAAGAGCTGGCGGACGGGCGGGTAGCCGGGGTCCTCCACGATCACCGTGTCCCCGGGCCGCAGCAGCGTGCGGCCGAGCAGGTCGAACGCCTGCTGCGCGCCGCTGGTGACCACGACGTCCGCCGCGGTCGCCGCCACCGAGCGCGCGAGGCCGAGGTGCCGCGCGATCCCGGCGCGCAGGCGCTCCGGACCGGCCGGGTCGGCGTAGTGCGCCGACCGCAGCGCCGGGCCGCGCAGGGCGGCCGTCACGCTGCGCCGCCATGCGTCGGCCGGGAACAGCGCGGGGTCGGGCGACCCCACGCTGAAGTCGTAGGCGATGGGATGCGGCTCCGACCACAGCGGGTCGGCGAGGTCCCGCCAGGCCGGGGCCGGCAGCGCCGCGCCGCGCGGGGCCGTCCCGGACGGTGCGGCGTGCCGCGGCGCGCGCGACGGCGTGGACGCGGGCATCGCGACGTAGGTGCCGGAGCCCACGCGCGCGACGAGGTAGCCCTCCGCGGTCAGCCGCTCGTAGGCGGTCGAGACGGTGCTGCGCGAGACCCCGAGGCTCGCCGCGAGCTCGCGGGTGGCGGGCAGCCGTTCGCCGCGGCGCAGCCGGCCGTCGAGGACGGCGTCGCGCAGCTCGCGGTAGACCCGCTCCGTGCGGTCGCCGCGCCCCTCGATCGACACGTGGATGTCCGTGACGGCCTCCCGGAATGGTCTGCTGGAATTCTCCAGAATTGGATCTTACAACCGACCAATGGCGATCCTACGGTGGAGCCATGACAGACACCTCGATCATCGAAACCGCCGCCACCGCCCACCACCCCGCCCCGACCGCACGGGTGCAGCTCTCCTCGGTCGTCCCCGACGGCTACCGCAAGGTGATCAACCTCGACGGCTACGTCGGCCAGACCGTCGAGGCGCCGCTCGGCGACCTCATCAAGCTGCGCGCCTCCCAGCTCAACGGCTGCAGCTTCTGCGTCGACATGCACTCCGTCGACCTCCAGGAGGGCGGCTACCCGCTCCGCAAGGTGTTCGCGGTCTCCGCCTGGCGCGAGTCCCCCTGGTTCACCGAGCGCGAGCGCACCGCGCTGGAGCTGACCGAGGCGGTCACGCTGATCCACCAGGGCGGCGTGAGCGAGGAGCTCTACGCGCGCGCGATCGCGGAGTTCGGCGAAGTGGACTTCGCGAACCTCCTCCTCGCGATCGGAACGATCAACATCTGGAACCGGATCGCCGTCCCCACCCACCTGCAGCCGCCGGCGCTCTGAGCACCGCCCGACACCGCCGGACGAGCCGGACGCACGAAGGGCACGTGGCCACCGAGGAGGTGCGCCACGTGCCCTTCGACACGGGGAATGGAGATCAGCTCACGCCGAGCAGGTCGATCACGAAGATCAGCGTCTTGCCCGACAGCGGATGACCGCCGCCGGCCGGGCCGTAGGCGAGCACCGGCGGGACGGTGAGCTTGCGACGGCCGCCGACCTTCATGCCGGGGATGCCGTCCTGCCAGCCCTTGATCAGGTTGTTGAGCGGGAAGTTGATGGACTGCCCGCGGCTCCACGAGGAGTCGAACTCCTCGCCCGACTCGTACTCGACGCCGAGGTAGTGCACGTCGACCTTGGAGCCGGGGGTCGCCTCGGGACCTGCGCCCTCGACGATGTCCACGATCTCGAGGGTCGTGGGGGCCGGGCCCTCGGGGGCGTCGACCTCGGGCTTCTCATTGGTGTTCTCTGCCATGCACCCATCCAACCGGTGCGGGACGTCCGCGTCAAAAGTCTTGCAATCCGGGCGAGCCTGGGGCAGGCTAGACGCATAACTCGACGACCCGGGAGCGTTGCAGGCATCGCCGCACCACCGGGCGTCGAGTCTTTTAAGCCCTAGCCGAAGACTTTTCCGGGATTCAGGATGCCGAGGGGGTCGAAGACCGACTTGAGCTTCACCTGGAGCTCGTAGGAGTCCGGGCCCAGCTCCTCCGCGAGCCAGCGGCGCTTGAGCACCCCGACGCCGTGCTCGCCGGTGAGGGTGCCGCCGAGCGCGACCGCCGTGCGGAACAGGTCGCCCGCAGCGTCCCACACCTCCTGGCCGATCTCATCGCCCTGGGTGACGAAGTTCGGGTGCAGGTTGCCGTCGCCCGCGTGCGCGACCGTCGGGATGGCGATCCCGTAACGCTCGCCGATCCGCTCGATCGCCGCGAACATCTCCGGCATCCGCGAGCGCGGGACCGCCACGTCCTCGATGAGGACCGTCCCGCTCGCCGCGAGCGCCGGATGGAACGCGCGCCGGATCGCGAGCAGGCGCTCGCCCTCCTCCGCGTCGGCGGCGACCCGCACCGTGCCGCCGGTCTCCGCGATCAGGGTGCTCGCGAGCGCGGCGTCGGCAGCAGCGCCCGGCCCGTCGAACTGGACGAGAAGGTAGGCCGCTCCCCCGGTCGCGCCGAGGGCGTCCCGGATGGTCCGCTCGCCGAGGTGCGCGGAGATCCGATCCAGCGCGGGGCCGTCCAGCAGCTCCATGACCGCGGGGCGCAGGTGCGCGGCCGTCACGCGTGCCGCCGCGTCGGACGCGGCACGGACGTCCGGGAACAGCGCGCCGAGCGTCATCGGCTCGCCCTGCGGCTGCGGCAGCACGCGGACCGTGGCGCCGACGATCACGCCGAGCGTGCCCTCCGAGCCGACCAGCAGCGAGGTGAGGTCGTAGCCGGTCACGCCCTTCACCGTGCGGTGGCCTGTCCTCAGGAGGCGCCCGTCGGCGAGGACGACGTCCAGCCCGAGCACGGCGTCCCGGGTGACGCCGTACTTGGCGCAGAGCAGGCCGCCGGCGTTCGTCGCGATGTTGCCGCCGACGGTGGAGATCGCCTTGCTCGCCGGATCCGGCGCGAAGAACAGCCCGAACGGCTCCAGCGCGGCGTTCAGGTCGCCGTTGACGACGCCGGGCTCGACGACGGCGAGCTGGTCCTCCGCGGAGATCTCGAGGATGCGGTTCATCCGCGCCACGCTCAGCACGAGGGATCCGGCGGTCGCGTTGGCGCCTCCCGCCAGCCCGGTGCCCGCGCCGCGGGGCACGACCGGCACCCGGAACTCGGAGGCCGCGCGCATCGTCGCCTGGACGTGATCGACCGTGCGGGCGTTCACGACGGCGAGCGGGAGGCCGTCCGACACCCAGCCGGAGTGGTCGCCGCGCGCGGCGTCCAGGTGGTCCGGCTCGAACGACAGCACGTCGTCCGCGTCCTCGCCGAGAGCCGCCCTGAGCCAGTCGATGACATCCATGACGTCATGCTAACGGCGTCGCGCTGATGTCCGATTTCCGCTATCGGATGTCGGAGGCGCGTGTCACGCTGGGACCATGACCAGCACCACGCCGACGCAGGGCGCCGCCCGGCGGCCCACCGCGGACGACCGGCTCGCCGACCCGGTGTTCGCCCGCCGCTACCGCGCGATGAGCGCGCGGGACGCCCGCTTCGACGGCCAGTTCATCACCGGCGTCCACTCGACCGGCATCTACTGCCGCCCGAGCTGCCCCGCCGTCACGCCCAAGGCGGACAACGTCACCTTCTACCTGACCGCCGCGGCCGCCCACGAGGCCGGGCTGCGGGCGTGCAAGCGCTGCCTGCCGGACGCGGTCCCCGGCTCTCCGGAGTGGAACGTCCGCGACGACCTCGCCGCGCGCGCCATGCGCCTGATCGCCGACGGGACCGTCGAGCGGGAGGGCGTGCCGGGGCTCGCCCGCCGCCTCGGCTACACGCCGCGGCACCTCGGCCGGGTGCTCACCGCCGAGCTCGGAGCTGGGCCGCTCGCCCTCGCCAGGGCCCACCGGGCGCAGACAGCGCGGCTGCTGCTGGCGGGCACGGACATGCCCGTCACCGACGTGGCGTTCGCCGCCGGCTTCTCCAGCGTGCGGCAGTTCAACGAGACGATGGCGGAGATCTACCACGTGACGCCCGGCGCGATCCGGGCCTCCGCCCGCCGCCGGCCGGGGATCGCCCACGGGCCGATGGTGCCGGGCGCGGCAGCCGGCGCCTCCCTGAGCCTCCGGCTGCCCGCGCGGGCCCCGTTCGACGGCGGACGCCTCCTCGCCTTCCTCGGCGCGCGGGCGATCGCGGGCATGGAGACCGCGGTGACGGGCGGGGACGGGATCGCTCCGTCCTACAGTCGCGCGCTGCGGCTGCCGCACGGCCCCGCGGCGATCCGGCTCACGCTGTCCGGCGACGCGGACGCCCCCGCGGTCGAGTGCGAGGCCACCCTCGCCGACATGGCCGATCTCGCCCCGCTCGTCGCGCGGGTCCGGCGCCTCCTCGACCTCGACGCCGACGCCGAGGCGATCGACACCGCCCTCGCGGCCGACCCGGTGCTCGCGCCCTCGGTCGCCGCGGCGCCCGGCATCCGGGTCCCCGGCGCGGTCGACCCGGAGGAGATCCTCTTCCGCGCCCTCATCGGGCAGCAGGTGTCGGTGGCCGCCGCGCGAACGGCGCTGGCGCGGCTCACCGACGCCCTCGGCGAGCCGGTCGCGATCGGCGGCTTCACCCGGCTGTTCCCGACGGCGCAGGCGATCGCGGAGCACGGCAGGGAGGTGCTGCGCGGGCCGGGCAAGCGCATCGACGCCATCGTCGGCGCCGCCGCCGCGCTCGCGGACGGCTCCCTCGCCATCGATGTCGGGGAGTCCCGCGCGGAGCTGGAGGCCCGGCTCATCGCGCTCCCCGGCATCGGCGCCTGGACCGCCGGCTACGTCGCGCTGCGGGTGCTCGGCAGCCCCGACGTGCTGCTGACCGGCGACCTGGCCCTGCGGCAGGGCGCCGCCCGGCTCGGCCTCCCGGCGGAGGCGCGGGCGCTCGCGGAGCGCGGCGCGGCGTGGTCGCCGTGGCGCAGCTACGCGGGGATGCACCTCTGGGAGAGCGCGCACCTCGCTCAGCAGGAGGCGCGGGCGCAGCGCCCCGCTGCGGAGGCGACGGCGTCGGCTCGCCGGACCCGACTCAGCCCCGCGGCCACCCGCAAAGCGTAGGATCGCCCATGCCGGGGCCGACGTGACGGCCCGGCATCACGAGAACATCCGTCTCGGGCGAGGAGGGAGCCCTTTCGTGCCCTCGAACACCGCCGGGCCCTCGATCACCGTCGTGATCCCCGCGCTCGACGACGCCGGGATGCTCGCCCGCTGCCTGGCCGACCTGGCCGCGCAGCTGCGGCCCGCCGACGAGATCATCGTGGTGGACAACGGCAGCAGCGACGACACCGCAGCGGTCGCCCGCGCCGGCGGGGCGCGCGTGCTGGAGCAGCAGGTCCGCGGCATCTTCCCCGCCGCCGCGACCGGGTACGACGCCGCCACCGGCGACATCATCGCGCGCCTCGACGCGGACTCGCGTCCCCCGGTCGACTGGCTGCTGCACATCGACGCCGAGTTCGTCGACGACCCGGCGATCGGCGTGCTGACCGGCCCCGGCGTGTTCTACGACGGCAACACCTTCGTCGCCGGCCTCGGCCAGCTCCTCTACATCGGCGGCTACTTCTGGTCGATGGAGATCTGGCTCGGGCACCCGCCGATCTTCGGCTCCAACTTCGCCATGCGACGCGAGGTGTGGCACGAGGTGCGCGGCCGCGTGCACCGGGACCTGCGCGAGGTGCACGACGACCTGGACCTCGCCATCCACCTCGACCCGGGCGTGGTCGTGCGCTACGACGAGCGGCTCCTGGTCGGGATCTCGTCGCGGCCGTTCTCGACCTGGCGCGGCTTCGGCCGGCGCATCCGCTGGGCGTTCGGCACGCTGCGCATGCACCTGCCGGAGGAGACGCCGTGGCGGCGCCGCGCCGCGCGGAGGCGCTGGGAGGCCGAGCACACGGAGGAGGCGCCGGGCGCCATCGCCTGAGCGGCGCCCCGGGCCCCGGGTTCTGCGCGTTTCGGGCGCTCTCCCGGGCCGCCCCGGTTCGTGTCGGCGGCCTCCCGACCGATAGGTTGGACCGTGTGAGATTCTCGCACCTCAGCACTACCCCGGACTCGCACCCGCGCCTGGCGGCCGTCATCGGAGACGGCGCCCTCTTCCTCGACGAGCTGATGGCCGAGGCTCCCCGCGACCTCCAGGACCTCATCGAGCGCGGCGACGTCACCCTCCAGGAGGTGCGCGCGCTCGTCGACGAGGCCGTCACGACCGGGACGCCCCTCGTCCCCGTGCACGAGCTGCGTCACGCCTCCGCCGTGCTGCGCCCGCCGCAGGTGATCGCGATCGGCGCCAACTACGCCGCGCACGCCTCCGAGCTGAAGCTGCGCAGCGAGAAGGCGGCGACCGTGTTCTCGCTCTGGCCCAACTCGCTCGCCGGCCACGGCGGGACCACCAGCTGGCCGGAGGACCTCACCACCCAGGTCGACTACGAGGCCGAGCTCGGCGTCATCATCGGCAAGCCCGCGCGCAACGTCTCGGTGCGCGACGCCCTCGACTACGTGTGGGGCTACACGGTGGTCAACGACATCACCGCGCGCGACCTCCAGTTCTCGGAGGCGCAGTGGTCGCGGTGCAAGTCGTTCGACGGCTTCACCCCGAACGGGCCGGTGGTCGTGACGGCCGACGAGATCGCGGACCCCCAGGACCTCTGGCTGACCACCAACGTCGACGGCGCGATCCTGCAGGACGCCTCCACGGCGGACATGGTGCGCTCGGTCGCCGAGATCATCGAGTTCCTGTCCCGGTCGGCCACCATCCTGCCCGGCACGCTGATCTCCACCGGCAGCCCGGGCGGCGCCGGCTACTCGCGCACTCCCCCGGTGTTCCTGCGCGACCGGTCGACGGTCACGGTCTCGATCGGCGGGATCGGCTACCTGACCACGTACTGCCGGGTGACCTGACCCCGGCCCTGCCCGGCCTCCCGATTGCCTGCAACCGTCGGTGCCAGCAATCGTGATTGCCTGCAATCGTCGGTGCCTTCGGCTAGCGTGAGTGCATGTCGATCGGCGAGCGGCGGCCCGGAGTCTCGGGCGGAGACGACGAGGCGGCCCGCCTCGACGCGGTGCTCCCCGAGATCGACTGGTCGGTCGCCCCGGTCGGGGCGACGTTCTCGACATTCCGCGCGCCCAGCGGCGAGCTCGCCGTCGTCGCGCTCGGCGACCCCGCCGACCCGCGCGTCGTCCTGGTGCCCGGCGCCACCGGCTCCAAGGAGGACTTCTACCTCCTCGCGCCGATCCTGGTGGCTGCGGGCTACTACGTGCAGAGCTACGACCTCGCGGGCCAGTACGAGTCGGCGTCCGCCGGCCCGGCCGCCGGAGGGCACTACACCTACGACCTGCTGGTGGCCGACCTCGTCGCCTTCCTGCGCGACGGCGGCCCCGCGCACGTCCTCGGCTACTCGTTCGCCGGCATCCTCGCCGAGCTCGCGCTCGTCGCGCACCCGGAGCTGTTCCTCACCCTCACGCTGCTCACCTCGCCGCCGGAGCCGGGCCAGGCATTCCGCGGCGTGCGGACCATCGGCTGGCTGAGCTGGTTCCTGAACGGCCGCCAGGGCGCCGGTCTGATGATCTGGGGCATCGTGACCAACAAGAACAAGGTCGGCCCGGCCCGGCTCGCGTTCGTCCGGGAGCGCTTCGCGCTCACCCGCCGGTCGAGCGTGGACGATATCGTCGGGCTGATGAAGCACGTGCCGGACGTGCGCGACCGTGTCGCCGCGATCGGCCTCCCCGTCCTGGTGGCGACCGGCGACCACGACCTGTGGCCGACGCACCTCCACGCCGCGAACGCCCAGGCGCTCGGCGCCCGGCTGGCCGTCTACCGCACCGGCCACAGCCCGTGCGAGACCGCGCCGAACCAGCTCGGCCGCGACATGATCGCGCTGTTCCGCTCCGCCGAGCGCTGACGCCGCGCCCCGCCTCCACCGGAACAGGGGTCGCAACACGCCGTTATCGCGACGCGATAGCGGCGTGTTGCGACCCCTGTCCGGAGGGCGGGACGCTACTCGCGGGCCTTCTCGGCCTTCTCGATGGCCTCGGCCTCGACGACCGGGATGGAGGTGGTGATCGCCTCGAGGCCGCTCAGGCGCGCGGGCGACAGCAGGCGGGTGACCTCCTCGCGGCTCATCAGCTTGGCCTCCACGACCAGGTCGGCGACGTTGTGGCCGGTCAGCAGCGCCGACTTGGCGAGCGCCGCCGCGGCGGCGTAGCCGATGTGCGGCGTGAGCGCGGTGATGACGCCGACCGACGAGCCGACCATCGCGCCGAGCCGCTCCTCGTTCGCGGTGATGCCGTCGACGCAGTTGACGCGCAGCGTGTGGAAGGCCTGCGCCATCCAGGTGATGGACTGCAGCAGCGAGTGGGCGATGACCGGCTCGAAGGCGTTGAGCTGGAGCTGGCCGCCCTCGGCCGCCATCGTCACGGTGACGTCGGCGCCGGCCACGGAGAACGCGACCTGGTTGACGACCTCCGGGATGACCGGGTTGACCTTGCCCGGCATGATCGACGACCCGGCCTGGCGCGGCGGGAGGTTGATCTCGCCGAGGCCCGCCTGCGGGCCGGACGACAGCAGGCGCAGGTCGTTGCAGATCTTCGAGAGCTTGATGGCGCTGCGCTTGAGCGAGCCGGAGAACGACATGAAGGCGCCGGCGTCGGACGTCGACTCGATCAGGTCGGGGGCGGTCTCCAGGTTGAGGCCGGTGATCAGGTTGAGGTGCTTGACGGCCGCCGCCGCGTAGCCGGGGTCGGCCGTGATGCCGGTGCCGATCGCGGTGGCGCCGAGGTTGATCTCGGCGAGCAGCCACTTGGTCTCGGTGAGCCGGGCGTGGTCCTCGGTGAGGGTGGTGGCGAAGCCGTGGAACTCCTGGCCGAGCGTCATCGGCACGGCGTCCTGCAGCTGGGTGCGGCCGACCTTGAGGATGTGGCGGAACTCGCGGCCCTTGGCGGCGAAGGAGTCGCGCAGCAGGGCGAGCTCGTCGAGCAGGTGGCCGAGCGCGAAGGTCAGGGCGATCTTGATCGCGGTCGGGTACGTGTCGTTCGTGCTCTGGCTGCGGTTCACGTCGTCGATCGGGCTCATGTACGCGTAGTCGCCCTTGGGGCGCCCCTCGAGCTCGAGCGCGACGTTCGCGATGACCTCGTTGGCGTTCATGTTCGTGGAGGTGCCGGCGCCGCCCTGCATCACGCCGACGACGAACTGGTCGTGGTACTTGCCGTCGATGATGAGCTGGCAGGCCCGGTCGATGAGGTCGGCCTTGTGCTGCTCCAGCACACCGATCTCGAGGTTGGCGCGGGCCGCCGCCTGCTTGACGGCGGCGAGGGCGACGATGAGGTCCGGGTAGACGGAGATCGGCCGCTTGGCGATCGGGAAGTTCTCGAGGGCTCGCGAGGTGTGCACGCCCCAGTAGGCGTCGGCCGGGATCTCCCGGCTGCCCAGGGAGTCGGTCTCGATGCGGGTCGGCCGGCCCTCGGCGCTGGGGGTCGGGACGTCGGACACGTTCTCGGACGCGTCGACGACGGCGCCGCCGGCCGTCGGGTCGATGACGGGGATGGGGTGAGTCTTCGGTTCGTCCATCGTTGCTGTGGAATCCACGCTTGGCTCCATTGCCTCTCGTTGTGCGTTGGCGTTCAGGGGGTCAGCCGGCCGTTCGTGGCGCCCGGCAGTGCAGAGCCTACCCCTGGTGGGGGTGCCCGAGTTGGACACATCGTCCGGGATCCCGGACGTCGTTCGACAGCCTGTCGAGAGCGCTCCTGTTCAGCCCAGTTTCCGCAGCAGTCCGCGGGCGAACCGGTCCTTGCCCTCCGTGTACGGCGGGTAGATCAGCTGCAGCGTGTCGGGGGCGAGGGCCTTGGACAGGACCGCCTTCTCGTGGCTGAACGCCTCCAGCGACCGGCGGCCGTGGTAGGCGCCGGAGCCGCTCTCGCCGACCCCGCCGAACGGGAGGCCGCCGACCGCGAGGTGCGCCGCGGGCACCCCGAAGCCGACCGCTCCGGAGCTGGTCTCGGTGAGTATGCGCCGGCGGACGTCGCGGCGGTCGCTGAAGACGTAGAGGGCCAGCGGCTTGTCGCCGGCGCGGATGAACGCGATCGCGTCGTCCAGGCCGTCCACCGTGACGATCGGCAGCACCGGGCCGAAGATCTCCTCGGCCATCGCGGCCGAGTCGCGCGGCACGTCCACGAGCACCGTCGGCGCGAGATAGCGCGAGGCCGCCTCCGACTCGCCACCGACCGCGGTCGTGCCGGAGCCGAGCAGGCCCGTCAGCCGCTCGAAGTGCCGGTCGTCCACGATGCGCCCGTAGTCGGGGCTCTGCGCCGTGTCGTCGCCGTACAGCGCGCGCACGGCGGTGGCGAGCTCGGCGGCGAGCCGCCCGGCCACCGCCTTCGTGGCCAGGATGTAGTCCGGTGCGACGCAGGTCTGGCCCGCGTTCATGAACTTGCCCCAGGCGATCCGGCGTGCGGCCGCCGCGAGGTCGACGGAGTCGTCCACGTAGACCGGGGACTTGCCGCCGAGCTCCAGGGTCACCGGCGTCAGGTGCTCCGCCGCCGCCGCGGCGACGATGCGGCCGACGCGGCCGTTGCCGGTGAAGAAGATGTGGTCCCAGCGCTGCGCGAGCAGCTCGGTGGTCTCGGCGATCGCGCCCTCGACCACGGCGACGGCGCTGCGATCGAGGTACTGCGGGACGAGCCGGGCCATCGCCGCGGAGGTCGCCGGGGCGAGCTCGCTCGGCTTGAGGACGACGGCGTTGCCCGCCGCCAGCGCGCCGACGACCGGCGCCAGCAGCAGTTGGACGGGGTAGTTCCACGGGGCGATCACGAGCACGACGCCGACCGGCTCCAGCACGACCCGCGCCTTCGCGGGCTGGAGGGCGCCCGGAACGGCGACGCGACGGGGACGCAGCCAGCGGCGGAGGTTGCGCCGCATGTGGTCGATCTCGCCGACGACGAAGCCGACCTCGGCGATCTGCGACTCGGTCGGGTTCTTGGCCAGGTCCTCCAGCAGGGCGTCCTCGAACTCGGCGGCGCGCTCGGTGAGCATGCGGCGGAGGGCGTCGAGCTGCGCCAGCCGCCAGGCGAGCGGCTTGGTGCGGCCGGCGTCGAAGGTGGCGCGCAGGGTCGCGACGGTCTGCGGGATCGGGCCGCCGGCGACGGTGCCGGACGTGAGCGTGGACTCGGAGGTCATGCGCCCATCATCACACGCACGGGCGATCGCACGCGCGAGCGATCGCACGCGCGGCCGATCACACGCGCGGGCGGTACTCCAGGTCGAAGATCGCGTGCCCGAGCCGCTCGCCCCTGCGCTCGAACTTGGTGACGGGACGGTCGTCCGGGCGCGGGATGAAACCGCCGGGGCCTGCGACGTTCACGAGGGCGGGCTCGGCGTCCAGCACGTCGATCATGTGCTCGGCGTACGGCTCCCAGTCGGTCGCGAGCCGGAGCACGCCGGCGGGCTTCAGCGCGGCGACGATGAGCCGGACGACGTCGGGCTGCACCAGCCGGCGCCGGTGATGGCGGGCCTTCGGCCACGGGTCGGGGAAGAAGATGAGCACCTCGTCGACGCTCGCGGCGCCGAGCCCCCGCTCGAAGACCTCGACCGCGTCGTGCCGGACCACCCGGATGTTGCTGAGGCCCTGCTCGTGCGCGGCGGCCAGCACCCGGCCGACGCCCGCACCGTGGACCTCCACCCCCAGGAAGTCCTTCTCGGGGTGCCGCGCGGCCAGGGCGAGCAGGTTCTCGCCGTTGCCGAAGCCGATCTCGACCACGCGCGGCGCCGTGCGCCCGAAGAGCGCGTCGAGGTCGAGCGGCGAGCCGTCGAACTCCACGCCGTAGAGCGGCCAGAACTCGTCGATCGCCCGCTGCTGGGCTTCGGTCTTCCTGCCGCGGATGACGAAGCTGCGCGGCCTGACGAGTGGGGACGGTTCCATCCCTCCATTCTCGCAGGCCGCGCGGCCGCCCCCGAGCGGCTGTCCCGATCAGCGGCCGGGGGTCACCAGGAGACGTTCGCGACGTGCCACGGCAGGAACGCCAGCCCGAAGCCCACGCCGACCACGGCGACCAGCAGGCCGATCAGGATGCCGGCGAGCATGACCGCGTTGAGCACGATCCCCCAGATCGCGAAGGTGCGGCCCTCCGGCTCGCGGCCGAGGGCGAGGATGCCGACGACGAGGCCGGCGATCGGGGCGAGGAAGGTCCAGCCGAGGGCGATGGACGCGAGGCCGAGCGCGAAGCTCGTGACGCTGAGCGTTCGGGACGGGGCGGTGGTGTACGGGTTCGGTGAGGTGCCGGTGGTTGACATGCCTCCAGTCAAGCGATCCGGGCGCCCCGCGCACATCCGGGTAACCCCCGGTTGTGCTCAGGGGTTACCCGGGAAGCCGGCTCAGCCGTCCGTCAGTGCGGCAGCACCGCCTCGATCGGTCCGCGCGCGAAGTAGACCAGGAAGCCAGCCGCGACGATCCAGAGCAGCGGGCTGATCTCGCGCGCCTTTCCGGCGAGGGACCGGATCAGCACCCAGGAGATGAAGCCGACGCCGATGCCGTTGGCGATCGAGTAGGTCAGCGGCATGACGATGATCGTGAGGAACACCGGCAGCGTGCTGGAGAACTCGTGGAAGTCGATGTGGCGGATCTGCACCACCATCAGCGCGCCCACGACGACGAGCGCGGCGGCCGCGACCTCCAGCGGAACCACCTGGGTGAGCGGGGTGAAGAACATCGCGAGCAGGAACAGCACGCCGGTGACGACGCTGGCGAAGCCGGTCTTCGCGCCCTCGCCGATGCCGGAGGCCGACTCGACGAAGACGGTGTTGGAGCTGGCCGAGGTGCCGCCGCCGACCACGGCGCCGACGCCCTCCACGATCAGCGCGGACTGCAGGCGCGGGAAGGTGCCGTCCTCCTTCGCGAGGCCGGCGCTGCGGGCCAGGCCGGTCATCGAGCCCATGGCGTCGAAGAAGTTCGTGAAGACGAGCGTGAAGATCAGCATCACGGCGGCGAGGGCGCCGATCCGGCCGAACGAGCCGAACAGGTCGAACTGGCCGACCAGGCTGAGGTTCGGGACGCTGACCAGCGACGTCGGGAGCTGCGGCACCGTGAGGTTCCAGCCGTTGGCGTTCTTCGGGCCGGACGCGCCAACGTGGAAGATCGCCTCCGCGATGATCGCGACGATGGTGGCGACGACGATGCCGATGAGCAGCGCGCCCTTCACCTTCCGGGCCATGAGCACGCCCATGACGACGAGCGCGACCAGGAAGACCAGGGTCGGGACGGTGGCGATCGAGCCGGCCTCGCCGAGCTGCACCGGCGGCGAGGACAGATTGGTGCTGCGCACGAAGCCGCTGTCGACGAAGCCGATGAAGGCGATGAAGAGGCCGATGCCGACGGTGATGGCGGTCTTCAGCTGCGGCGGGACCGCGTTGAAGATCAGGCGGCGGAGCCCGGTGGCGGCGAGCAGCACGATGATGAGGCCGTTGATGACGACCAGGCCCATCGCCTCCTGCCAGGTCAGCACCTTGACGACGTTGACCGCGAGGAAGGAGTTGATGCCGAGGCCCGCGGCGAACGCGAACGGCAGCCGGGCGACCAGGCCGAAGAGCACGGTCATGAAGCCGGCGCTCAGCGCGGTGACGGCGGCGACCTGCTGGCCTTGCAGCGAGTGGCCGGACACGTCGGGGGTCCCGCCGAGGATGAGCGGGTTGAGGATGACGATGTACGCCATCGTCACGAACGTCAGCAGGCCGCCGCGGAACTCCGTGGCCCACGTGGTGCCGCGGGACGTGATCTCGAAGAACCGGTCCAGGCGCCCTTTGAGGGTCGGCGTCGGCGTGGAAGTCGAAGCGGAAATGGTGGTCTCCCGTAGTATCGGTGGGGTTTTGGTTCGTGGCGCATTCGAAGCGATGTCACAGCGCCATACCAGCCTAATTCCCCTTCGGACACGATAAGGACACGCATGGCTCTGCCCTGGAAGCTGCACGGCGACGGAAAGACGGTTGGAGCGCGCGAACTCGTGCTCCCCGGCGAGCGGCTCACCTGGCCGCGGACCATCGGACTCGGCGCGCAGCACGTCGTCGCCATGTTCGGCGCGACGTTCCTGGTGCCGCTGCTCACCGGGTTCCCGCCCAGCACGACCCTGCTGTTCTCCGGCGTCGGCACGATGCTCTTCCTGCTGATCACCCGCAACAAGCTGCCCAGCTACCTCGGCTCCTCGTTCGCGTTCATCGTGCCGATCGTGGCGGCGACCAAGGCGCACGGGATGCCGTCCGCGCTGTTCGGCATCGTCGTCACCGGCCTCCTGCTCGCCGTGGTCGGCCTGATCGTCGTCGCGACCGGCACCAAGTGGATCGACGGGCTGATGCCGCCCATCGTCGCCGGCGCCATCGTGGCGCTGATCGGCTTCAACCTCGCCCCGGCGGCGAAGAACAACTTCATGCAGGCGCCGGTCACCGCGCTGGTGACCCTCGCCGCGGTGATCCTCTGCACGGTGCTGTTCAAGGGGATGCTCGGCCGGCTCTCGATCTTCCTCGGCGTGGTCGTCGGCTACGTCTTCGCCGTGTTCGCCGGCCAGGTCGACTTCAGCAAGGTCGAGAAGGCGGCGTGGATCGGCCTCCCGCAGTTCACCTTCCCGGCGAACCCGTTCACGGACGCCCCGGCGACCTGGGGCATCCTGCCCGCCTTCCTGCCGGTCGTGCTCGTGCTGATCGCCGAGAACGTCGGCCACATCCGCGGCGTCGCCCAGCTCACCGACCCGGCGGTGAACAAGCTGACCGGCCGCGCGCTGTTCGCCGACGGCCTGGCGACGACCATCGCCGGCTTCTTCGGCGGCTCGGGCACGACGACCTACGGCGAGAACATCGGCGTCATGGCCGCGACCCGCGTGTACTCGACGGCCGCGTACTGGGTGGCCGGCATCGTCGCGGTGCTGCTGGGCCTCTCCCCCAAGGTCGGCGCCGTCATCAACACCATCCCGGCCGGCGTGCTGGGCGGTGTGACGACCGCGCTCTACGGCCTCATCGGCGTCATCGGCGTGAAGATCTGGCTGGACAACAAGGTGGACTTCTCCAAGCCGGTCAACCAGTTCACGGCGGCGACCGCGCTCATCATCGGCATCGGCGACTTCACGCTGAACCTCGGCCAGCTCACCTTCAACGGGATCGCGCTCGGCGCCATCGCGGCGATCGTGGTCTACCACGTGATGAACTCGATCGCGCGGGTCCGCGGGACCGCGTAGCGGCGCTCGCCGCGCCGACGGTCAGTGGTGGAAGTACGGGATGATCAAATACAGCCCGTACAGCACCGCCGCGCCGCAGAGCACGAAGCACGCGTAGGCGCCGGTCAGCGCCGCGCGCTTCCTGCCGTCGCTGAGCGGGCTCTTGCGGCGGGCCTTCTCGGCCTTCTTCTGGGCCTTGGCCGCCTGTTCCGGCGTGATGACCGTGATGGCGTCGGTGAACTCGGCCGGCTCGACGAACAGCGCCCGGCCGGCCACGGCGAGCAGGCGCGTGCCGAGCGCGTAGAAGCCGACGACGACGCACGCGCCGATCAGGGACGCGGCGAACACCGTGAGGAACTGCAGGACGGCGCTCATGCGGGGTTCCTTCCGGTGCGCTCGCGCTTGAGCGGCTTGACCTTCCGGATCTTCACGACCCGGCCGGACTCGGCGACGTCGCTCTGGCCCTGGACGGGGACCGGAGCGACCGCGTTCGCGCTGGAGACCCGGTTGCGCCGCGACCGCCAGAAGATGAACGTGATCACCAGGACGGCGACCACCGTGTCGATGAGGATGCCGACGGGACCGAGCAGGCCGACGAACGCGGCGACGGCGCCGACGACGCCCGCGGCGGGCAGGGTCATCACCCAGCCGATCGCGATCCGGCCGGCCGTGCCCCAGCGCACCGACGCGCCGCGCCGGCCGAGGCCGGAGCCGATCACGGAGCCGGAGGCGACCTGCGTGGTGGAGAGGGCGAAGCCGAGGTGGCTGGAGGCCAGGATGGTCGCCGCCGTGCTGGTCTCCGCGGCGAAGCCCTGCGCGGGCTTCACCTCGGTCAGGCCCCTGCCGAGCGTGCGGATGATCCGCCAGCCGCCGGAGTAGGTGCCGATCGCGATCGCGAGCGCGCACGCGACGACGACCCAGAGCGGCGGCCCGCTGCCGGCCGGGAGGAGGTTCGCCGAGATCAGCAGCAGCGTGATGACGCCCATCGTCTTCTGCGCGTCGTTGGTGCCGTGCGACAGCGCGACGAGGGAGGACGAGAAGATCTGGCCGTAGCGGAAGCCGCCGCGGCCGTCCGGGCGGCCGTCGTAGCGCCGGGTGATCCAGTAGGCCAGCTTGGTCGCCGCCCACGCCACCACGCCCGCGGTGAACGGGGCGATCACGGCGGGGAGGACGACCTTCTGGACGACCACCGGGAAGTTCACCGACGCGACCCCCGCCCCGACGATGGCCGCACCGATGAGGCCGCCGAACAGAGCGTGGCTGGACGACGACGGCAGGCCGTAGAGCCAGGTCACCATGTTCCAGACGATGGCGCCGACCAGCCCGGCGAAGATCAGCTGCGGCGAGATCAGGACGCCGCCGGAGCCCTCGTTGATGATGCCGCCCGAGATGGTCTTCGCCACCTCGGTCGACAGGAACGCGCCGACGAGGTTCAGGACCGCTGCGAGGGCCACCGCGACCTTGGGCCGCATGGCGCCGGTCGCGATCGGCGTGGCCATCGCGTTGGCGGTGTCGTGGAACCCGTTGGTGAAATCGAAGAAGAGGGCCAGCGCGATGACCAGCACGATGACGAGGGTGAGATCCACCGGCTTCTTTCTCGTGTGGAGACGGACGCCCGGCGAGGGGTTCACCGGTTGTTCAACAGAAATGCCTGGTGCCGTTAAGCGACCGTGTAGAGCCTTGCATGCGCTTCTCGGGCGCGTCAAACCGCCGGCGGCCGCCGGCGCACCTCAGAGCCGGTCGACGCCCGTCACGCGCACAACGGCGACGCCGGTGCGCGCGGAGTCGGCCAGCAGCACGTCCGCCGCGATGCCCCAGTCGTGGTCGCCTGCCGGGTCGGCGAGGATCTGGCGCACGCGCCAGACGCCCTCGGTGGCTGCCGGGGTCTCGTCCACGACGATCATGCTCGCGGCGCGCGCCGCCGCGTCGGTGAGGATCTCGTCGTGCTCGGCGTAGTACGCCTCCAGCGCCTCGTCCCACTGGAGCTCGGTGAAGGACGGCGCTGCCGCCTCGGCGAGCGCCGCCGCCTCGTTCTCGAGGGCGCCGAGCTCCTGGACCTTGTCGAGCGCGGCGAGCTGCACGCGACGGAACAGCTCGTTGCGCACGAGCACGAAGAAGGCGCGCCGGTTGGTGGTGACGTTCCGCGGCGCGGGCGGCGCGAGCTCCCCGCTCTCGGCGGCGTGCCGGGCGGCGTCGGGGTGCACCAGTTCCTCCCACTCGTCCAGGAGGCTGGAGTCGACCTGGCGGACCAGCTCGCCGAGCCACTCCACGATGTCGCGCAGCTCCTCGGTGCGAAGGTCGAGCGGCACGGTCTGGTTGAGGGCGCGGTAGGCGTCGGAGAGGTAGCGCAGGACCACGCCCTCGGAGCGCGCGAGCTTGTAGAAGGCGATGAACTCGCCGAAGGTCATCGCCCGCTCGTACAGGTCGCGGACCACCGACTTCGGGCTCAGCTCGAAGTCCGCCACCCAGGGCTGGCTGGAGGCGTAGGTCGCGAACGCCTCGTGCAGCAGCTCGTCGTGCGGCTTGGGGTGGGTGACGGTCTCCAGCGCCTCCATCCGCTCGTCGTACTCGATCCCTTCGGCCTTCATGGCGGCGACCGCTTCGCCGCGCGCCTGGAACTGCTGGGCCGAGAGCACCGGGCGCGGGTCGTCGAGGGTGGCCTCCACCACCGAGACGATGTCCAGGGCGTAGCTCGGCGACTCGACGTCGAACAGTTCGAACGCGGCGAGCGCGAACGGCGACAGGGGCTGGTTGAGCGCGAAGTTCGGCTGGAGGTCGACCGTGAGCCGGATCTCGCCGTCCACGACCTCCACAACCCCGGCTGTGAGGAGCGAGCGGTAGAGGCCGAGTGCGCGCCGGGCGAGCGCGAGCTGGCGCTTCCACGGCTCGTGGTTGTCGAACACGAGGTCCCGGACGTGCCCGAAGACGTCGCCGCCGCGGCCGATGACGTTGATGAGCATGGCGCTGGTGATCTGCATGGACGAGGTCAGCGTTTCCGGCTCGGCCTCCACGAGCTTGCGGAAGGACGGCTCACCCCACGAGACGAAGCCCTCCGGCGCCTTCTTGCGGACGATCTTGCGGCGCTTCTTGGGGTCGTCGCCGGCCTTCTCCAGCGCCTTGAGGTTCTCGCTCTCGTGCTCGGGCGCCTGCACGACGACGGTGCCTGCGGTGTCGTAGCCCGCGCGGCCCGCGCGCCCGGCGATCTGGTGGAACTCGCGCGCATTGAGCTGGCGCATCCGGGTGCCGTCGAACTTGGTCAGCGCGGTCAGCAGCACGGTGCGGATCGGGACGTTGATGCCGACCCCGAGGGTGTCGGTGCCGCAGATCACCCGCAGCATCCCCCGCTGGGCGAGCTGCTCGACCAGGCGGCGGTACTTGGGCAGCATCCCGGCGTGGTGCACGCCGATGCCCTGCCGCAGCAGCCGGGAGAGGGTGCGCCCGAAGGAGGTCGTGAACCGGAACTCGCCGATCAGCTCGGCGATCGCGTCGCGCTGCTCGCGGGTCGCGATCTTGGCGCTGGAGAGCGATTGGGCGCGCTCCAGGGCGGCGAGCTGCGAGAAGTGCACGATGTAGATCGGCGCCTGGCCGGTGTGCAGGAGGTCCTCGACGGTGTCGTGGATCGGGGTCAGCTCGTAGTAGTAGTGCAGCGGCACCGGCCGCTCGACGCCGGTGACCGTCGCGGTCTCCCGGCCGGTCCGGCGGCTGAGGTCGGCGGCGAGCGCCGTCACGTCGCCGAGAGTCGCCGACATGAGCACGAACTGCGCGCGGGTGAGGAGCAGCAGCGGCACCTGCCAGGCCCAGCCGCGATCCGGGTCGGAGTAGAAGTGGAACTCGTCCATGACGACTTGGCCGACGGGGGTGTCCTCGCCCTGGCGGAGGGCGAGGTTGGCGAGGATCTCGGCGGTGCAGCAGATGATCGGGGCGTCGGCGTTGACGGCGGAGTCGCCGGTCATCATCCCGACGTTCTCGGCGCCGAAGACGTCGACCAGCGCGAAGAACTTCTCGGACACCAGCGCCTTGATCGGTGCGGTGTAGAAGGTCCGCTCGCCGCGGGCCAGGGCCGCGAAGTGCGCGCCGACGGCGACGAGCGACTTGCCCGTCCCGGTCGGGGTGGACAGGATCAGGTTCGAGCCGCCGACGATCTCGATCAGCGACTCGTCCTGCGCCGGGTAGAGGGTGATGCCGGTGGACTCCGCCCAGGCGACGAAGGCCTCGTAGACGGCGTCCTCGGACACGGAGGAGGGGCCGGCCCAGCCGGGGAGGTCGTCGACGCGCAGGGAGGCCATAGGGGTCAAGCCTGTCACAGCCGCGACGATGCTCGGCAGATCCACCGGCTCGCGCGCCTATCCTTCGGGTATGGGATCGGGTTCGGGTATGGGATCGGGTTCGGGTATGGGATCGGGTTCGGCTCCGGAATCGACGCGGCCCGCCGGCGCGGACCGGCTCGCGGGCACCGCACGGAAGGCCGGCGAGTCCTGGCGCGCCGCCGGGGCCGGCGCCGCGAGCGTGCTGGCCGGCGTCGGCGCGGCCGAGCTGCTGAGCGCGTTCGCCGTGCAGGACGGCAGTCCCATCCTGGTCGTCGGAGCGCTGGTCATCGACCTCACTCCGGCGTGGCTCAAGAACGCGGTGATCGGCGTGTTCGGGACCGGCGACAAGGCGTTCCTGATCTCGTCCCTGGCGGTGGTGCTGCTCGTGGGCGGCGCGCTCGCCGGCTGGCTGGAGCTGCGGCGGCCTCCGGTCGGCCGCATCCTGATCGGCGTGGGCGGGGCGCTGGGCGTGCTCGCGGCGATCACCCGGGCCGGGTCGTCGATCGTGAACGTCGTGCCCTCCGCCCTCGCTGCGCTGGTCGCCATCCTGTTCCTCGGCTGGCTGGCCGGCCTGCTGCGCGGGACCCGGCCGACCCGGATCGCCCCGCAGGGCGAGGTCTCCCGGCGGCACTTCGTGACGGCGACCGCCGCCTCCGCCGCGGGCGGGATCCTCGCCACGCTGATCGGCCAGGCAATCGCCACCGGGTATCGCGCCGCGTCGGCGGCCCGGGCGGCCTTCCACCTGCCGAAGCCGGCGGTCGCGGCGCCGCCCGTCCCGGCCGGGGCCTCCTTCGACATCGGGGGGCTCGCACCGATCATCACGCCGAACGCCGACTTCTACCGGATCGACACCGCCCTGCAGATCCCCGGCATCGACCCGTCCGCCTGGCGGCTGCGGATCACCGGGATGGTCGAGAAGGAGGTCGAGTTGACCTTCACCGAGCTCCTCGCGCTCCCGCTGGAGGAGTCGGTCACGACCCTCACCTGCGTCTCCAACGAGGTCGGCGGCGACCTGATCAGCACCGCGAAATGGCTCGGCTACCCGATCCGGCACCTGCTGGCCCGCGCGAAGCCCACGTCCGACGCCGACATGGTGCTCTCCCGCAGCCAGGACGGCTGGACGGCGGGGACGCCGCTGGAGGCCCTCACCGACGGCCGCAACGCCATCCTGGCGGTGGGGATGAACGGCCAGCCGCTGCCGCTGGAGCACGGCTACCCGGTGCGGATGGTCGTGCCCGGGCTGTACGGCTACGTCTCGGCCACCAAGTGGGTGGTCGAGCTGAACGTGACGCGCTTCGACAAGGCGACCTCGTACTGGACCGACCGCGGCTGGTCGGAGCGCGGCCCGGTCAAGCTGGAGTCCCGCATCGACGTGCCGGGCGACGGCAAGCAGGTGAAGGCCGGGACGGTCGCCGTCGCGGGCGTCGCCTGGTCGCAGCACGTGGGCGTGAGCGCGGTGCACGTGCAGATCGACGGCGTGGACTGGCAGGAGGCCACCCTGGCCGACGCGATCTCGGCCGACACCTGGCGGCAGTGGAAGTACGCGTGGGATGCGACGCCCGGCTCGCACACGATCAAGGTCAGGGCCACCGACGCGCACGGCACCATGCAGACGTCGAAGGTGCAGGACGTGGTGCCGGACGGCGCGACCGGATTGCACACGATCGGCGTCTCCGTGGTTGGCTAGCCGCATGGCCGACACCTCCACCTCGACGGGCCCCGGCGGACGACCCGGCCCGCTCGTCGCCCCCGGTCCCGCGCTGGCGTCGGCGTACCGTGCCCGGTACGCCCGCACCGAGCAGCTGCCGGGCTTCGGGGAGGACGCCCAGCGCCGGCTCCGCGCCGCGCGGGTCCTCGTGGTCGGCGCGGGCGGTCTCGGCTCCGCGGTGCTTCCGCTGCTCGCGGGGGCCGGGTTCGGGACGATCGGGATCGTCGACGACGACAGCGTGGAGCTCAGCAACCTCCCGCGGCAGACCATCCACCGCGAACGCGACCTCGGCCGGCCGAAGACCGCGTCGGCGGCCGACGCGATCCGGGCCATCGACGCGGGGATCGACGTGCGGGTCTTCCCCGAGCGGCTCACGTCGGCCAACGCGCTCGGCATCCTCGACGGATTCGACCTCGTGCTGGACGGCAGCGACAACTTCCCGACCCGCTACCTCGTTGACGACGCGGCCCTGCTGACCGGGCTCCCGGTGGTGTGGGGCGCGGTCCACCGGTTCGGCGGCCAGGCCGGGCTCAGCTGGGCCCAGCACGGGCCGCACTACCGCGACCTCTTCCCGGAGCCGCCGGAGCCCGGCAGCGTGCCGAGCTGCGCGGAGGCCGGCGTGCTGCCGAGCGTGTGCGGCGTGATCGGGTCGCTGATGGTGAGCGAGGCGATCAAGGTCGTCACCGGGGAGGGCGACCTCCTGCTCGGCCGGGTGCTCGTGCACGACGCGCTGCGCGGGAGCTTCCGCGAGCTGCCGTACGCCGCCGACCCGCACGCGGAGCCGGTGACGGAGCTGATCGACTACGAGCTGTTCTGCGGGGTCGCCCCGGCGCAGGGAGCTCAGGCGCAGGAGACTCCGGCTCGTGAGGCTCCGGCGGCCACGAGCGTCTCCCCCGCCGACCTGGCGGCCCGGCTGGCGGCGGGGCAGCCGCACATCCTGCTCGACGTGCGCGAGCCGTGGGAGGCCGACATCGCCGAGCTGCCAGGGTCGCTGCTGGTCCCGCTCGATGTCGTCGTGCGGGACGCGCCCGGCGTCGCCGAGCGGCTGGGCGAGGACCCGCTCGTGATCGTCTGCCACCACGGCATGCGGGCCGAGACCGCGCGGAAGCTGCTGGCCGCGGCCGGCGCCCCCGGCGTGGTGCTGGAGGGCGGCATCGACGCCTGGTCGCGCCAGGTCGACCCGTCGCTCCCGCGCTACTGACCCGCTGCTCCCCTCCTCCGACCGCACAGGGGTCGCAACACGCCGTGTCGCCGCGCGGAGAGCGGCGTGTTGCGACCCCTGTGGCGGCCGGGCCTCGCACGCCACCAGGGCGCGCGGGATACTGAAGCCATGACCCCACCGCGCAGCGTCGAGGAGCACGCCGAGCACGTCAACCGCCTGCTGGCGCCGCTGAGCGCCGAGCCGGACGTCGAGACCGTCCTCCTCGCGGACGCCGCCGGCCGCGTCGCCGCGACCGACATCCGGTCGGAGGTCGACCTCCCGCTGTTCCGCAACTCGCAGATGGACGGCTACGCGGTGCGGGCGGCCGACGTCGCCCGCGTCCCGGTGGCGCTGGAGGTGACCGGCGACGTCCCGGCCGGCCACGAGGTGCCGCTGACCCTCACTCCGGGCACCGCCATCCGGATCATGACGGGCGCGCCCGTGCCGACCGGCGCGGACGCGATCGTGCCGGTCGAGGACACCGAGCTGGTGCTCGGCAGGGACGACGACCTGGCCGGCGCGGTGGTCGAGATCAGGCGCGCCCGGCGCCGCGGCGAGTTCGTGCGCGAGCGCGGCAGCGACCTGGAGCGCGGCGACGTGCTCGTGAGAGCCGGCACCCGGCTGGCCGCCCGGCACCTGGCCGCGCTGGCGGCCGCCGGCGTCAGCTCCGTGGCCGTGCGGGCACGCCTGCGCGTCGCGGTCCTGACCACCGGCTCGGAGCTGGCCGCCCCGGGGCGGGGCGTCCGCTTCGGCCAGGTGTTCGACGCGAACGGCATCGCCCTCGCCGCCCTGGTGGAGGAGTCCGGCGCGATGGTGTCGCTGCGGGCGAGCAGCAGCGACGATCCGGCGGCGTTCGCGAAGGTGCTCGACGCCGCGCTCGCCGCCAGCGACCTGGTCATCACCTCCGGGGGCATCTCGAAGGGCGCGTACGAGGTCGTGCGGGAGGTGCTGCTGCCCCGCGGCGCGGAGGTCACGACGGTGGCGATGCAACCGGGCGGCCCGCAGGCGACCGGCGTGATCGACGGCGTGCCCGTGCTGTGCTTCCCCGGCAACCCGGTGAGCACCCAGGTCTCGTTCGCGGTGTTCCTGCGGGCGCCGCTGCGCGCGGCGGCCGGTCTCCCTCCGCTGCCGGTGCGGCGGGTGCGGCTGGCCGAAGCGGTGCGGAGCGTGCCGGGCAAACGGCAGTTCCTGCGCGGCCGGGTCGCCGAGGACGGGGTGGCGCCGGTGTCGGGTCCGAGCTCGCATCTCGTCGCGGCGATGGCCAACGCGGACGTGCTCATCGACCTGCCGGAGGAGGCGGAGGCGATCGAGGCGGGCTCGGACGTGACAGTCTGGACCCTATGAGCGAGCTCACCCACCTGGACGCCGACGGCCGCGCCCGCATGGTCGATGTCGGCGCGAAACCGGAGACCGACCGCGAGGCCGTGGCGCGCGGGCGGCTCGTGACCACGCCGGAGGTGGTGCGGCTCGTCGCCGCGGACGACCTGCCCAAGGCCGATGTGCTCGCAACGGCGCGCATCGCCGGGATCGCGGGAGGCAAGCGGACGAGCGACCTCATCCCGCTCTGCCACCCGCTGCCGCTGAACTCGCTGCGCGTGGACTTCGCGCTGGACGAGGCCGCCGGCGCGATCGCCATCGAGGCGGTCGCGCGCACGCACGGCCGCACCGGCGTGGAGATGGAGGCGCTGACCGCGGTCGCCGTGGCGGGGCTGACCCTGCACGACATGGTGAAGGCCGTGGACCCGGCGGCGACGCTGACGGATGTGCAGCTCGTGGCGAAGAGCGGCGGGAAGCGCGGAGAGTGGCGGAGACCGGGTGAGGAAGGCGCGGAAGGCGCGGACAGCGCCGGCGCCGCCCCGACCGCCGCGGCCACCGACAGGCCCACCACAGGCAGCGCCAGCTCCGCTGTCGTGATCGTCGCCTCCACCCGCGCCGCCGCGGGCGAGGCGGCCGACACCACGGGCCCGGCGATCGCCTCCTGGCTCGACGGCCACGGCCTCCATCCGGAGGTGCGGGTCGTCGCGGACGCGGACATCGCCCCGGCCCTGACGGCGGCCGTCGCCGAGGGCCCGGCCGTCATCCTCACCACGGGAGGAACCGGCGTCGCCCCGGACGACCGCACCCCGGAGGCCACCGCCGCCGTGCTGGACCGGGAGCTCCCCGGCCTCGCCGACGCGCTGCGGGCGCGCGGCGCCGCCTCCACACCCCTCGCCGCGCTGAGCCGCGGCCGTGCCGGCGTCGCCGGCCGCACGCTCGTCGTGAACCTCCCCGGCTCTCGCGGCGGCGTCGCCGACGGGCTCGCCGTCCTGGACGACGTGCTGGAGCATCTCCTCGACCAGCTGAACGGCGACCGGGACCGCGGCCACGACCGTGGCCACCAGGGAGGGAACCGATGACCGACGTCTTCGCGGACGTGTCCGACCGGCCGCTCGATCCGTCGACGCTGGACGAGTTCGTCTGGCGCCGCGAGGCCGGCGCGGTGGTGTCGTTCCAGGGCATCGTGCGCGACCACGACGGCGGCCGCTCCGTCGTCTCGCTCGACTACCGCGCCCATCCCGAGGCCGCCGACTTCCTCCGCCGCTGCTGCGAGGAGGTCGCCGAGCGCACCGGGCTGCGCGTCGCCGCCGTGCACCGGGTCGGCTCGCTGACCATCGGCGACCTCGCGCTCATCGCCGCGGTCGCCGCCCCGCACCGGGCGGAGGCGTTCGCCGCGTGCGCCGAGCTGGTGGAGCGGATCAAGGCCGAGGTGCCGATCTGGAAGCGCCAGCACTTCGGCGACGGCGCCTCGGAGTGGGTCGGACTCTGACCTGCTCGCCGCCCGCGGACTCGATTTCGACGCGCCTGCCGGTCTAGAGTGCTGTTCGTGCCGCAGATACGGGTAAGGGATGCCGCGAGCTTCCTGGGGGTGAGCGACGACACCGTGCGTCGCTGGATCGACGCAGGGGTGCTCTCCAGCGCCAAGGACGACGCCGGACGCACGGTCGTGGACGGCCTGGAGCTCGCGCAGCTCGCCAAGCAGAACGCCGTGCTCCCCGTCGACCCGTCCGGCGTCGGCCGGTCGGCGCGCAACCGCTTCGTCGGCATCGTGACCGACATCGTGATGGACAGGGTCATGGCGCAGGTCGAGCTCCAGTGCGGGCCGCACCGCGTCGTGTCGCTGATCAGCAGCGAGGCCGTGCGGGAGCTCGGCCTCGAGCTGGGCTCGGTCGCCGTCGCGGTCGTCAAAGCCACCAACGTCATCGTCGAGACGGGATCGGTCGAATGAGGGGCGGCATGCGCGGACGGCTCGGGCTCGGGATCGCCGGGGCGGCGCTCGCGGCCGTGCTGTTCGCCGCGACGGGATGCTCGGCGGACGCCGGCTCCGCGCCGCCGACCCAGACGCCCACGAAGCACGCCGTCACCGGGACCATCACCGTCTTCGCGGCGGCTTCCCTCAGCAAGACCTTCACCGAGCTCGGCACGGAGTTCGAGAAGGCGAACCCCGGCAGCACCGTGCGCTTCAGCTTCGGCGGCTCGTCCGACCTCGTCACCCAGCTGAGCGCGGGCGCTCCGGCCGACGTGTTCGCCTCGGCGGACCGGAAGAACATGGACAAGGCCGTCTCCGCGAGCGTGACCTCCGGCGAGCCGGCCGACTTCGCGACCAACGTGCTGGCGATCGCCGTGCCTCCCGGCAACCCGGCCCACGTCACCGGATGGGCCGACCTCGCCCGGCCGGGCCTCAAGGTGGTGGTCTGCGCCCCGCAGGTGCCCTGCGGCGCCGCGACCGCCACGGTCGAGGCGAAGACGGGCGTCGCCCTGAAGCCGGTGAGCCAGGAGTCGTCGGTCACCGACGTGCTCGGCAAGGTCTCCTCCGGGGAGGCGGACGCCGGCATCGTCTACGTGACCGACGTGAAGGGCGCGGGCAAGAGCGTCGACTCGGTGGCGTTCCCCGAGGCGAAGGGCGTCGTCAACACCTATCCGATCGCCGCGGTCCGGCAGGGGGCGAACTTCACCGGGGGCGCGGCCTTCATCGCGTTCGTGACGGGCCCGGAGGGCAGGAAGGTGCTCGCGGCAGCCGGCTTCGGGACACCGTGACGCCGCGCCGCATACTCGGGGAGCAGTCCGGCACGCCCGCGGGCACCGGCATCCCCGGCTGGATCCTCGTCGTCGCGGCGCTCGGCGCGCTGTTCGTGCTGCTCCCGATCGTCGCGATGGTCACCCGCGTGGACTGGGCGCGGTTCGGCACGCTCATCACCTCGCCGTCGTCGCTGGACGCGCTGTTGCTGAGCCTGCGCACCTCCGTCGCCGCCACGATCGCCTGTCTCGTGCTCGGCGTCCCGATGGCCGTCGTGCTGGCGCGGGTGCCGTTCCGCGGGCGCGGGCTGGTGCGGGCGATCGTCCTGCTGCCGCTGGTGCTGCCTCCGGTCGTCGGCGGCCTCGCGCTCCTCGCCCTCTACGGCAGGCGCGGGCTGCTCGACGGCGCGATCCCGATCGCGTTCTCCACACCGGCCGTGGTGATCGCGCAGACCTTCGTGGCGCTGCCGTTCCTGGTGCTCAGCCTGGAGGGCGCGCTGCGCACCACCGGCGAACGCTACGAGGCCGTCGCCGCCACCCTCGGCGCCCGGCCGTCGGCCGTGCTGTTCCGGGTGACGCTGCCGCTGGTGGCGCCCGCGATCGTCTCCGGCTCGATCCTGTCGTTCGCGCGCGCCCTGGGCGAGTTCGGCGCGACGCTGACCTTCGCCGGCAGCCTGCAGGGCACCACCAGGACGCTGCCGCTGGAGATCTACCTGCAGCGCGAGACCGACCCGGACGCGGCCGTCGCGCTGTCGCTGGTGCTCATCGCGGTCGCGATCGCCGTGGTCGCCGTCGCGCATGGGGCCGGCGAGCCGCTGCGCAGGAGGCCGCGGCCGGCGGGCGCCGCCCGGACGCCCGAGGTCGCGCGATGAGCCTCGCCCTCTCCGCCACGGTCGCCGAGCGCGACGTCGCGGTGGAGCTGCGGCTCGGCACCGGCGAGACGCTGGCCCTGCTCGGCCCGAACGGTGCGGGCAAGTCGACGGTGCTGGGAGTCCTCGCCGGCCTGGTCCGTCCCGACGCGGGGCGCGCGACGCTCTCCGACGAGACGCTGTTCGACCTCCCTGCGTCCTGGCTCCCTCCGCACCGCCGCGGGATTGCGCTGCTCGCCCAGGACGCGCTGCTGTTCCCGCACCTCACGGTCCGCCGCAACGTCGAGTTCGCACCCCGGTCGGCCGGAGCGTCGCGGGCGGAGGCGCGCGCCAAGGCCGACGAGTGGCTGGAGCGCACCGGCGTCGGCGCCCTGGCCGACCGCCGCCCGGACGAGCTCTCCGGCGGCCAGGCCCAGCGCGTCGCGATCGCGCGGGCGCTCGCGGCCGAGCCCGAGCTGATCCTGCTGGACGAGCCGCTGGCCTCCCTCGACGTGAGCGTCGCGGGCGAGCTCCGCGGGACGCTGGCGGAGGTGCTCGCCGGCCGCACCGCGGTCGTCGTGACCCACGACGCCCTCGACGCCTACCTGCTGGCCGACCGGGTCGCGGTGCTCGGCGGCGGCCGCGTGGTCGAGGAGGGCCCGGCGCGCGATGTGCTCACGCAGCCGCGGCACCCGTTCACCGCCGAGCTCACCGGGCTCAGCCTGCTGACCGGGCGGCGCACCGCGACCGGGCTGGTCACGGACGACGGTCTCGCCCTGGACGGCACACCGACCGCGCCCCTCGTCGAGGGCCGGCCCGTGACCGCGGTGGTGCGGCCCTCCACGGTCTCGGTCCGGGTCGGCGTGCCGCTGCCGGGCGAGGCCGGGATCGCCGCGACGGTCACCGCGCTGGAGCCGCGCGACGACCTCGTCCGGGTGCGGACCGACCGGCTCACGGCGCTGGTCCCGGCGGCCGTGGTCGCCGAGCTCCGCGTCGCCCCCGGCGCCCGCGTCACCCTGACGGTGCCACCCGCCGAAGTACGCATCACCCCCGCCTGACGGGCGATTCGGCACGAATGTCGCGAATGCCGCCGCGATTCCGCTCATTCGTGCCGAATGTGAGCCCCGTGATACGCAAACGATTCGGCACGAATGTCGCGAATGCGGCCGCGATTCGGCACATTCGGCACGAATGTCGCGGGGCTAGTTGGAGCCGAGCTTCATCCCCGCGGTGGAGTATCCGCCGTCGGGGTTCTTCGACGGCAGCGGCTCGTCGAACGCCGGGTTCGCCTTGCCCGGGAGGCTCTGCGGCGCGACACGCGCGCGCGCCGCTCCGACGATCGCGACGACGCACGCCGCGAGCAGCACGATCCCCGCGCCGACCAGGGCGAGTCCGAACATCGCGCCCTGCGTCAGCAGCACGATCCCGAATGGCAGGGCGAGCCAGGTCCCGATCGCGGTGAGCACGGCCGCGACCACCAGCGCGGCGAACCTCCCCTGCCGACGCCGGACCGATTCCAGTTCCTGCATGTGCACGCTCATGGTGTCCCCCTTTCGCGCAGCATACCCGAACGGAGGCGCGGCAGCGCAGAAGCCGGCGTTCGTCAGCCGCCCGCGAACGGCGGCAGCACGTCGACGCGCTCGCCGATCACGGCGTCCGGGTCGCGGGACACGACGCCGTCCACCAGGAACGACCCGTTCCTCAGCACGAGCCGCATGGCCTCGCCGTAGCGGGCGTCGAGGAGCTCGCGCAGGGCGCCGACGGTCGGCGTGCCGAGTGCGACCCGCTCCTCCTCGCGGCCCGCGGCCTCCTCGGCGGCGGCGAAGTAGCGGACCAGGACGCTGCGCCCTGCCGCCTCAGCCACCGATCGCTCCCATGCTCCGTACCGGCGGGACGAAGCCCGCGGCCTCCATGCCGTGCCCGGACTGCTTGCCCCACATCGCGCCGCGCCACCAGCGGGCGAGCTCGGCATCGTCCGCGCCGCCCCGCAGCAGCCCGCGCAGGTCGGTCTCGTCGTCGCCGAACAGGCACGACCGGACGGTGCCCTCCGCCGTGATCCTGGTGCGGTCGCAGGCGGCGCAGAACGACCGGGTCACCGAGGCGATGATCCCGACCGTGGCCGGGCCGCCGTCGACCAGCCACTCCTCGGCCGGCGACGACGGGTCGTCGGGCCGGCCGGCCTCCACCAGGTCGAACCGGGTGCGCAGGACGCCGAGCAGCTCCTCGGCGGAGACCATGTTCTCGCGCAGCCAGGTGTGGTCGGCGTCGAGCGGCATCTGCTCGATGAAGCGCAGCCGGCAGCCGTGCTCCAGCGCCCAAGCCAGCAGGTCGGCGGCGCCGGCGAGGGTCTGGCGCATCATGACCGCGTTGAGCTTGAGCGGCGTGAGGCCGGCGGCGTGCGCGGCGGCGATCCCCGCGAAGACGGCCGGGAGCCGGTCGCGGCGGGTGAGCGCCGCGAAGTGCTCGCGGTCGACGGTGTCCAGCGAGATGTTCACCCGGGTCAGCCCGGCCGCGACGAGCTCGCCGACGCGGTGGTCGAGGCCGATGCCGTTGGTCGTGATGCTCAGGTCGATGCCGGGCGCCGCGGCGGCGGACAGGCCGATGATCTCGGCGAGGTCGGCGCGCATCAGCGGCTCGCCGCCGGTGAACCGCACCTCCCGGATGCCGAGGTCGCGCACGCCGATCCCGACCAGGCGGGCGATCTCGGCGGGCGTCAGCAGCTCCTCGCGCGGGATGGCGGGCAGGCCCTCCGCCGGCATGCAGTAGGTGCAGCGCAGCGAGCACTTCTCGGTCACCGACACCCGCAGGTCGCGCGCGATCCGGCCGAACCGGTCGACGAGGCCGGGGACATCGGGGCGGCCGTCGAGGCCGGGCGCAGCGGGACCGGGCGCGGCAGAGCCGGGCTCAGCCCGCAGCGACGCGCTGCGCGGGAGTCCGAGATTCACCGCGGTCATGTCCTCACCCTAGACCGGCCGGGCGTAGACCGCCGCACGGCGACGGTAATAAGCTCCGCGCATGGGAATCATCTCCTCCGGCTTCCTCGGCCGGCGCCGAACCGACGACCCTCGCCTCCCACCGGGCCAGTACGTCACAGAGGGCTTCCCGGTCCTGTCCGCAGGACCGACTCCGCGGATCGCGAAGGACGACTGGGCGTTCACCATCACGACCGAGAAGGGCGTGGTGCACCGCTGGAGCTGGGACGAGTTCCTGGCGCTCCCGCAGGCCGACGTCGACACGGACATCCACTGCGTGACGAGCTGGTCCAAGCTCGGGACGTCGTGGCGCGGCGTGGCGCTCGACACACTGTTCGAGAACGTGGACACCGACTACGAGTACACGATGGCGCACTCGTACGGCGGCTACACCACGAACGTCCCGCTGAAGGACCTGCTCGACGGCAAGGCCTGGGTGGCGCACACCTTCGACGGCGCCGACCTCCCGCCCGAGCACGGCGGCCCGGCCCGGCTGCTGGTGCCGCACCTCTACTTCTGGAAGAGCGCCAAGTGGGTGAGCGGGCTGGAGATGCTGCCCCAGGACCAGCCCGGCTTCTGGGAGCAGAACGGCTACAACATGTACGGAGACCCCTGGAAGGAAGAGCGCTACTGGTGAGCACGGCGTGGCGGGCGGCCGAGGTGGTGGCCGCCCACGAGGAGACCGCGACGGCCCGCACGATCCGGCTGCGCATCCCCGGGCTCACCGGGCACCTGGCGGGGCAGCACGTGGACGTCCGGCTCACCGCGCCGGACGGGTACCAGGCGGTGCGGTCGTACTCGATTGCGTCGGCCTCCGGGGCGGGCGGCCTGGCGCCGGACGAGCTGGAGCTGACCGTGGAGGAGCTGCCCGACGGCGAGGTGTCGCCGTATCTGGTGCACGGCCTGTCGGTCGGCGACCAGCTGGAGGTCCGCGGCCCGGTCGGCGGGTGGTTCGTCTGGCGCGACGGCGACGAGGGCCCCGTGCAGCTGATCGCGGGCGGCTCCGGGGTCGTGCCGCTGATGTCGATGGCCCGCGCGCACGCCGCGGCAGGCAGCAGCGCCCCGTTCCGGCTGCTGTACTCCGCGCGCACGCCGATGTCCGTCTACTACCGCGACGAGCTGATGGCGCTGGGCGAGGCCGCCGCGCCGCTGCGCGTCGACTACGTGTACACGCGGGAGGCGCCGGCCGGGTGGCCGGTCGCCGCCGGACGGCTGACGCAGGAGGGGCTGGGCGCGCTCGTCCTGCCCGCGGCGGAATCCCCCGCGTTCTTCCTGTGCGGCTCGACACCGTTCGTCGAGACGGTGTCGGGCTGGCTGGTGGACGCCGGGCACGACCCGGCGCGGATCCGCACCGAACGCTACGGCGGGATCGGAGGCGCCGCGTGAGCGACATGGACTACCTCGACGGCAATGCGGCGGCCGGGCTCCTCTCCGAGGTGTTCGCCGCCGACGTGACCTCGGCGCACGGCAAGTGCGCGCACTGCGGCGACGTGTCGGTGATCGCCCAGGCGCACCTGTGGCCGGACGACCACGGGATGGTGCTGCACTGCCGGATCTGCGGCGACGTCATCGCGAAGGCGACGGAGCGCGAGGGGCGGCTGTGCCTGGACCTGCGCGGGCTGGACTGGCTCGAACTGGAGGTCTGAGCCGTCTCTCGGGAGAGGTCGGCTGCCCTCAGCCGACGGTCATCCGCTCCCCAGTACAATCGTCCGGTGCCAGCCGAAACCCCCGCGAGCATCGATCCGGACGACCTCGCGACCACCCTCCGCGTCCTCGCTCAGCTCCACGAGCTCGACCAGGAGCACCCCGACTTCGTCTCCGTCCGCCGCGCGACCGCGCACATGTTCAAGGCCGTCAAGCAGGCCAGGCGGCGCGAGCTGCGGGAGGCCGAGCTCGCCGCCGACCGCGCGGTGATCGCGGCGACCGCCACCGGCGCCCCCGACCGCATCGACGACGAGACCCGCGGCCGCGACCTGACCTCCCCCACCACCGGCTCCACGACGGCCGGCACGCTGATCAACTCGCAGGCCTGCTACATCTGCAAGCAGCACTACACCGAGGTCGACTGGTTCTACCACCAGCTCTGCCCGTCCTGCGCCGCGTTCAGCCACGCCAAGCGCACCGCCCGCACCGACCTGACCGGCAAGCGGGCGCTGCTCACCGGCGGCCGCGCCAAGATCGGCATGCACATCGCGCTGCGCCTGCTCCGCGACGGCGCCGACCTCACCATCACCACGCGGTTCCCGCGCGACGCCGTGCGCCGGTTCTCCCAGCTCCCCGACGCGAAGGACTGGCTGCACCGCCTGCGCGTGGTCGGCATCGACCTGCGCGACCCGGCCCAGGTGATCGGCCTCGCCGACTCCGTCGCCTCCCGCGGGCCGCTGCACGTGCTGATCAACAACGCCGCCCAGACCGTCCGCCGCTCCCCCGGCGCCTACTCGCTGCTGGCCGAGGCCGAGTCGCACCCGCTGCCGGACGGCCCGCTCCCCGAGCTGGAGACCTTCGGCCACACGGCGGACCCGCACCCGCAGGCCCTGGAGGCCTCCGTCGCCGCGCACCCGCTGCTGTCGTCGGCGAACGTCCGCGGCACCGTCGCGGAGCTGGTCGGCGCCGCCGCGCTGACCGCGAACGACCTGGCCTCCGCTGCGATGGCCGCCGGGTCGTCGTCGCTGGAGCGCCACCACGACGGCACCGCGATCGACGCGGGCGGCCTCGTGCCCGACGTGCAGCGCGTCAACACCTGGACGCAGGCCGTCGGCGGCATCGACCCGCTCGAGCTGCTGGAGGTGCAGCTCTGCAACACGACGGCGCCGTTCATCCTGATCGACCGGCTCCGGCCGTCGCTCGCCGCCGCGGGCCGCGCCTACGTGGTGAACGTGTCGGCGATGGAGGGCGTCTTCGGCCGCCGCTACAAGGGCGCGGGCCACCCGCACACCAACATGGCGAAGGCCGCCCTCAACATGCTCACCCGGACCAGCTCGCTGGAGCTGTTCGAGACGGACAACATCCTGATGACCAGCGTCGACACCGGCTGGATCACCGACGAGCGCCCGCACTACACGAAGGTCCGCCTCGCCGAGGAGGGCTTCCACGCCCCGCTCGACCTCGTGGACGGCGCGGCGCGGGTCTACGACCCGATCGTGCGCGGCGAGGCCGGCGAGGACCTGCACGGGGTGTTCCTGAAGGATTACAGATCGTCCGCGTGGTGAGCCCGTCCGCCTGACTATACTTTCCGAGGCATCGCGGGGAGGCCGCTGGCGGGTCCTTCCCGAAGGTCTTCCGGCGGTCCGTGCGATGAACGTACAGTGAGCACGAAGGCGAACGAAGGGCAGCCGATGTCGAGCACCTCCCCGTCCGGGGACAAGACGCAGGGCACCGCATCTGCGGCACCGGACGAACCGACCTCAGGCGGCTCCGCCTCCGCCCCGACGCCGGCCGAGCTCACCGGGGCCGTCCCGCCCCGGGTGAGGCCTAAGGAGCCGATCCCGATCCCCGGGCAGGCCCACCCGCTCGCTCCGGCCGACGTGCACGGCAGCCGGTTCAAGCACTGGCTGCTGCGCGGCATGGTCGACGAGCACGGCACCCAGCAGGGCCCGCACGGCCAGACCCCCGAGCACCAGCACTCCTGGTGGCGGGTCATGTGCCTCACCGGCCTCGACTACTTCTCCACCCTCGGCTACCAGCCCGCCATCGCGGCGCTCGCGGCCGGCCTGATCTCGCCGTTCGCGACGCTCGTGCTGGTCGCGCTGACGCTGCTCGGCGCCCTCCCGGTCTACCGCCGGGTCGCGCGGGAGAGCTTCCGCGGCTCCGGCTCGATCGCGATGCTGGAGCGCTTCCTGCCCTGGTGGGCCGGCAAGCTGTTCGTGCTGGTCCTGCTCGGCTTCGCCGCGACGGACTTCATGATCACGATCACGCTGTCCGCGGCCGACGCCACGGCGCACGCGATCGAGAACCCGTTCGCGCCGTCCTGGTTCCACGGTAACAACGTCATCATCACGCTGGTGCTCATCACGCTGCTCGGCGCGGTCTTCCTCAAGGGCTTCCGTGAGGCGATCGGCATCGCCGTCGTGCTCGTCGGCGTGTACCTCGCGCTCAACGTCGTCGTGGTGTCGGCGTCCATCGTGCAGGTGTTCCAGCACCCGACCGCGATCGACGACTGGTGGAGCGCGCTGTTCGCCTCGCACGGGAATCCGCTGCTCATCGTCGGCGTCGCGCTGCTGGTGTTCCCGAAGCTCGCGCTGGGCCTCTCCGGCTTCGAGACCGGCGTCGCCGTCATGCCGCAGATCAAGGGCAAGCCGGACGACAACCCGAACGAGCCCGAGGGCCGGATCCGCGGCGCGCACAAGCTGCTCACCACCGCAGCGATCATCATGAGCGTCTTCCTCATCACGTCGAGCTTCACCACCACCCTGCTCATCCCGCAGAAGGAGTTCCAGCAGGGCGGCGCCGCCAACGGCCGCGCGCTCGCCTACCTGGCGCACGAGTACCTCGGCAACGGCTTCGGCACGGTCTACGACATCAGCACCATCCTGATCCTGTGGTTCGCCGGCGCCTCCGCGATGGCCGGCCTGCTCAACCTGGTGCCGCGCTACCTCCCCCGCTACGGGATGGCGCCGCAGTGGGCGCGCGCGGTGCGGCCGCTCGTGCTCGTCTTCACCGCGATCGCCTTCCTCATCACGCTGGTCTTCGACGCGAACGTGGACGCCCAGGGCGGCGCGTACGCGACCGGCGTGCTGGTGCTGATCACCTCCGCGTCGCTCGCGGTGAGCCTGTCCGCCTGGCGCAAGAAGCAGCCGAAGCGCACCCTCGTGTTCGCCATCATCACCGCGATCTTCGTCTACACGACGATCGACAACATCATCGAGCGTCCCGACGGACTCCGGATCGCGACGCTGTTCATCATCGGCATCCTGATCGTGTCGATCGTTTCCCGCATCGGCCGGTCGTTCCAGGTGCGCGCCACCAGCGTCACCTTCGACGTGACGGCGCTCGACTTCATCCTGGAGGACGCGGAAGAGGGCGAGATCCGCATCATCTCGCACGAGCCCGACGTCGACACGACGAAGGAGTACGAGGAGAAGAACAAGGACGAGCGTCGCTTCAGCCACATCCCGCAGCGGTCGCGGACCATCTTCCTCGAGGTCATCAAGTCCGACTCCTCCGACTTCGAGGAGGACCTGGTCGTGCACGGTGTCGTCAAGTACGGCTACCGCGTGCTGCAGGTGAAGAGCGGCAACGTGCCGAACACCATCGCGGCGGTCCTGCTGGAGATCCGCGACATCACGGGCGTCGTACCGACGATTTACTTCGAGTGGACCGAGGGCAACCCGATCTCGAACATGTTCCGGTACCTCATCACCGGCGTCGGCGAAGTGGCCCCGGTCACCCGCGAGGTGCTGCGCGAGGCCGAGAAGGACGTGAAGCGGAGGCCCGCCGTCCACGTGGCCTGAGCTGCGCGCCTCTCTCCACGGCGGGCGCGGTGTGGCACCATGTGCGCATGGACACCCACGCGTTCTTCGAGGCGGTCGGGGTCGCCTTCGAGTTCGCGGGCGTCGTCGCACTGGCGATCGGCTTCGTCGTGGCGCTCGCGATCGCGCTGGCGGTGTGGGTGCGCACGCGCAGCGGGGCGGACGCCTTCCGCACCCTGCGGGAGGCCTTCGGCGGCGTCATCCTGCTCGGCCTGGAGCTGCTGGTCGCTGCCGACCTGGTGAAGACCGTGACGTCGAACCCGACGCTCACCGACGCGCTCGTGCTCGGGATCATCGTGCTCATCCGCACCATCCTGAGCTTCTCGCTGCAGGTGGAGATCGACGGCGTCGCGCCCTGGCGCCGCGCGTTCGTCACCGGGCCGGAGGTGCTGGCGCACGCGGTCAAGAAGGCCGGGGCCGCCGGGACGCCGGGGACCTCAGCGACGCCGGACCGGCCGTAGGAGTCAGTCCCGCGCCGCGCGCTCCGCGTTGCGCTGCTTGACCCGCGCGTTCTCGGCGTGCACCTGCGCCTGCGTCGCGCGCTCGGCGACCAGCCACTCCGGCTTCTCCTCCAGCAGCGCCTTGATCTCGGCCGTGGTGAGCGGCTCGGTCACGCCGGCGCGGGCCAGCCCCGAGTTGCTCACGCCGAGCTTGTGCGCGACCACGTCGCGCGGGTGCGGTCCGTCGGCTCGGAGGGTGACCAGCCAGGCGGGCGGGTTCGCGTTCAGCTCGTCGAGCTCGGTGCGGCTGATCTCGCGGTCGCGGAACTCCTCCGGGGCCGCCGCCAGCAGGATGCCGAGCTTCTTGGCCGCGGTGGCCGCCTTCATGGTCTGGGGCTTCATGGATTCAAGGGTATCGTCCGCGGCCGGTCCCGGCCGTTCGGTAGCCTGGCCTGCATGGCCCTCCGCTTCGCCCTCGCCTTCCCGCTCGGTGTCACGATCGGCAAGTGGACACGGGTCTTCGCCGAGCGGCAGCCCGGCGTGGAGCTGGTGGTGACGCCGTCCGCCGACCCGCTGGCCGCGCTGGCCGCGGGCGAGGCCGACATGGTGTTCGCGCGCGACGCCCGGGCGGACGACGCCCGCCACCTCATCCCGCTCTACACGGAGGACGTCGTCGTGGTGATGCACCACGAGCACCTGCTCACGCTGGAGGAGAAGCTGCACCTGGCCGACCTCGAGGGCGAGCCGCGCCTGACCGCAGAGCCGTCCGACGCGCTGATGCGCAGCGTGGCGGCGGGCGACGGCATCGCGCTGCTGCCCGCCTCGGTCGCCAAGGCGCTCCGCCGCAAGGACGTCACAGCGATGCGGCTGGAGGACGGACCGACCTCGCAGGTCGGCCTCACCTGGTCGCGGGAGGGGCAGCATCCCCTCGTGGACGAGTTCATCGGCATCGTCCGCGGCCGCACCGCGAACAGCTCGCGCAACCCGGAGGTCGCGGCCACGCAATCGGCGCAGGCCGCGCAGTCCGCCAAGGCCGCGCAGTCCGCCAAATCTGCCAAGGCCGCCAAGGGCCCCAAGACCGGCAAGTCCGGCCGGCCCGCGCAGGGCAAGCGCCCGCGCCCGAAGCGCTGACGCGATCCGCCTGACAGAACACGCCGTCCCGGCGCCGCGCGAGACGGCCCTTTCTGCCAGGCCGATCGGCAGAATGGGGGCATGACGACGACGACGCTGGCGAACAGCATCGGACGGGCCGCGCAGAGCGCCGTCTACCGCGCGGGCGTGAGCGGGCGCCGCCCGGCCCTCCCCGTCGCGTTCCCCGAGCTGGAGCGCGCCGCGCGCAGGCGGATGTCGCGCGCGGCCTTCGCCTACATCGCGGGCTCGGCCGGGCTGGAGCGCACCGACCGGGCGGACACCGACGCGTTCGGGCGGCGCCGGATCGTCCCGCGGGTGCTGCGCGACGTCTCGCAGCGGGACCTGTCGATCGAGCTGTTCGGGCGGCGGCTGCCGACGCCGCTCCTGCTGGCCCCGATCGGCGTGCTCGACCTCGCCCGGCGCGACGGGGACGCCGCGGCGGCGCGCGCCGCCGCGGCCCACGGCGTCCCCGCCGTGCTCTCCAATCAGGCCTCCGCACCGATGGAGACCGTCGCCGCCGCGATGGAGGCCGTCCGACCGGGCGCCGCGCGCTGGTTCCAGCTCTACTGGAGCTCGTCGCGCGACCTCGTCGAGAGCCTGGTCGCACGGGCCGAGGCCTGCGGCTGCGAGGCGATCGTCGTCACCCTGGACACGCATGTCCTCGGCTGGCGGCCGCGCGACCTCGCCCTCGGCTACCTCCCGTTCAGCCGCGGGCTGGGCATCGCCCAGTACACCAGCGACCCGGTCTTCCACCGCCTGGTGCGCGATCGGCTGGCGACGGCGGGACCGCGCGAGCGCACGGCCGTCACCCCGGCGGCGGTCGCGTCGTTCGCGAGCATCCTCCGGCACCATCCCGGCGACCTGCGCGAGAACCTGCGCTCCGGCGAGCCCCTGGCGGCGGTCGAGACCTTCCTCGACGTGTTCGCCGACCCGTCGCTCGGCTGGGACGACCTGGCCTTCCTGCGCGAGCACACCCGGCTGCCGATCGTGCTGAAGGGCGTCCTGCATCCGGACGACGCGCGCCGCGCCGTCGACGCGGGCGTGGACGCCGTGCAGGTGTCCACGCACGGCGGCCGCCAGCTCGACGGGGAGATCGCGGCGCTGGACGCGCTGCCCGGCGTCGTCGACGCCGTCGACGGCCGGCTGCCCGTCCTGTTCGACAGCGGGATCCGCGGCGGCGCCGACGCGGTGATCGCGCTGGCGCTCGGCGCCAGGGCCGTCGCGGTCGGGAGGCCGTACGCCTACGCCCTCGCCGTGGCCGGCGAGCGCGGCGTGAGCGAGCTGCTGCGCAACCTCCTGGCCGAGCTCGACATCACCCTCGGGCTGAGCGGCGTCGCCCGCGTCGCCGACCTCGACCGGTCGGTGCTCGCGACGGCTACGCCACCGACGCCGCGATGAGCGAGAGCAGCGCGTGCGCGTACGCCGACGCGGCGTCCTCCTCCTCGAAGTAGCGCTCGGCGCCGTCGAGCTCCAGCGTGACCCGGTAGCCGTCCGGCGTGCGGGCGAGGTGGCGGAACGAGCCGCCGAGGAGCTCCCGCAGCTGGTCCTCCCGCGGGATCCAGAGCGCGTCCTCGACCGCGAGCGAGTCGAGCGCCCACTCCGTCGTGCCGTTGAAGCCGAGGATCGTGCCGGTGTCGAAGTGGTGCGGCTCGATCGTCATCTCGCTGACCGTGAAGTGCTCCCCGGCCATGCCCGGCCGGTCGATCGCGAACGTGTCCCCGGACGCCGGCTGCCAGCGCAGGCCGGCGGCGCGCAGCAGGCGCGCGGTGTCCTCGTCGATCATGGCTACTCCTCACCACCGGGCTCGCGATGCCCCCAATTCGGGGGAGAATCCGGAGGATACACCCCGGCTCGCGCTCCGCGTTCACCTTTTGTTCGATTCTCGGCCATAGATTGCTCCCATGGGAATCCCGACCCCGCGTCATGTTTGACGCCCTCCTCTCCATCGACGTGCTCGACGGGCCCATCCCCTTCACGGTGTTCGGTCTCGCGAGCGCGCTCGTCGTCGTGCTCCTGGCGCGCCGCCCCTCGCTCGGCTGGCTGCGCCGGCTCGGCCTCGCCGTCGCCTGCGGGCTGCTCGCCGCGGTGGTCACCTGGCTGGTCTGCGTGCGCTGGCTCAACCTGTTCGGGGAGTCCCTCGGGATGGGCAACTACCTCTGGGTGGCCGCCGCGTTCTGCGGGCTCGCCCTGTGCGTGGTCAGCATCGGGCGGACGCCGCGCTGGCGGACCGCCGTGGCGATCGTCGGAATCCCGGTCTTCCTGGTGGCCGCGACGCTCGGCATCAACCTGAACTACGGCCTGGACCGCACGCTCGGCAACCTGATGGCGATCACGGTGCCCAACCCGATCACCGTGCGGCCGCCGATCCAGCAGAGCGCCGGGTACGACGACGCGCTCTGGAAGCACTGGAAGGCGCCGGCGGGCATGCCGCTGCGCGGGAAGACCGGAACGGTCACCATCCCCGCGACGATCAGCGGCTTCAAGGCCCGGGAGGCCGGCGTCTACCTGCCGCCGGCGGCGCTCGTGCCGAAGCCCCCTGCGCTCCCCCTCGTCATCATGATGATGGGACAGCCGGGCAATCCCGACCCGGAGCCGATCGCCGAGGTGCTGAACGGCCTCGCCGCCCGGCACAACGGCCTCGCCCCCGTCGTGGTGGTGGCCGACCAGCTCGGCAGCCCGTGGCACGACACGCTCTGCCGTGACACGTCGATCTTCGGCAAGGCGGAGACCTACATCACGCAAGACGTCAGCTCGTGGGCGCTCAAGACCCTGCCGGTCACGCACGACCACCGGTTCTGGACGGTCGCGGGATACTCCAACGGCGGACTCTGCGGGCTGTCGTTCGGGCTCGACCACCCCGAGCTGTACTCGAACATCCTCGACATCTCGGGCGAGGAGTACCCGGGCGCCGAGCATCCGGCGGCGACGCTGAGCATCGTCTTCCACGGCGACCAGGCCGCGTACGACCAGGCGAAGCCGTTCAACAAGATGATCCGGGGCTCGTTCCCCGGCTCGATGATCTTCACGGCGTGCCGCGACGACCCCGCCTTCCACCACGTGGCCGAGCTCGCCCTGCGCACCGCCCAGCGCGCCGGGATCGCCAGCACGTTCGTCGACATCCCGACCGGCGGCCACGGCATCGGTGCGCTGATGGGCGGCCTCAACGGCGGCCTCCCGCTGCTGTACACGGCGCTGGGGCTGCAGAAGCCCGGCTAGCCCGCCGGAGCGCGCCGTCAGTCGGTGACGATCACGATCTTGCCGCGCACGTGCCCGGCCTCCAGCCGGCCGTAGGCGTCGGCCGTACGCTCGATCGGGAAGATCGAGTCGATCGGCAACATGAGCTCGTTCCGCGCCAGCAGGTCGGCGAGCTCCGCCAGCTCGGCGTTGCCCGCCGTGCGTCCGCCGACCGTCCGCGCACCGCGGGCGGCCGGGCCGAACGCGGCGATCGTGTTGATCCGCTCCGGCGGCACGCCGAGCTCGATCGCGGCGTCGATGGTGTCCGGTCCGTGGTTGTCGAGGACCGCCGTCACCCGCGCTCCGTCGTCCAGGACCTCCCGCACCCGGTCCGCCAGACCGTCCCCGTAGGCGACCGGGATGATCCCCAGCGTCTCCAGGAACTCGTGGTTCTCCTCGCTCGCCGTGCCGACGACCGTGGCGCCGCAGCGGATCGCCAGCTGCGCGGCGAGCACGCCGACGCCGCCCGCCGCCGCGCTCACCAGCACGGTGTCGCTCTCGCCGAGGTCGAGGGAGGCCGCGGTCGCCATCGCGGTGCGGCCGACCACGCCGAGCGAGCCGGCCACCTCGAACGTGAGCGGATCCGGCTTCTCGATGATCTGGCCGTCCTCCGGCACGACCACGAAGTCCGCGAGCGCCGCGAACGGGGCCGTGCCGAGCACGGCCTGGCCGAGCCCGAAGCGCTGCGCGCCCTCGCCGCGCTCCTCGACGAAGCCGGCGAAGTCTTGGCCCATCCCGCTCGGCAGCGTCACGCCCATCCGCGCGGCGGCCTGCTCGCTCCGGTAGGCCTTGTAGTCCATCGGGTTGAGGCCGGCGGCCATCACCCGGACCAGCACCTGCCCTGGCCCCGGCCACGGCCGCTCCCGCTCGACGAGGTGGAGGAAGTCCCGCGAGCCGAACTCCTCGAGCTGGACGAATCTGGGCACCTGCGGGCTCCTTCCGCTCATACGGTGGAGCCTATCCCCGCCCGCGGCCGCGAGGGAGTGCGCCCGCGAGGGAGGGTCAGCCGAAGAGCAGCGCCGCCTCGTCGTAGCGGGCCTGCGGGACCGTCTTGAGGCCGCCGGTCGCGTCCGCGATCGACACGTTCACGACGTCGGTGCCGCGCAGCGACACCATCGAGCCCCAGCGGCCCTCGTACGCCGCGTCCACCGCCGCGAGGCCCAGACGCGTGGCGAGCACGCGGTCGTAGGCGCTCGGGACGCCGCCGCGCTGCATGTGGCCGAGGACGGTCGCCCGCGACTCGATGCCGGTGCGCTCCTCGATCATCGGGGCCAGCATCTCGCCGATCCCGCCGAGGCGCGGACGGTTGAACGCGTCGAGGCCCTTGTGCGAGTGCGCCTCCTCCATCGTGTCGAGGTGGAAGCCCTCGGAGACGACGATGACCGGCGCGCGGCCGCGGTCGCGCACCGACTCGACCCACTCGCAGATCTGCTCGATGGACTGCGGCTGCTCCGGGATGAGGATGGCGTGCGCGCCGCCGGCCATGCCGGAGTGCAGCGCGATCCAGCCGACGTGGCGGCCCATGACCTCCACCACCATGCAGCGCTGGTGCGACTCGGCCGTGGTGCGGAGGCGGTCGATGGCCTCGGTCGCGATCTCGACCGCGGTGTCGAAGCCGAACGAGTAGTCGGTCGCCGCGAGGTCGTTGTCGATGGTCTTCGGGACGCCGACGATCCGCAGGCCCGCGTCGGTGAGCCGGCGGGCCGCGGTGAGCGTGCCCTCGCCGCCGATCGCGATGATCGCGTCGATGCCGTGCTCGTCCATCATCCGCTGGATGTTCTCCGGGCCGCCCTTGTCGCCCTCGAACGGGTTGGTGCGGCTGGAGCCGAGGATGGTGCCGCCCTGGCGGGAGAGGCCGCGGACGCTGTGCCGGTCGAGCGGCATGATGTCGCCCTCGACCACGCCGCGCCAGCCGTAGCGGAAGCCGGCGAACTCGGACCCGTACACACGGTCGCCCTTGAGGACCGCGCCGCGGATGACCGCGTTCAGTCCGGGACAGTCGCCGCCACTGGTCAGGATGCCGATCTTCATGCTGCTCCGTTTCTCATTGCGCCCCTGAGCATCATGCCCGACGCATACCGGCGCACCAAAATCCCGGGCGGTCGCTCAGAGGCCGAGCGCCCGCTGGAGCTTCGACGAGCTGGCGGACGGCCGGGCGCCGGCCGCCAGCAGCTCGGCCTCGATGCCGTCCAGCAGCGCGGTGCGCCGCTCGCGCGAGTCGGGGGCGCCGCTCAGCAGCTCGACCTCCCACTCCCGCCAGGCGTCCGACGCGCCGGTGCGGAGGTTCTCGCTGCGGACGTGGTCGTCGCAGAGCTCGGCGAGTTCGAAGCCGGCCGCGTCCTTCAGCAGCGTGGTGTCCCGGCGGTTGGTCACGCGCGCCACCGGGACGAGCACACCGTCGCCGAGCTCCTCCCGGATCGTCTCCAGCAGCTCCGCCGGGGGCTTCTCGCCGTCGCCGAGCGGCCAGTGCAGCTCGGGGCGTCCCTCGTCGGTCGGCGGCAGCTTGACGTGCCAGCCCTCGTCGGAGCCGCCGCGCCGCGCGCGCACGGCCACGCGCTGCCGCGCCAGCCTCAGGTCCGCGGTGTCGTAGTAGACGGCGACGAGCTCGGCGGACTCCGGCTCGCCCTCGACGGCGATCGCCCCGACGCCGACGAGCTGGGGTGGGCGGAGGTCGCCGTCCACGTCGTACTTGCGCTCGATCTCGAGCTGGGTATGGTGCTGCGCCATGTCCCCTGTCTAGTCCACTTCTGCGCTGTCGCGAAATTGCAAGCTGTGCGCGGGCGCACTCGTTAGGCTCCCGGCATGGACAACGCGACCATCGTCACCGCCCGCTTCGACGTCACCGGCTGGGACCCGGAGGAGCTGCCCGGCATCCCGGGCGACTGGCTCGGCGCGGTGGTGATGCGCAAGACGTACACGGAGGGCCTGGTCGGCGAGTCGATCGCGCACTTCGTGTCGTCGGGCACGGAGGAGGGCGGCCGCGGCTACCTCGCGGCCGAACGGATCACCGGGACGCTGCCGGACGGCCGCTCCGGCTCGTTCACGGTCCACCACGGCGCGCTGCAGCACCCGGACGACCCGTCGGCGTTCGGCTACATCGTGCCCGGCACGGGCACGGACGACTTCGCGGGCGCCGCCGGCCCGGCCCGCATCCGCCACGACGACCGCGGCGCCTACTTCGAGTTCGACCTGGGCTGAGCGCGCGACACATTCGGCACGAATCGTCGCTTTCGCCGCGCCAGAGCCGCGATTCGTCACGAATCGCGATTTGGCGATTCGGCACGAATCGTCGCTTTCACCGCGCCGGAGCCGCGATTCGGCACGAATCGCGTGCACTCTCGTGCGGGGTCGGTCCGCGCGGTACCCTCGTGGCATGAGCGAGACGGACCGCAGCCGGGAGGACGACGACGACTTCCTCGAGGCGCAGGAGGGCGACTACGAGCCGGCCCCCGTCATCCGCGACGAGGACGACCTGCCCGTCGACGAGGACGAGGACGACGACCGCCTCCTCCCGGACGACGACCGCCCGGTGCCGCTCGACCCCGACGACGCGGAGATCGCCTGACGCTGTTCTCGCCCGCGGGCGCCGCTACCCCTCCAGCGCGTCCTCCAGCAGGTGGATGAGCGCGTCCAGCTGCACCGAGTCCGCCGAGCCGATCTCCACGTCGCTGCCGTCGAGCGCGCGGGCCGCGAGGCCCTGCTTCGAGTCGATCAGCTCCGCGATCTTGGCGTCGATGGTCTGGGCGGCGATGATCCGCCATGCCGTCACCGGCTCGTCCTGGCCGATGCGGTGCACGCGGTCGATCGCCTGCGTCTGCTCGGCGGCCGTCCAGGACAGCTCGGCGAGCACCACGTTGGAGGCGGCCTGGAGGTTGAGCCCGACGCCGGCGGCGGTGAGCGAGCAGACGGCGACGGCGACCTCCGGGTCGTTGTTGAACGCGTCGATCTCCTTCTGCCTGGCCAGCGCGGACTGGTCGCCGCGGATCGAGATCGTCTTCAGGTCGCGGGCGGCGAAGGCCTCCTCCGCGGCGTCCATGACGTCGATGTGCTTGGCGAAGAACACCACCTTGCCGACCGAGCGGGCCAGCTGCGCGGTGTAGTCGGAGGCGAGCCCGGCCTTCGCCTGGCCGATCTTGCGGACCATGGTGAAGACGTTGTCGCCGGTCTTGGCCGACTTCGACTCCTCCAGCTCGGACTGCGCCACGAGCCGGATGAGGTGCTTCCGGTGCGCCTCGTCGTCGCCGTCGAACGAGTCGGGTCGTCCGGCCGCTGCCGCGCGGTGGAAGCGGGCCACCAGGCGGGCGGCGAGCTCCTTCTCGGCCTGCTTGATCGAGCGGCCGAGGTCGTCGTCCAGCTCCACCGGCAGGTCGACCACACGGCGGCTGGGGAGGTCGGCCGCCACGTCCACCTTGCGGCGGCGGACGATGCCGAGGTCGATGACGGACTCCCGGGCGGCGGCGTAGAAGCCGAAGTCGGCGGGGGTGAGCCCGGTCTCCTCCAGGCTCTCCATCAGCTCGGCCGTCGGCTTGTTGCCGTCGATCCAGCCGAGGAACTGCCAGATCGCCTTGAAGTCGTCGATGTCGTTGATCAGCGGTGTTCCGGTGAGCGCGATCAGGAGCGGGTCGGCCGCCTTCTCGCGGATCGCCTCGGCCAGTCCCAGCACGAGCCGGGAGCGCTGCGAGTGCAGGTTCTTGATGAAATGCGCCTCGTCGACCACCATGCCCTGGAAGCCGAGCGTGCGCAGCCAGGACAGGTGCCGGTCGAGCACCTCGTAGTTGACGATGACGACGTCGGCGAAGGCGTCCAGTCCCTCGCCGTCGCCGTGGATGACGGTGGCGCGGCGGTGCGGCGTCCAGCGCTCGACCTCGCGCGCCCAGTTCATCTTGACGACGTTCGGCACGACCGCGAGCAGCGGGTAGGCGCCGGCGACCGAGGCCGCGAGGACGGACTGCGCGGTCTTGCCGAGGCCGGGCTCGTCGGCGAGCAGGAAGCGGCGGTGGCCTTGGCGGACGCTCTCGATGAACCGGGACTGGTGGTGCATCAGCTCGAGGCCGGGAGGCGAGTAGCGGTCGATCTTCGGCGCGTCGGGGAGCTCCATGCTCGCGGCCTGGCCGCCCGCGCCGTACTCGAACGACTTGAACAGCGGGCCGAGCAGCTCCCACGAGTCGAGGCGGCGGCGCGGTGCGGGCGCCGCGGCGGTCGCCTTGCTGAAGTCGGGGGCGAGGAACGGGTTGGAGAGCTGCCGCGACTTGACCGAGGCCGGGACGACCTGCTTCTCGGCCAGCTCGGGCGGGATGACGCTCTCGGGCGGGACCACGCGCTCCACCGTGATGATGAGGTCGTCGGGGCTGAGCTCGGTGCCGGACTCCAGCAGCCAGTCGCGGCGGATCTTCTGCGCCGTCGCGGTGGGCGGCGCCTCGCTCTCCAGCAGCGAGATGAGCGAGGTGTCGCGGGCCGCGGTCTTGGCCAGGATCGTGGCGATGCCGTCCAGCCGCTTGAGCTGCTCGGCGCGCGCGGCGTCGCTCAGCTCGGGGTCGGCCTTGGCTCGTGCGCGCTCCTCGCGCATGAGGAACGCGATGACCTGGAACTTGGTCCGGTTGGTCGGGCCGAGCTTCTTGCCGTCGGCGGCCTTGGCCTCCACCTCGCGCACCTTGCGCGCGAGCACGGGGATGAGCCCGTCGTTGTTGGCGTGACGGTTGCGGCGCTGCTGCTGCGGTCGCGACGAGGCGCGCTGCGAGGCGCCTTGACCAGACATGCGCTGACCGGACATGCGCTGACCCGAACGAGACATGGTCCTCCAGTGGATGCGCCGCGCGCTGACAGAGGACGCGACGCCGTAGGGCGTGAGGGCCGGCGCGGCGGCGGGGACGGATCCGAGTGGTCCGACCGAGCATCGCAGAACGCCGGGCGCACGGCGCAGGACGGCCGTGCAACCGTCATTTTACCGTATCGGGAGGGCTCAGCGGCGCGTGTCGGCCGGAATCTTGATAGTGAGTCCCGCGACGACGAAGACGGCGGCCGCCGCGAGGCTCAGCAGCGGCAGTACGGGGGTGAGCCCGGGGAGCGGCCAGATCGGGTTCCAGAGCACGGCGATCGGGACCAGGCCGGCCAGCCACCACCGGCTCTTCGCCTGCCAGGCGAACACGCAGAGGATGAGCGCCAGGATGCTCACCGCGTACTGCACGTAGGTGTACCAGTCCGCGAACGCCAGCCCGAACAGCAGCACCAGCGCGCCCAGGATGCCCGGGGCGAGCGCGGCGCGGTTGTAGGCGGGAGGCTGCGGGGTGTAGGGCACCCGTCAACTCTAGTGAACCGTCAGCGGCCCGAACGGCCCGCGCCCCTGGGACAAGACCTCTCCCCGGGGCGCGGACGGCTGTGAGCGGATGGATTCAGAGTGCGCCTCTGCGGAACAGGAACGCGCACGGCGGCGCGTCCGATCCCACGCGGACGATGACGGCGGAACGCTGGGCCAGCGCGACGAACGGCTCGAGGTCGAGCCGGGTCATCGGGATGCGGCGCAGCTCCGCGTCCGAGGCGATGCCGTTCACCGCGAACGCGACGTCGGGGACCTCGTAGGGCTCTGCTGCGAGGTCCAGGAACACGATCGGCGACGGGTCTGCGGTGTCGAGCGGGAACACGCTGAGGATGGCCTCGGCGGCGGCCTCGGTGGTGACGTCCTCCCCCAGGTGGACGATGGGCGATGTGAGTGCTTCTTCGGGATAGCCGCTGCCGACGAGGGTAAGTGTGTCGCCATCTTGCATCGCGTCCAGGGCGCTCAAAAGCGCACCGGACAGCAGCGGGCTGAGGTTCTTCAGCAAAGTCGGGCCTTTCCTGTAAAACGAATATTTCTCAACCCCTGTTAGGGAGGATAGACCAGCCGGTATGTCCTCCCACACCCCCCGTTAGGGGGTGCCAACGCGCCGCGCCGTGTCGCGTGTCGCGCCTTCCCGTCCCGAATCTGATACAGACGCATGGACCTGGCGGCATATGTCCCCGCGCGCGTCATGCATACACCCGGATACATCGGGCGCACGAGGGGCGGTTCGCCGCGGGCGGATACCTGGCCGGGGTATGGGGTTTCCGCGGTATCCTGGGACGCGTGATCGCAGACATCAAGAAGAGAGCGCTGCACCGCACGCGCATCCTCGAGGGGCAGTTGCGCGGCCTCGAGAAGATGATCGAGAACGAGGACTACTGCGTCGACATCATCACCCAGTCGCTGGCCATCCAGAAGTCGCTCGGGTCGCTCAACAAGCTGCTCGTCGAGAACCACCTCAAGACCCACGTCTCGGCGATGTTCGAGGAGGGCGGGGACCAGCGCGACGACGCCATCCTCGAGCTCCTGAAGGTGTACGAGCTGTCGAACAACCGGGGCTGAGATGGCGGACCCCATCGAGATCGTCCGCGGCGACATCACCGAGCAGGCCGTGGACGCCGTCGTCAACGCCGCCAACAGCTCCCTGCTTGGCGGCGGCGGCGTCGACGGCGCCATCCACCGGCGGGGCGGCCCCGCCATCCTCGCCGCGTGCCGCGAACTGCGGGCGACCACCCTGCCGGACGGCCTGCCGACCGGGCAGGCCGTCGCGACGACCGCGGGCGACCTGCCGGCGCAGTGGGTGATCCACACCGTCGGGCCGGTCTGGGCCCGTTCGGAGGACCGCACGCCCGACCTCCAGAACGCCTACCGCTCGTCGCTGCGGGTGGCGCGCGAGCTGGGCGCCGCGACGGTGGCGTTCCCTGCCGTGTCCGCCGGCGTCTACGGCTGGCCGCTGGACGACGCGGCCCGGATCGCGGTGAGCACGGTGCGCGCCGTCCTCTCCTCCGGCGTCGGCTCGGTCGAGCTCGTGCGCTTCGTGCTGTTCAACGACGACGCGCTCTCCGCGTTCCGCCGGGCGGCCGGCGAGTGAGCGCGACGGACGAGGTCGCCGCCGGGAGCGCCGCGCGCGACACCGAGGCGCTGGAGCGCTTCCGCACGCTCCTGCGTATCCCGACGATGTCCCGCAATGCGGTCGAGGAGACCGACTGGGCCGCGTTCGACGCGTTCGTGGACGCTCTCCCCCGGCTCTACCCCCGCGTCCACGCCGAGCTCGAACGGGAGCGCCACGGCGACCGCGGGCACGCGCTGCTCTACCGCTGGCGCGGGCGCGACGCCGCCGGTGCGCCCACGGTGCTGATGGCGCACTACGACGTGGTGCCCGCCACCGAGGAGGGCTGGGACCACCCGCCGTTTGCGGCCGAGCTGACCGGCCGGGGCGACGACCGGCTGCTCTGGGCCCGCGGCACGCTGGACGACAAGGGCGCGGCCGTCGCGATCCTGGAGGCCGTGGAGGCCCTGCTCGCGGACGGCGTGGTCCCCGCGCACGACGTCTACCTGTCGTTCGGCAACGACGAGGAGACGTTCGGCTCCGGCGCGCGCGGCATCGTGGAGGTGCTGCGCTCGCGCGGCGTCCGCCCCGCCCTCGTCCTCGACGAGGGCGGCGCCGTGATCGAGGGCGTCTTCCCGGGCATCCGAAAGCCCATCGCGGTGGTCGGCGTGAGCGAGAAGGGCATCACCACCGTCCGGCTCACCGTTGAGCAGCACGGCGGCCACGCCTCCACCCCGCCCCGGACGACGGCGACGGTGCGGCTGGCCCGGGCGATCACCCGCCTGAACGCGCGCCCGTTCCCCGCGCGCCTGACCGAGACGAACCTGCTGATGGTGGAGACCCTCGGCGCGCACGCCACCGGACCGCTCCGGGCCGTGTTCACCCGCGCCCGGCGGCTCCAGCCGCTGCTGCGCTGGGTGTTCACCCGGCTCGGCGACGAGACCCGCGCGATCGTGCGGACCACGACCGCCGTGACGCAGCTCCACGGCAGCCTGGCGGCGAACGCGCTGCCGGAGACGGCGGAGGCGGTCGTCAACGTCCGCATCGCGGTCGGCTCCACCGTCGCCGAAACCCTCCAGCACCTGCGCCGCGCCATCCACGACCCCCACGTCCGCATCGAGGCGGTCGACGCGAACGAGCCCTCCCCGGTCTCCCCGACGTCGGGCCCGCAGTGGACGCGCGTGGCGTCGGCGATCTCCGCCGTACACCCGGACGCGATCGCGACCCCGTACATCATGCTCGGCGCCAGCGACGGCCGCCACTTCACGGCGATCAGCGACGCCGTCTACCGCTTCACCCCGTTCGAGATGAGCGCGGAGGAGCGCGGGACGCTGCACGCGCGGAACGAGCGGATCGGCGTGGCCACGTGGCTGCGCGGGATCCGGTTCTACGAGGAGATGCTGCGGGGGGCGTGACCCCCTACGCCGCCCCGCCCAGATCCGGCAGCTGGATCGCCCGGCTGTTCGGCGGCAGCTGCCGCGCCCGCTCCAGTCCCGGCACGAGCTCGCTCAGCCAGACCCGGTAGCCCTCCTCGTTGAGGTGGAGGCGGTCGTCGGTGTAGGCGGGGTTGAGCTCGCCGCCCTCGAGCGCCATCGCCGGCCACAGGTCGAGCCACGCCGCGTGGACGGTGGGTGCGAACTGCCACAAGTGGCGGTTGATGTCGCGGATCTGGTCGGCGAACTCGCGGCCGCGGGGCAGCACCGACTGGACCAGGATGCGCGCCTCCGGGAGCTCCTTGCGGAGCGTGACCAGGATCGTCTCGACGTTCCGCACCACGTGCTCGACCGAGCGGCGCCAGGCGAGGTCGTTCGTGCCGATCAGCAGGGCGACCGTCGCCGGGCGCGCCTCCACGATCTGGCCGAGGCGCGCGAGCACGTCGTCGGACGTGTCGCCCGCGACGCCGAGGTTGAGGACGTCCTCCCCCGGCAGCCAGGCCGCCCAGTCGCCGCCCTGGGTCAGGCTGTCGCCGACCAGGGCGAGTGTTCCGTGCCCAGAACCCCACCCGTCGCTCATCCTCCCATCCTCCCTCAGAACGAGGGAGGTCGGAAGGGTGCCCGCGGCGACCCGACGGCTACAGCAGCGACTTGGTGTGCCAGACCGTCTTGGTCTCCGTGAAGAATGCGATGCGGTCCAGCGACGGTGCAGCGGCGTCCGGGCCGTTCTCCGGCGTCAGCACGCGCTTCAGCGTGTCCGCCGCGGCGATCTGCAGGTCCACCCACTCCAGCGCTCCCGCGCCGACCAGGTCGAGCGCGTTGACATCGGCGTGCGAGGCCAGCCACGGGGCGATCTCCGCGGGCGACCCGGTGAGGATGTTGACCACGCCGCCCGGGACGTCGCTCGTCGCGAGCACCTCGCTGAGGCTGATCGCCGACAGCGGGAAGCGCTCGCTCGCCACGACAACGACGGTGTTGCCGGCGACCAGGGCCGGCGCTATGGCGCTGACGAAGCCCAGCAGGCTGGAGTCCTGCGGCGCGACGATCGCGACGACGCCGGTCGGCTCCGGCACCGAGATGTTGAAGTACGGGCCGGCGACCGGGTTGGCGTTACCGGCGACCTGGGCGAACTTGTCGGCCCAGCCGGCGTACCAGACCCAGCGGTCGATCGCCTCGTCCACCTGGGCGCCCGCGACGGCGGCGGAGACGCCCTCCGCGGACACGATCTCGTCCACGAACTGGGCCCGGCGGCCCTCCATCAGCTCGGCGATCCGGTAGAGCACCTGGCCGCGGTTGTACGCCGTCGCGCCGGCCCAGCCGGACAGCGCGCCGCGCGCGGCCACGACGGCGTCACGGGCGTCCTTACGGGAGGCCTTGGCGGCGTTCGCCAGGAACGCGCCCTTCGCCGAGACGACCTCGTACGTGCGGCCGGACTCCGAGCGCGGGAACTTCCCGCCGATGTAGAGCTTGTAGGTCTTCGGCACGGCCAGGCGGCTCATTTCGTCGCTCCCTTGCGGGTCGTGGTGCGGGTGGAGGTGCGGGAGGCCGTCACAGCGGGACGTGCAGCGGGCAGCGAGCGGCCGGGCACCAGGTAGGCGCCGAGGCCGTGCCTGCCGCCCTCGCGGCCGTAGCCGGACTCCTTGTAGCCGCCGAACGGGCTGGCCGGGTCGAACCGGTTGAAAGTGTTCGCCCAGACGACGCCGGCGCGGAGCTTGTCGGCGACGGCCAGGATGCGGCTGCCCTTGTCGGTCCAGATGCCGGCCGAGAGGCCGTACGGCGTGTTGTTCGCCTTGGCGATGGCCTCCGCCGGGGTGCGGAACGTCAGCACCGACAGCACCGGGCCGAAGATCTCCTCGCGGGCGATCCGGTGGCTGGTCGAGACGTTGTCGAAGATCGTCGGCGCGAACCAGAAGCCGTTCTCCGGGATGGCGCACTCGGCCGTCCAGCGCTCGGCGCCCTCGGCCTCGCCGATGTCGGAGAGCTCGCGGATGCGCTGCAGCTGCTCGGCGCTGTTGATCGCGCCGATGTCGGTGTTCTTGTCCAGCGGGTCGCCGAGGCGGAGCGTCGAGAGGCGGCGCTTCAGGCGCTCCACGACCTCGTCGTGCACGCTCTCCTGCACCAGCAGTCGGCTGCCGGCGCAGCAGACGTGGCCCTGATTGAAGAAGATGCCGTTGACGATGCCCTCGATGGCCTGGTCGATCGGCGCGTCGTCGAAGACGATGTTCGCGGCCTTGCCGCCGAGCTCCAGCGTGAGCTTCTTCTCGGTGCCGGCCACCGAGCGGGCGATCTCCCGGCCGACGGCGGTGGACCCGGTGAACGCCACCTTGTTGACGTCCGGGTGGGCGACCAGCTCGCGGCCGGTCTCCCCGGCGCCGGTGACGATGTTGACGACGCCGGCGGGGAGGTCGGCCTGCTGGACGATCTCCGCGAACAGCAGTGCGGTCAGCGGGGTGGTCTCGGCCGGCTTCAGGACGACGGTGTTGCCCGCCGCGAGGGCCGGGGCGATCTTCCACGCCAGCATGAGCAGCGGGAAGTTCCACGGGATGACCTGGGCGGCGACGCCGAGGGCGCGCGGCGCGGGGCCGAGGCCGGCGTGCTCCAGCTTGTCGGCCCAGCCTGCGTAGTAGAAGAACCAGGCGGCGACCAGGGGCACATCGACGTCGCGGCTCTCCTTGATCGGCTTGCCGTTGTCGAGGCTCTCGGCGACGGCCAGCTCGCGGGCGCGCTCCTGGATCAGGCGCGCGATGCGGAACAGGTACTTGCCGCGGTCGCTGCCGCTCATCCGCGACCAGACCCGGTCGTAGGCGCGGCGGGCGGCGGCCACCGCGCGGTCGACGTCGGCGGAGTCCGCGGTCGCGATGGTCGCGATGCGCTCCTCCGTGGCCGGGGAGATGGTCTGGAACGGCGTGCCGTGGCCGTCGACGAACTCGCCGTCGATGAAGAGGCCGTACTGGTCGCGCAGGTTGAGGATCGCGCGCGACTCGGGGGCCGGGGCGTACTCGAGGAAGCTCATGGTGTTGTCGTCCCGTCTCAGTCGATCGTCACGTAGTCGGCGCCGGAGTAGTGCCCGGTGTGCAGCTTCTGGCGCTGCAGCAGCACGTCGTTGAGGAGGCTGGAGGCGCCGAACCGGAACAGGTGCGGCTGCAGCCAGTGCTCGCCCACGGTCTCGGCGACCGTCACGAGGTACTTGATGGCGTCCTTCGACGAGCGGATGCCGCCCGCCGGCTTCACGCCGATCTCCTCCCCGGTCAGCCGGTGCCAGTCGCGCACGACCTCCAGCATCAGCAGCGTCACCGGGAGGGTCGCCGCCGGCGAGACCTTGCCGGTGGAGGTCTTGATGAAGTCGGCGCCGGCGAGGATGCTCAGCCAGGACGCGCGGCGCACGTTGTCGTAGGTGTTCAGCTCGCCGGTCTCCAGGATCACCTTGAGGTGGGCGTAGCTGCCGTCGTCGCGGCGGCAGGCCTCCTTGACGGCCACGATCTCGTCGAAGACGAGCCCGTAGCGGCCGGAGAGGAAGGCGCCGCGGTCGATGACCATGTCGATCTCGTCGGCGCCGGCCGCGACCGCGTCGGCGGTGTCGGCGAGCTTGACCGGGAGGGAGGCGCGGCCGCTCGGGAACGCGGTGGCGACGGCGGCGACGTTGATGCCGCCGGCCTGGCCGGTCTCGCGGGCGACGCGGCCCGCGTGGGACGCGCCGAGCGCCTGGACCGCGTAGGGCACCATGTCGCCGTACACGCAGACCGCGGCGGGCCGCGGCGCGGTGAGGTCGCTCGGGTCGGGCGTCAGCGCCTTGGCGACGAGCGAGCGCACTTTGCCCGGCGTGTCGGCGCCCTCCAGCGTGGTCAGGTCGATGAGCTCGATGATCTTGTCGAGCGCCCAGGCCTTGCTGGTGGTCTTGATGGAACGGGTGCCGAGGCCGGCGGCGCGCTGCTCCAGCCCGACGGCGTCCACCCCGGGGATGCCGCCCAGGTAGCGGCGGAGCGAGCCCTCGGTGAGGTCGCCGCCCAGCACCTCGACGGCGCGGGCCGCCGGCGCGAGGGTGCGCACGGGCGGTGTCGTTTCGATGGTCATGACATCTGCTTTCTCATGTTCGGCGCGCGGCCGAGGAGGTCGTTGGCTGTCGACTCGTCGGTGATCAGGGTTGTGCACAGCCCGCTGGCGACGACCGCGTGGGCGATGCCGTGCTTGGCCTCCCCAGCGATGACCGCGATGGACGTGCCCGCGTTGCGGAGCTCGTCCAGGCTGAGGCCAAGGGTGCGGCTGTCGAGCTCGGGGTCGGCGACCTGGCCCGTGTCGTCGATGAAGCGCCCGACGACGTCGCCGACGGCGCCCTTGGCAGCCAGCGCGAGCACGTCCTCCGCCGACAGGTAGCCGGAGTCGACGTGCACCGAGCTGGGGTCGACCGTGCCGGCGCTGAACAGGTAGGCGTTCGCGTTGCGGGCGAGCTCCAGCACGGACTGGACGGAGCGGTCGGACTCGATCGCGCGACGGGTGGCGGCGTGCTCGAAGATCGCCGGGCTGGGCAGCAGCGTCGCCGTGCCCTGGGCCTTGCGGGCCATGACGACGGCCGTGTCGGCCGCCGCGGTGGCCTGGCGCGTGCTGGAGACGCTCCCGTTGATCTGGACCGGGTTCACGCCGACGGCCCAGCCCGGGCGGAGCCGGGCGGCGACGGCGTGGAGGGTGCGGCCCCAGCTCACCCCGAGGGTGCGCGGGACGGGTCGCAGGGTGGTGAGGTAGTCGGCGGCGGCCTGCGCGACGCGGGCCTGCACGTCGGAGTCGGACTCGGCCGCGGGGACGACCACGGCGTCCTCCAGGCCGTAGAAGGAGCACAGCTCGCGCTCCAGCGAGAACTTCCTGGCGCTCGGGTGCACGATCTCGATGCGCACGAAACCGTGCTCGCGCGCCGCGACCAGCAGCCGGCCGACCTTCCAGCGGGAGACGTTGAGGGCGACGCCGATCTCGTCCTGGGTCTTGCCCGCCTCGTAGTACAGCTCTGCGGCTTTGACGGCGAGGATCTCGTCGGAATCGTTCAGGGCCACGCGTCCAGCTTAGGACGGTGTGCAACGATTGCGCGTTGACTGCTCAAATGAGCAGGGACAGTTTCGTTTATCGTTGGCTCGTGTCTGCCACTCCCCTCGCACTCGCCGTCGACTTCGGCGGAACCAAGGTCGAAGCCGCCCTCGTCGACGCGGACGGCGTCCTCCTCCCCGGCTCCCGCCACCGCCTCCCGACCGGCCGCACGGCGACGGTCGCCGACCTGGAGGCCTCGGTGGGCGGCGTCGTCCGCGACGCGTTGGCCGCGCTTCCGGAGGGCGCGACCGTCGTCGGCGTCGGCATCGGCTGCGCCGGCCCGATCGACCGCAGGCGCGGCCTGGTCTCGCCGCTGAACGTGCCGGACTGGCGCGACTACCCGCTGCGCGACTTCATCGCCTCGGTGGCGGCCTCCCTCAGCCTCGACGTGCCGGTGACGCTGGAGATGGACGGCGTCGCGATCACGATGGCCGAGCACTGGGTGGGCGCGGCGCAGGGCGTCGACAACGTGATGGGCATGGTGATCTCGACCGGCATCGGCGGCGGCCTGATCGTGGACGGCCGGGTCATCACCGGACCCACGGGGAACGCCGGGCACATCGGGCACGTCGAGGTGGGCGCCACCCGGGGTGAGGACACCTTCGGTGCCCCCTACGCTCTGGAGGCCATCGCCTCCGGCCCGCACACCGTCGCCTGGGCGCGCGGCGAGGGCTTCACCGGCACCACCGGAGAGGAGCTCGCCGCCGCCTACGCCGCGGGCGACGAGGTCGCGGTCGCCGCGATCACCCGCACCGGCCGCGCCGTGGGCCACGCCATCGCCTCCGCGACCGCGCTGCTCGACCTGGAGCTGGTCGCGATCGGCGGCGGCTTCTCGCACTCCACGCCCGACCTGTTCACCCACATGCGCGAGGTCATCGAGGCGCACTACTTCCCGTTCGTCCGCAAGGTGCGAATCGTCCCGAGCGCGCTGTCCTCCGAGGGCCCGCTCATCGGCGCGGCCGCCCTGATCCACCGCAGCGCGCTCCTCCCTGCCAACCCCCGCGACTAGCCCGCGAGCACAGGAATTTCGTCGCTCTTGGGGCTGAATCCGAGCGTTTTTCCTGTGCTCGGCGGCCAGCGCAGGTCAGCGGTCTTCTAGGGGGACCGGGCGGGCGACGACGGCGCCGGCCGCGGCAGCGGCCAGCGCGGTTGCGGTGAGCACCACGAGCGGCACGGTCCAGCCGCCGGTTGCCTGGTGGAGGATGCCGACGGCCAGCGGCCCGAGCGCTCCGAGGGTGTAGCCGAGGCCCTGCGTGAAGCCGCTCAGCGCCACCGAGCCCGCGTGCGTCCGCGTGCGCACGTTGATGAGCACCAGGCTCAGCGGGAACAGCAGCGGCCCGAGGCCGGCGAACGCCACCCACAGCCAGGTCGCCACGCCCGGCAGGAAGATCAGCCCCGCGTAGCCCGCCACGAAGAACGCGACCCCCGCGTAGATCAGCGCCGTGACGTTCCGCATCCGCGCGGCCAGCAGCGGCACCAGCAGTCCGGCGGGGATGCCCATCCCGGCGTAGATCGACAGCAGCGCGCCCGCCTCCGCCGGCGGCGTCCCCGCGACGTCATGGACGAGCTGCGGCAGCCACGCGAACATGGCGTAGGCGTTGAGGCTCGACACCGCGAACACCACCGCCATCGCCCAGGCCAGCCCGGAGCGCCAGATCCGCCGGATCAGCGAGCGGTCGGCCTCCTCCAGTTCTACATCGTGCTCGGGGTGCGCCGGCCGGTGGGTGACCAGGATGCGCAGCCACGGCAGGATCGCCAGCACGCTGACCAGCGCCCACATCCCGACCGACACGTGCCAGCCCGCCGCGTCGGCGACCGGGACCGCGACGAGCGGCGGCAGCAGGGTGCTCACCGACATCACCGTCGCGTACAGCGCCGTCACGAGCCCGATCCGGTCGGGGAAGTACCGCTTCACCAGCGGGGGCAGCAGGACGTTCCCGACCCCCATCCCGGCGAAGGTCACGGCCGAGCCGATGGCGAGCATCGCGAACGATCCCGCCGTCGCCCGGAGGACGTGCCCGGCCAGCATGACGCCGAGCGCGCAGAGCAGCACCGCCTCCAGCGCCAGGCGCCGGGTGAAGACCGGCGCGAGCAGCCCGAACAGGGCGAAGCACACCGGCGGCAGCATCCCCAGCAGTCCGACGCCGACGCTGGAGACCGGGAACTCGCCGCGGATCTCGGTGAAGATCGGCGAGAGCGCGGCGACGGCGGTGCGCAGGTTGGCCGCGACCAGCAGGATGCCGAGCAGGGCCACCGCGCGGCCCTGCCAGAGCGGCCGCGGCGGGCGGGCGGAGGCCGCCGCGTCGCGCGTGGCCTCGGTCACGCGCGCTCGGCGGTCAGGATGCGCCTGGCCTGCTCGACGTCCGCGGCGATCTGCGCGATCAGCGGCTCGATCCCGGAGTAGGCGACCATGCCGCGGATGCGCTCCGAGAAGGCCACGTCGACCGTGTGGCCGTAGAGGTCGAGCTCGCGGTCGAGGACGTAGGCCTCCACCTGCTTCTGCGGCACCCCTTCGAATGTCGGGTTGTTGCCCACCGAGATCGCCGCGGGGTACCGGGTGCCGTCGTCGTCGGTCAGCCAGCCGGCGTAGACGCCGTCGGCGGGGATCAGGCCCTCGGACTCCGGCGACAGGTTCGCGGTCGGGTAGCCGAGCTCACGGCCGCGGGCCGCGCCGTGGACGACGACCCCGCGCACGGTGGGCACGGTGCCGAGCAGCTCCGCCGCGTGTCCCACGTCGCCGGCCGCCAGCAGTTCCCGGATCCAGGTGGAGGACACCCGCCGGCCGTGCTCGGGCCGCACGTCGTCGATGAGCTCGACGGTGAAGCCGTAGCGCTCCCCCAGCTCCCGCAGCAGGTCGATGTCCCCCGCCCCGCGCGCGCCGAAGCGGAAGTCGCTGCCCACCAGCACGGACGCGGCGTGCAGCCGGTCGACCAGGATGCGGTGGACGAACTCCTCCGGCGGCAGGTCCGCGAGCGGACGGTCGAACGCGACCATGAGCGTCGCGTCGATCCCGGTCTCGGCCAGGAGCTCCAGCTTCTGCCGGTTGCTCACCAGCGAGGCCGGGCACTTCTCCGGCGCCAGCAGCTCGAGCGGGTTCCGGTCGAAGGTGATGACCGCCGCGGTCAGCCCGCGCTCGGCGGCGACGGCGCGCAGCCGCTCGATCACCGCGCGGTGTCCGGTGTGGACACCGTCGAACTTGCCGATGGTGACCGCGCTCGGCCCGAAGCCGTCCGGGATCTCCTCGACGGAGCCGAAGACCTTCACGAACGCGCCCCGTCGCTCGGCTTGTGCTTGGACAGATAAAGCAGCCCGAGGACCGGCAGCACCAGCGGGATGAACAGGTAGCCCATGCCGTAGACCGACCACACGGTCGCGTCGCGGCCGAACGGGTCGATGTCATGCAGGCCGAGCGTCGCGGGCGCGAACAGGCTGAGCGTGCCGATCACGAGGACGCCGACCAGCTCGAAGGTGATGGTGATCCACGCCACCCGGTACCAGACCCGGCCGGGCGCGATGAGCGCGACGGTCGCGACGATGTAGACGACCGCGGAGAGCCCGGACAGCGTGAACGCGACCGGCGCCTCGTGGAACCGGTCGATGATCTGGAAGACGCTGCGGCCGGTCGCGGCCAGCGCGAGCACGCCGTAGACGAACACGAGGACGCGGCCGACGCCGGAGATGCGGCGCCGGGGCGTCTCGCCCCCGCCCTGCTCGCGTGCGGACATGGTGTGGTGGGACATCGTCGACAATTCTATTCGGGCGCCCGCGTGGTCAGGCGCCCTGGACGAACCAGATCTGCCCCATGCGGTAGACCATGACCGCGATCGCCAGGCAGACGCCGCCGAGGATGACCGTGCTCCACCGGTTGCGCTCGATGAGCGCCCAGAACCCGCCGGCGAGCGGCAGGATGAGCGCCGAGATCAGGTAGATGTAGAACTCGGCGAGGCTGCCGGTGGGCGAGTTGCCGACCAGCGGCCCCACGATCGCCATCACGAGCTGCACGATCAGCAGCAGCTCCACGAGCGCGACCGCTCCCATCGTCAGGTCGTTCGGGACCCGTCCGGCGAGCCCGAGCACCAGGCAGAGCACGCCGGCCACCAGGGCGACGCCGACCTGCAGCGCCACGAACCATTCGATCATGCGGAGGCGATCTCGTCGGTCGGGAAGTTCACGAGCGTCCTGGCTTCCTTTCCGCGGAACTCGATGAGCCCCACGAGGTGGCCACCGGGGGCGATGGCCGCGACGGGGCCGCCTCCCGCGCCCTCCCGGTCGGCGACATGGATCCGGCGACCGTGCGTCAGGTCGATCGCCTGCTGCTCGGTCAGCTCGAGCGTCTCGAAGAGCTCCGAGGCTGCTCGCGCGGCGGGGATGAGGGCGGCCGCGGCATCGAGCGTATCGAGTTCGTGGGCCTCCCGCACATCGAACGGCCCGACGCGCGTCCGGCGCAGCGCCGTGAGGTGGCCGCCGACGCCGAGATCGGCGCCGAGGTCGCGCGCGAGCGAGCGGATGTAGGTGCCGGAGGAGCAGACGACGCGCACATCCAGCTCGACGGCCACCGGAGCCGTGGCGTCCGGCAGCCGGCGCGCCGCCAGCAGCTCGAACTCGGCGATCGTCACCGCCCGCGGCGGGAGGGCGACCTCCTCGCCGGCCCGGACGCGCGCGTACGCACGCTTGCCGTCCACCTTGATCGCGCTCACCGAGCTCGGCACCTGCTCGATCTCCCCGGTCAGCGCGCGGATGCCGCGCGCGATCGCGTCGTCGGTGACGGCCGCGACGTCGGCCGGGTCGGCCTCCGCGGTGATGTCGCCCTCGGCGTCGTCGGTGGTCGTGGTGGCGCCGAGCCGGATGGTCGCCAGGTACTCCTTGTCCGCGCCGACGATGTAGGTCAGCAACCGGGTGGAGGAGTTCACCCCGAGGATGAGCAGGCCGGTGGCCATCGGGTCGAGCGTGCCCGCGTGCCCCACCTTGCGGGTGCCGGCCAGCCGGCGGACGCGCGCGACGACGTCATGGCTCGTCCAGTCCCCCGGCTTGTCGACCAGGATCAGACCGCTACCCGTCATGCGTTCTCGCCCGCGACGTCGAGGACCAGCTGCAGCTTGGTGCGGAAGGTGGACTCGATGATCTCGGTGGCGCACACGTCTTTACCGTACTCGGCCGGCAGCTTGAGCCCGAGCAGGGTGTTGAGCAGCATGCCCTCGGCGAGGAAGCTGCGCGCCTCGTCCGGCGAGAAGCCGACCTGGTCGCGGACCATCTTGTAGATCCCGAGGAAGCCGTCGCGGGCGCGCTGGCCGATGACGGGATCGTTGCCCATCGCGAAGGCCTGCATGAGCGAGAGCAGGATGCCGCGGTCCTCAAGGAGGTTGACGTAGGCCAGCCCGAGCCTGCGGGCGATCTCGTGGAGGTCTCCGCCGTCCTCGCCCACGGGCGAGCCCTCGGCCTTCCAGTCGTCGATCGTGGACTGGAAGCTCACCATCAGCTTGTCGAGCGCGCGCTGCAGGACCTCCACGAAGAGGTTCTCCTTGCTGCCAAACATCCGCACGACGTAGGGCTGGCTGATCCCCGCCGCCCTGGCGATCTGGTCGGTGGTCGCGCCGAAGTAGCCGCGCTCCCCGAACACGAGGCTCGCCGCGCCGAGGATCTGCTCGCGCCGCTCGCCCGAAGGGATCCGTTCACTGATCGCCGAAGTCATGCTTGACATGTTATCAGTCGATTACTACAGTTCGTTGTAATCATTCGATTACTTCCAACTCCACTCCCGATTCACCCGTCATCGACCCAGGAAGCGAAAGTCCCATGACTTCTCTCCGCACCGACAACCCGGCTCGCGCCCGCTCCGCAGCGCGCCGCGTCCCCGTCTGGCTCGCGATCGTCGCGGTCTCCCTCCCGATGTTCATGGCGACCCTCGACAACCTGGTCGTCACCAGCGCCCTCCCCGTCATCGCCCGCGACCTCAGCGCCTCCATCGAGCAGCTGCAGTGGGTGGTCAACGCCTACACGCTCAGCTTCGCGACGCTCATGCTGATGGCCGTCGGGATGGGCGACCGCCTCGGCCGCCGCTCGGTCTTCCTCGGCGGCATCGTCGTGTTCACCCTGGCCAGCGCGGCGAGTGCGCTCGCCACTGAGCCGTGGATGCTGATCGCCGCCCGCGCCGTCCAGGGCGCCGGCGCCGCCGCACTGCTCCCGCTGTCGCTCACGCTGCTCGCTGGCAGCGTCAGTCAGCGCCTGCGTCCCGCCGCGATCGGCATCTGGGGAGGCATCTCCGGCCTCGGCGTCGCCCTCGGCCCGCTGATCGGCGGCGCGGTCGTCCAGGGCTGGAACTGGCAGGCCATCTTCTGGCTGAACGTCCCGCTCGGCGTCATCGCCGTCCCGCTCGTGCTGCTGGCCATCCCGAACAGCTTCGGCGACCGGGTGCGCGCCGACATCGTCGGCCTGCTGCTGGCAGCGCCCGGCGTGCTCGGGCTGGTCTACGGCATCGTCCGCGGCAACGACGCGGGCTGGGGCAGCGCGGAGGTGCTGTTCTCGCTCATCGCCGGAGGCGCGCTGCTGGTCGCGTTCGTCTTCTGGGAGTCGCGCACGTCCGCTCCCCTGCTGCCGCTGCGGCTGTTCCGCGACCGCAGCTTCACCGTCGCGAACCTCGTCGGCGTGACGTTCAGCTTCGGGATCTTCGGGGCGATCTTCATTCTCATCCAGTTCCTCCAGGTCGTGCAGGGGCACACCCCGCTGGAGGCCGGCGTGATGACCATGCCGTGGACGCTGGCGCCGATGGTTGTCGCGCCGCTGACCGGTCTGGTGTCCGGGCGCACGGGCACCCGCCTGCCGATCGTCGTGGGCCTGGTCTTCCTGGCCGGGGCGATGGCGTGGATCGCCGGGACGCTGTCCGCCGACCTGCCGTACTCGCAGATGTGGCCGCCGTTCCTGCTGGCGGGCGTCGGGATGGGCCTGGTGTTCGCGCCCAGCTCGACCGCGGTGCTGGCGAACATGCGCGCCGCCGACCACGCGAAGGCCTCCGGCACCAACTCCACGCTGCGGGAGATCGGCGTCGCCCTCGGCGTCGCCGTGCTGACCGCCGTGTTCACCGGCGCCGGCGGCACGCTGACCCCGACCGGCTATGTGAGCGCCGCCATCCCGGCCGTCTGGGTGGGCGCGGGAGCGCTCGCCGTCGCCGCGGTCATCTCGCTCGCCCTGCCGAGCCGGCGCCGGGCCGCGGAGCTCGCGGCGGCCGCGCACACCGCGGACGCCGAGCCCGGCGCGCTCGGCGCGGCGGCCGAGGCCGAGGCCACCGCCGAGCCGACCCCGGTCCTCGCGGAGTAGCCGACCATCCGTCTGGCAGAACACGCCGTCTCGCACCCGCGCGAGGCGGCGTGTCCTGCCTGTTCGCTCCCTCACCTAGGCTGGAGGGCGTGCGAATCGGCGTGATCGGAGCAGGGGCCATCGGCGGCACGATCGCGGCGCTCCTCGACCGGGTCGGCCACCTCGTGGAGGTCACCGCGCGCGGCGAGCAGCTCGCCGCCATCCGGGCCGACGGCCTGCGCCTCGACGGCGGCTGGGGCGTTCACACCGCGCGGGTCGCCGCCGCCGAGCGGCTGCAGACCCGGCCCGAGCTGGTGTTCGTCTGCACCAAGGCGCAGGACGCCGAGGCCGCCATCCGCGACAACGCGGCGCTCCTCGACGGCATCACCGTCGTGGTCGTCCAGAACGGCCTCGCCGGGCTCCGGGTCGCGACCGAGCTCCTGCCCGGCTCCGACTGCGTCGGCGCGCTCGCGCTCTACGCCGCCAGCTACCTCTCCCCCGGCCGCGTCTCCGTGACGACGACGGCGAACACCTACCTCGGAGCCGGCGACGGCGAGCCGCCGGCGAGCGCGGTGGAGGCCGCGCGCATCCTCGACGCCGCCATGCCGAGCTTCGCGGTCGAGAACTTCACCGGCTGCCAGTGGACGAAGCTGATCGTCAACCAGGTCAACGCCATGCCGGCGATCACCGGGCTGAGCGCGCAGGCGACGCTGGGCGGCCGCGAACTGCGGCCGATCATCACAGCGAGCCTCCAGGAGGCCGTCCGCATCGGGATCGCGCGCGGCGTGCGCTTCGGCAGCATCCAGGGCCTGGACGACCGGATCCTGCGCTTCGTCGCCTCCTCGCCGCGCTGGCTGGCCCAGGTCGTCCCGCTGCTGATGCGGCGCAGGATGGGCGCGACGCCCAACCCCGGCTCGACGCTGCAGAGCATCCGCCGCGGCCAGCTCAGCGAGATCGACTACCTGAACGGCGCGGTCGTCGCCGAAGCGCGGGCGATCGGGCGCGAGGCGCCGGTCAACGCGGCGCTGACCGGCCTCGTGCACGAGGTGGAGGCCACGAAGGCGTTCATCCCGCCGGCCGAGGTCGCCCGCCGGCTCGCGCCCCTGCTGGCTCGCTAGGCCGGCTCGCTAGGCCGGCTCGTTCCGCGGCACCCGCACCGGCACGAGCGGGTCCGAGGCGTCCACCAGGATGGTCGCGAACGCCCGCGGCCGCGCCTCCTCCTCGTAGACGGCGCGTTCCGGCGCGTTCACCAGCAGGATGGACGCGTTCCACTCCCGCCGCAGCTCCGGCCGCAGCAGGAACTCGCCGTCGATGACCAACACGGCGTCGGGACCCGAGGTCTCCCACCGGCTCGTGAGCGGCGCATCCCGCACCTCGTCGAACGCCGCCGTCTGGAACCCGGTGCTGCCTCCCATCCGGAACGGGTCGAGCAGCACCCGCTGGAGCGTCGAGTAGTCGAACGCGTCGCGGTAGTAGCGCTCCGGCGTCTCCGGGCCGAAGAACGTCCGGTCGGCGCGGGGCCGGTGGAAGTCGCTCACGGAGGCCCGGTGCGTGTCGACGCCGGACTCCCGGAAGACCACGGCGAGGTCGTCCGCGAAGTCCGCGGTGCCACCGCCGCCGTCGACCGCGACGATCACCCGGCCGCCCGGCGCGAGCGCACGCACCTCCGCCACGATCTCGCGGAGGGCGAGCACGCGCGGAGTCGGCGGCAGCATCATGGGACGAGCATATGCCGCCGCACCGGGTAGCCTCGATGCATGCCCCACCCGGACGGACCCGACGCGTTCGCCACGGCGGTGGTGGACTGGTACCACGCCAACCGCCGCGACCTCCCCTGGCGCCGGGACGGCTTCACCCCGTGGGGCACCCTGGTCAGCGAGTTCATGCTGCAGCAGACCCCGGTCGCCCGCGTCATCCCGCGGCTCGAGGAGTGGCTGACCCGCTGGCCCACGCCCGCCGACCTGGCCGCCGTCCCGCCCGGGGAGGCCGTGCGCGCCTGGCAGTCGCTCGGCTACCCGCGCCGGGCGCTCTGGCTGCACGCCGCGGCCGTCGCGATCACCGAGCGCCACGGCGGCGTGGTGCCGGACGACGTGGAGGCGCTGCTCGCCCTGCCGGGGATCGGCGACTACACCGCGCGCGCGGTCGCGGTGTTCGCGTACGGGGCGCACCATCCGGTCGTGGACACCAATGTGCGGCGGGTCATCGCCCGCGCCGTGGACGGCCAGGGCGAGCCGGGTCCGCCCAGCTCCCGGCGCGACCTCGCCGCGATGACGGCGCTGCTCCCCCACGACCGTCCGGCCGCGGCCGCGTTCAACGCCGGGATGATGGAGCTCGGCGCGATCGTCTGCGTCGCCCGCTCGCCGCGCTGCGACGACTGCCCGTTGGCGGCGACCTGCGCGTGGCGCGCCGCCGGGTATCCCGCCTACGCGGGCCCGCGCAAGGCCGTGCAGAAGAAGTACGAGGGCAGCGACCGGCAGGTGCGCGGCCGCATCCTCGCCGAGCTGCGCGGCTCGCACATCCCGGTCACGCCCGCCGAGCTGGAGGACGTCTGGCCGGACGCGGAGCAGCGCGACCGCGCGCTCCGCGGGCTGGTCGCCGACGGGCTCGCGGTCGCGGAGGGCGACGGCTACACGCTCCCCTGAGGACGCGCGGGCTCAGGACTCCGCGAAGACGATCGGATCCCAGTCCAGGATCCGCGACCGGTAGACCAGCCCCTCGGTGAAGAACGGGTCGCTGTCGCGGAACCGCTCGGCGGCCTCCCGCGACCGGAACACCGCCATCGACCCCTGCGTGCCGGGGTCGCCGAACGTGCCGATCATCAGCACGTCGCCGGTCTCGGCCGCGAAGGCGTCCAGGTAGGCCTTGTGGCGCGGGTACGCCTCCACGATGCGCTGGAAGCGCTCCGGGGTGGTGTCGGGGTCGGGATCGTAGAACGAGACGGCGTACACGGTCAGTCCTCGTCCTCGTCGGCCTCGCGCGGCTTCACATACGGGTCCTCGTCGCCGGCGTAGCTCGCGCCCGCCGCGAGTCCCGCCACCTCGGTGTCGCGCTCGTGCGCCTGCCGCAGCAGGTCCTCGATGTGCGCCGCGTTCTCGGGGATGGCGTCGAGCTGGAACGTCAGCGTCGGCGTCAGCCGGGCGGTGATGTTCTTGCCGACCTCGCTCCGCAGCAGCCCGGTGGCCGCCTGCAGGGCCGCGGCCGTGTCGGCGCGCTCCTGGTCGGTGCCGTACACCGTGTAGAACACGGTCGCGTGCTGGAGGTCGCCCGTCACCTGCACGTCGGTGATCGTCACGAAGCCGAGCCGCGGGTCGCGGAGGCCGCGATCCAGCCGCTTGGCGATGATGACCTGGATTCTGTCGGCGAGCTTCCTCGCGCGTGCCGGGTCGGCCATGGGGTCCTCCTTGGATGGTTCGGTGCGGAAGCCGAAGGCCCGGCGGTCTCCCGCCGGGCCTCACATGCTACCGATTCAGGCGCGGGGCTTCTCCCGCAGCTCGGTGGTCTCGATCTCGTCGCCGACCTGGATGTCGTTGTACTTGCCGAGGCCGATACCGGCTTCGAAGTCCGTACGCACCTCGGTGACGTCGTCCTTGAACCGGCGCAGCGACTCGATGGTGAGGTTGTCGCCCACCACGACGCCGTCGCGGATGACGCGCGCCTTGGCGTTGCGCGTGATGGTTCCGGACCGGACGATGACACCGGCGATGTTGCCGAACTTGGAGGAGCGGAACACCTCGCGGATCTCGGCCACACCGGACTGGACCTCTTCGAACTCGGGCTTGAGCATGCCCTTGAGCGAGTTCTCGATGTCCTCGATGGCGTTGTAGATGACCGAGTAGAAGCGGACGTCCACACCCTCGCGGGCCGCACGCTCGCGCGCCTTCACGTCCGGGCGGACGTTGAAGCCGATCACGATCGCGTTGTCGATGGTCGCCAGGTCGATGTCCGACTCGGTGATCGCGCCGACGCCGCGGTGCAGGATGCGCAGGCTGACCGACTCGTCGACCTCGATCTTCATGAGCGACTCCTCCAGCGCCTCCACGGCACCGGACACGTCTCCCTTGATGATGAGGTTGAGCGCCTCGACCTTGCCCTCTTCCAGAGCACGGGTGAAGTCCTCGAGCGAGATGCGCTTGCGGGCCTTCGCCAGCTGCGCGTTGCGCTCGGCGGCCTCGCGCTTCTCGGCGATCTGCCGGGCGGTGCGGTCCTCCTCGGTGACGATGAAGGTGTCACCGGCGCGCGGGACGCTGGAGAGACCCTGCACCTGGACCGGACGCGACGGAGCCGCCTCGAAGACCGGCTCGCCGTTCTCGTCCGCCATCGCACGGACGCGGCCATAGGCCGTTCCCGCGACGATCGCGTCGCCGACGCGCAGCGTTCCGGACTGGATGAGCACGGTCGCCACGGCGCCGCGGCCCTTGTCGAGCTTCGCCTCGATCGCGACACCGCGCGCGTCCTTGTTCGGGTTCGCGCGGAGGTCGAGACCCGCGTCGGCGGTCAGCAGGACCGCGTCGAGCAGGGAGTCGATGCCGATGTTGTTGCGGGCCGACACGTCGACGAACATGACGTCGCCGCCGTACTCCTCGGCGACCAGGCCGAACTCGGTGAGCTGCTGGCGCACCTTGGCCGGGTTGGCCTCCGGCTTGTCGATCTTGTTGACCGCGACCACGATCGGCACGTTCGCCGCCTGGGCGTGGTTCAGCGCCTCGATCGTCTGCGGCATGATTCCGTCGTCGGCCGCGACCACGAGGATCGCGATGTCGGTGACCTGCGCACCGCGGGCACGCATGGCGGTGAACGCCTCGTGACCCGGGGTGTCGATGAAGGTGATGGCACGCTCGATGCCCTCGTGCTCCGTCCACACCTGGTAGGCGCCGATGTGCTGGGTGATGCCGCCGGCCTCGCCCGCGACGACGTTCGCGTTGCGGATGGCGTCGAGGAGGCGCGTCTTACCGTGGTCGACGTGGCCCATGACGGTGACGACCGGCGGACGGATCTCGAGGTCCTCGTCGGACTCGCCCTCGAGCTCGGCGTCGAGGTCGATGTCGAAGCCCTCGAGGAGCTCGCGGTCCTCGTCCTCGGGCGAGACGACCTGGATCTTGTAGCCCAGCTCCTCACCGAGGATCTGGAAGGTCGCCTCGTCGAGCGACTCGGTCGCGGTCGCCATCTCGCCCAGGTGGAAGAGGACGGTGACCAGCGACGCGGGGTTCGCGTCGATCTTGTCGGCGAAGTCCGAGATCGAGGAGCCGCGGCGCAGGCGCACGACCGTGCCGCCGTCACCGCGGGGAACGCTCACGCCGCCAAGCGACGGAGCTTCCCTCATCTCGAATTCCTGGCGCTTCGCGCGCTTCGACTTGCGGGCCTTGGACTTGCCGCCGCCACGGCCGAACGCGCCGGCCGTGCCGCCGCCGGGACCACGGCCGCGGCCACCCCCGCCGGCCGGGCGCGGGGCGCCGAAGCCGGTGCCCGTGCCGCCGCCGGGACGCTGGAAGCCGCCGCCCGCTCCGCCGCCAGCTCCGCCCGGGCGCTGCTGGAAGCCGGGACGTCCGCCGCCGCCCTGACGCGGGCCGGGACGGTTTCCGCCGCCCTGGCCGGGCGCGCCGATGCGCGGCGAGCCGGGACGCGGCGGGGCCGGACGCGGGATGTTGCCCGGGCTCGGGCGCGAGCCCATGCCCTGCGAGCTGGAGAACGGGTTGTTCCCCGGCCGCGGGGTGCTGGGCCGCTGGCCCATGCCCTGGCTGGACGAGAACGGGTTGTTGCCGGGACGCGGGGCGCCCGGGCGCGGGATGCTGCTGCCGGAGCCGGAGCCGCCGCCCGCACCGGGGCGCGGGGAGGCCGGCTTGGCCGTGTCGGTCGTCGCGGCGGCAGCGGGAGCGGCCTGCGCGGCCTTCTCCGCTGCTGCCTTCTCCGCCGCGGCCTTCTCGGCGGCGGCCTTCTCGGCCGCGGCCTGACGCTCGGCGACCGAGAGCGGCGCCTGCGGCTTGGGCGCGGCGGACTCGCCGGACGCCTGCGGGCGCGGCGCGGCGGGGCGCGGGGCCTCCGCCTTGGGGGCCGACGCCTTGTCGGCCGTGAAGCCTTCAGCCTCGAGCGCGGCGCGCAGCTTGCGCGCTACCGGCGGCTCGATGCTCGAGGACGGTCCCTTGACGAACTCGCCCATCTCCTTGAGTTTCGCGAGCGCGACTTTGCTGTCGACGCCGAGCTCGCTCGCGACCTCGTGTACGCGTGGTTTTGCAGCCACAATTCTCCTGTCTGGGGCCCACCCCGGACAGGGCAGGCGTTAGTTGCGGACGGCACTCATTTCGAGCCGCTCATTTGTTGTCACTCATGTGAAGTCACTGCTTCTTCAGCCTGTTCTCTCAATGCCACCCGGGATCGCAGTGCGGCCCGGACGGCCGTCGGGTCGAGCGTCCCCTCCGCCCTCAGCGCACGCCCGAAGGCCTTGCGCTGGAGTGCGAGATCGAGACACTCGTCGACCGGATGCAGCCACGCGCCCCGTCCGGGGAGAGTGGCGGACGGGTCCGCCACGATTTCCGAATTCCGGAGGACGACCCTCAGAAGAGAGGATCGGGGAGCGCGAGAACGGCATCCGACGCACGTTCTGACGGCTTCCATCTTACCCCTCACGCATCTCTGCGCCGAATCAGGACGGAGCGCCGCACACTAGTTCAACGCTCCGTCACCGCTTCGCATTCCTTCTGCGGGCTGTTACTTCTCGTCCAGGATCGAGTCGGGCTGGATGTCGATCTTCGCGCCGGTCAGCTTCGCCGCCAGGCGCGCGTTCTGACCTTCCTTGCCGATCGCGAGCGAGAGCTGGTAGTCGGGCACGAGCGCGCGGACGGCCTTGAGCGACTCGTCGATCACGAACGCGCTGGTCACCTTGGCCGGCGAGAGCGCGCTCGAGACGAACGTCGCGAGGTCGGGCGAGTAGTCGACGATGTCGATCTTCTCGTTGTTCAGCTCCGCGGTCACCGCGCGCACGCGCTGGCCGAGCTCGCCGATGCAGGCGCCCTTGGCGTTCACGCCCGGCTCGGTCGCGCGCACCGCGATCTTGGTGCGGTGCCCGGCCTCGCGCGCCAGCGAGACGATCTCGACGATGCCGCTGGCGATCTCCGGGACCTCGAGCGCGAACAGCTTGCGCACCAGCGCTGGGTGCGTGCGCGAGACCGTGATCGACGGGCCCTTGGCGCCCTTGGCCACGCTCGTGACGTAGACGCGGATGCGGGAGCCGTGCGTGTACTCCTCGCCCGGCACCTGCTCCTCCGGCGGGAGGATGGCCTCCACGCTGCCCAGGTCGATGTGCACCATGCGCGGGTTCGGCCCCTGCTGGATGACCCCGGCGACGATGTCGCCCTCCCGACCGCGGAACTCGCCGAGCACCGCGTCGTCCGCGATGTCGCGCAACCGCTGGTTGATCACCTGCTTGGCGGCGAACGCCGCGATGCGGCCGAAGTCGCTCGGGCTGTCCTCGGCCTCGCCGATGACATTGCCCTCCTCGTCGCGCTCCGGGACGTAGACGGTGACATGCCCCGTCTTGCGGTCCAGGTGGACGCGCGCGGCGGGCGGCTGGTCGCTGTGCCCGTGGCGGTGGTCGGCCTGGTTGGTGTGCTTGAGATACGCGGTCAGGATCGCCTGCTCGATGATCTGGACCAGCTCATCGAACGGGATCTCCTTCTCGCGCTCCATGAGACGCAAGACGCTGAGGTCGATGTCCATGCCGGCCTCCTCTATTCAGATCTTCGCCGCCGCGCGACGGCGCGGCGGACCCAGCTATCTACGGTACCCGAGATTCCGAGCGACCGGGACCCCGCGTACCGTGCACGGTATGAGCGGCGCACCTACCCGAACGGCCTCCCGGCTGGAGCACAGCACCTTCGTGCGGGTCCTCACCCGCGTGGGACTGGCCTCCATCGGCCTCCTGCACATCCTGATCGGCGTGATCGCGCTGGCCGTCGCCTTCGGCGCGGGCGGCACGGCCGACCAGTCCGGCGCCCTGCAGGCCGTCGCCGCGGTGCCCGGAGGCGTGTTCGTGCTCTGGCTGATCGTCATCGGACTGATCGTGCTCGCGCTCTGGCAGCTTCTGGTGGCGGTCACCGCGCACGGGGCCGCGACGAAGGTCGTGGAGGTCGCCAAGGCGGTCATCTACGGAGCACTGGCGTTCATCACCGTCTCGGTCTCCCTGGGCGGAGGCCAGAACTCCACAGGCAAGCAGAAGTCGGGCAGCGCGCACCTGCTCGCACTGCCCGGCGGCGTCTTCGTCCTCGGCCTGATCGGCCTGATCGTCGTCGCCGTCGGCGTCGAGTTCTTCCGCAACGGCGTGACGAGCCGGTTCGAGCGCGACCTGAAGCTGCCCCCGGACCGCTGGGCGGAGGCGATCACCGTCCTCGGCCGCGTCGGCTACATCGCCAAGGGCGTCGCCCTGGTGCTGGTCGGCGGCCTGGTCGTCCTGGGCGCGGTCACCTACGACCCCTCGAAGGCGACCGGCCTCGACGGCAGCCTCAAGACGCTGGCCAGCGTGCCGTTCGGCGTCGTCGCGCTGGTCGTGATCGCCCTCGGCCTCATCGCCTACGGCCTCTTCTGGTGCGTGCGCTCCGTCAAGGCACGCCTCTGACCCCGCACATTCGTGCCGAATGTCGCCTGTGGAGTCGCGTGAATCGACATTCGGCACGAATCGCAAGGGGCGCCTAGGCCTCCTCCTCGGCGGGGGCGGCGAACTGGGCGTTGTAGAGGGTGTAGTAGGCGCCGCCACGGGCGAGCAGCTCGGCGTGCGTGCCCTGTTCCACGATCCGGCCGGCCTCCATCACGAGGATGAGCCCGGCGTCGCGGATGGTGGAGAGCCGGTGCGCGATCACGAACGACGTGCGGTCGGCGCGCAGCGCGCTCATCGCCTTCTGCACCAGCAGCTCGGTGCGGGTGTCCACCGAGGAGGTCGCCTCGTCGAGGATCAGCACGCTCGGCCGCGCCAGGAACGCCCGGGCGATCGTCAGCAGCTGCTTCTCCCCCGCCGAGACGTTGGAGCCCTCGTCGTCCAGCACCGTGTCGTAGCCGTCCGGGAGCGAGTGCACGAAGCGGTCGACGTAGGTGGCGCGGGCGGCATCCAGGATCTCCTCCTCCGTCGCGTCCGGGCGGCCGTAGGCGATGTTCTCGCGGATCGTGCCCTTGAACAGCCAGGTGTCCTGCAGCACCATCCCCATCCGGTCGCGGAGGTCGTGCCGGGTCATCGACGCGATGTCCACGCCGTCGAGGGTGATCCGGCCGGAGTCCAGGTCGTAGAAACGCATCATCAGGTTGACCAGCGTGGTCTTGCCCGCGCCGGTCGGGCCGACGATCGCGACGGTCTGGCCGGGCTCGGCCACCAGCGAGAGGTCCTCGATGAGCGGCGTGTCCGCCACGTAGCGGAACGAGACGTCCTCGAACGCCAGCCGGCCGCGGGTGCCCTGCGGGCTCACCGGCCGCTCCGGGTCGGGGCTCTGCTCCTCCGCGTCCAGCAGCTCGAAGACCCGCTCGGAACTGGCCACGCCGGACTGCAGCAGGTTGGCCATCGACCCGAGCTGCGTGAGCGGCTGGGTGAACTGGCGCGAGTACTGGATGAACGCGGTCACGTCGCCGAGCTGCATCGCGCCGCTCGCCACCTGGAGGCCGCCGACCACCGCGATGGCGACGTACATCAGGTTCCCGACGAACATCATCGACGGCATGATCAGGCCGGAGATGAACTGCGCGCCGAAGCTCGCCTGGTACATCTCCTGGTTCTTGGAGCGGAAGCGCTCCTCCACTTCGCGGTGCCGGCCGAAGACCTTCACCAGCGAGTGGCCGGTGAAGGCCTCCTCGATCTGCCCGTTCAGCTCGCCGGTGTTGCGCCACTGCGCCACGAACATCCGCTGGGAGCGCTTGGCGATCAGCATCGTCACGACGAGGGTCAGCGGGATCGTGACGAGCGCGATCACCGCCAGCAGCGGCGACACCACGAACATCATCACCGTCACGCCGATCACCGTCAGCAGCGAGGTGAGCAGCTGACTCATCGTCTGCTGCAGGGTCTGCGAGATGTTGTCGATGTCGTTCGTGACCCGGCTCAGCAGCTCGCCGCGCTGCATCCGGTCGAAGTAGGTCAGCGGGAGGCGGTGGATCTTGGCCTCGACGTCCTGGCGCAGCCGGTAGACCGTGCGCTGGGTGATCCCGTTGAGCACGTAGCCCTGGAGGTAGGCGAACAGCGACGACGCGATGTAGAGCGCGAGCACCCACATCAGCACGTGGCCGACCGCGGTGAAGTCGATCCCCTCGCCCGGCGTCAGCGTCATCCCCGAGATCAGGTCGGCGAGCTGGCCCTGGCCGTGGGCGCGGAGGCCGGCGATCGCCTCCGCCTGCGTGATGCCCTTCGGCAGCTGGGCCGAGATCGCCCCGGCGAAGACCAGGTTGATCGCGTTGCCGAGCAGCTTCGGGCCGAGTACGGCGAAGACGACGCTGACGACCGCGAGCAGCGTGACGAGCACGATCCCGATCCACTCCGGCCGCAGGCGCGCGGCGAGCCGCTTGGCGGACGGGCCGAAGTTGAGCGACTTGTCGCCGGGCATCGTCATCCCGCCGAAGGGGCCGCCGCCGCCCGGGCCGCGGCGGACCGGCGTGCGGACCGGGGTCTGCTCGGCGGCCGGCGTGCGCTGCGCGCTGTCCTCGCGGGTCATGCCGCCTCCTCCGCGGTCAGCTGCGACGAGACGATCTCGGCGTAGGTGGGATTGGTCTCCACGAGCTCGGCGTGGGTGCCGCGGCCGACGACTCGGCCGTCCTCGAGCACGACGATCTGGTCGGCGTCGACGATGGTCGACACCCGCTGGGCCACGACGATCATCGTGGCGTCCGACTCGCTGCGGGCCAGCGCGCTGCGCAGGCGGGCGTCGGTGGCGGTGTCGAGGGCCGAGAACGAGTCGTCGAAGACGTAGATCTCCGGCCGCCGGACGAGCGCGCGGGCGATCGCGAGGCGCTGCCGCTGGCCGCCCGAGACGTTGGTGCCGCCCTGGGCGATCGGGGCGTCCAGCTTGTCCGGCATCTCCTCGACGAAGCCCTTCGCCTGCGCGATCTCCAGCGCCCGCCAGAGCTCGTCGTCGGACGCGTCCGGGTTGCCGTAGCGCAGGTTGCTGGCGACGGTCCCGGAGAACAGGTACGGCTTCTGCGGCACCAGGCCGATGCGGGACCAGAGCAGCTCGGGGTCGAGCTCGGCGACGTCCACGCCGTCGACCAGGACGATGCCGCTCGTGGCGTCGAACAGCCGCGGGATGAGGTTGACCAGCGTGGTCTTGCCCGCGCCGGTGCTGCCGATCACGGCGGTCGTCTTGCCGGCCTCGGCGAAGAAGGTCACGTCGCTGAGCACCGGCTGCTCGGCGCCGGGGTAGGAGAAGCCGACGCCGACGAACTCCACGGTCCCGCGCGCGGTGACCTCGGTGACCGGGTTCTCGATCGCGGCCACCGACGGCTCGGTGTTCAGCACCTCGCCGATCCGGTCGGCGCAGACGGCGGCGCGCGGCACCAGCACGGCCATCATCGTGGACATCATGACGCCCATCAGGATCTGGGCGAGATACTGCAGGAACGCGGTCAGCGTGCCGATCTGCATCGACCCGTCCGCGACGCGGTAGGCGCCGAACCAGATGACGGCGACGCTGGAGACGTTGAGCACGAGCATCACGATCGGGAACATCAGCGCGAACAGCCGGCCGGCCTTGATGGCGGTGTCGGTGACCTCGTCGTTGGCGACGGTGAACCGGGCGGTCTCGACGTCCTCCCGCACGAACGCCCGCACCACCCGGATGCCGGTCAGCTGCTCACGCAGCACCCGGTTGACCCGGTCGATCCGCTCCTGCATCTTCCGGAACAGCGGGACCATCCGGACGATGATGAGGCTCACGGCGATCAGCAGCACGGGGACGCTGACCGCGATCAGCCAGGAGAGCTGGATGTCCTGCCGCATCGCGAGGATGATGCCGCCGATCGCGAGGATCGGGGCGGACACCAGCAGCGTGCAGGTCATCAGCACGAGCATCTGCACCTGCTGGACGTCGTTGGTGTTCCTGGTGATGAGCGACGGCGCGCCGAACCGGGTCACCTCGCGCTCGGAGAACTCGCCGACCCGGTGGAAGATCGCGCCACGGAGGTCGCGGCCGACCAGCATGGCGACCTTGGCGCCGAAGTAGACCGCGGTGATCGCGCAGGCGATCTGCACGATCGTCACCCCGAGCATCTCGGCGCCGGTCGAGAGGATGTAGCCGGTGTCGCCCTTGGCGATGCCGTTGTCGACGATGTCCGCGTTCAGGGTCGGCAGCCAGAGCGACAGCAGCGACTGCGCGAGCTGGAAGACCACCACCCCGATGAGCAGCGGCCAGTGCGGCCGGAGGAACCGGCCGAGGAGTTTCAGGAGCATCCGGGCTCTCCCTGCTCCGCCGCGTCCGCGGCGGTCGTGACGGGTGTGATGGGTGTATAGATGGCGAACGGCCGCCCCGCGACGCCCACGAGGGCGATCCGGGCGAGGTCGTCGACGCTGAACTCGATCCCGTCGTTGAGGGCCGGGAACGCGGACGAGAAGCTGATCAGGCGCAGGATGTGGGCGACGCGGTCGGGAGGCCAGTTCAGCTCGTCCGCCTCCGGGGCCAGGATGCGGGCGATGATCTCCGCGAGCTCGGTGCGCTCCTGCGGGATGGGCGGCCGCTGGTGGCCGACCACGGTCACGATGCGCATGACGCTCTGGAACCGCTCGCGCAGCAGGAAGACGATCGCGCGGAGCTTGTGCTCCAGCGGCAGGCCGGGGTCGATCGCGCGCAGCGCCTCGCGGAGCGGCTCGGGGTCGAGGAACTTCTCGACCGCGGCCTGGATGAGCGTCTCCTTGTCGCCGAACGCCCGGAAGATCGTCCCCTCGGCGATCCCGGCGGCGTCGGCGATCTGCCGCGACGTCACGCCGCGGCCGTGCTCGATCAGCAGCGGAATGACCGCGTCGATGATCATCGCTTTGCGATCCTCGGGCGGCAGCGGCTGGGCGCGGTTGCGCGCCGGCTGCTCGCCCCGCAGCGCGCCGGCGAGCTCGGCCTCCAGCTCGGCCTCCACCTCGGTGTCCACGCAGAGATCATAGGCGGAGTGAGTGCTCACTCACAACGAGAAAACCGTTCGCCCTGAGCGAACGAGCCCGGGCGCGGTCAGCGATCGAGCGGGAAGAAGCCCGAGATCGTCGCCACGTCCTCCGCCGTCGGCGTCCACGCCGTCGCCGCCTCGGCGTTCGCGACGATCTGCTCCGGGCGGGTCGCGCCCGCGATCACGCTGGTGAGCCCCGGCTGGGCGAGCAGCCAGGCGAAGGTCGCCTCGAGCATGCTGACGCCGCGCTCGTCGCAGAACGCCTGGTAGCGCTCGATGGCGTCCCACGGCGCGTCGTCGAGCAGATGCTTGCGGATCATCATGATCCGGCTGTCGGCCGGGCCGCCCGAGCGGCTGAACTTGCCCGTGAACAGGCCGTTGTAGAGCGGGAAGAACGGCAGGAAGCCGAGACCGTAGGCGTTGACGGCCGGCAGCACCTCCCGCTCGGCGCCGCGGACGAGCAGGCTGTACTCGTTCTGCGCGGAGATGAAGCGGGGGTGGCCGGCGAGCCGCGCAGTGAACTCCGCCTCGGCGATCTGCCAGCCGGCGAGGTTCGAGTGGCCGATGTAGCGGATCTTGCCCTCCGCGATCAGGTCGTCCAGCGTCTCCAGCGTCTCCTCGATCGGCGTCGCCGGGTCGGGCTGGTGGAGCTGGTACAGGTCGATCCAGTCGGTCCGCAGCCGGCGCAGCGACGACTCCACGGCGAGGCGGATGTAGCGGCGGGAGCCGCGCACGCCCCAGTCGGGGCCGTTGACCCCGGCCATGTCCATCCCGAACTTGGTGGCGAGCACGACGCGGTCGCGCTTGCCCTGCAGCGAGACGCCCATCAGGGTCTCGGACAGGCCGCGCTCCTTGCCGTAGATGTCGGCGGTGTCGAAGAAGGTCACCCCCGCGTCGATGGCGGCGCCGATGACCGCGTCGGTGCCCTCCTGCGTCTCGGTCGCGGTGCCCGCGCGGCCGAAGTTGTTGCAGCCGAGGCCGATGGTCGAGACGATCAGGCCGGAGTCGCCGAGGGTGCGGTATTCGATGTTCGCCATGCCGTCGAGTCTAGGCAGCGCGGGGTGCCGCGACGAATCGAGAAGTCCTCCACAGAAGGCCCGGCAGACGGCTTATCCCCCATGTCCGATTTCCGCGAGTGGCTGTCGGTGGCCGGCCCTAGAGTCGAGTCATGAGCAGTTCCACGACCTTCCTCCTCCGGATGCCGAGCCCCATCGGCCGCATCGAGCTGACCGGCGACGGCGACGCCGTCACGTCCCTCTCGATCGCACGCGACGACGTGCTCCCCCACGACGACTTCCCCGAGAACCGCGACGCCGTGCTCGAGAACGCGGCCGCGCAGCTGGACGAGTACTTCGCGGGCACCCGGCGGGCGTTCGACGTCCCGGTCCGCCTGCACGGGACCGCGTTCCGCACGGCGGTCTGGGAGCGCCTCACCGCCCTGGAGTACGGCACGCTCACCACCTACGGCGAGCTCGGGCTGGCGCTCGGCCACCCCGGCTACGGTCGCGCGATCGGCGGCGCCGTCGGGGCGAACCCGGTCCCGATCATCATCGGCTGCCACCGGGTCCTCTCCTCCACCGGCAAGATCACCGGCTACAGCGGGGGCGAGGGCATCCCGACCAAGCTGTGGCTCCTGGAGCACGAGGGGATCACCCTGGCCGCATGACGACCGAGACCGAGAACCCCGCCGCCCTCCCGGCCGAGGCCGTCACCCGCGTCGCCCTCGTGGTCGGCGACGACGGCCGGGCCCGCTGCTCCTGGTCGGCCAATGACGCCGAGTACCGGCGCTACCACGACGAGGAGTGGGGCACGCCGCAGCACGATCCCCGCGCGCTCTATGAGAAGCTCTGCCTGGAGGGGTTCCAGGCCGGGCTGTCCTGGATCACCATCCTGCGGCGCCGGCCGGCGTTCCGGGAGGCCTTCGACGGCTTCGTCCCGGAGCGCGTCGCCGCCATGACGGAAGCGGACGTCCAGCGGCTGCTCGGCGACGAGCGGATCATCCGGCACCGCGGCAAGATCGAGGCCACCATCTCGAACGCACGGGCGACCCTCGCGCTCGACGTTCCGCTCGAGGAGCTGATGTGGGGCTTCGCGCCGACGAGCCCGCGCGCACGGCCGCAAGCCTGGGGCGACATCCCGGCCGTCACCGCCGAGTCGACGGCCATGAGCAAGGAGCTGCGCCGCCGCGGGTTCCGCTTCGTCGGGCCGACCACCATGTACGCGCTCATGCAGGCCACCGGGATGGTGGACGATCACTTCGACGGGTGCTTCCGCGCCGGCGCGTGAGGCGGGCGGCGGGCCCTGGACGAGAGCCGTGGCTCTGAACGAGAGAGTCGGGCCGACGAGGACGCTCTACGGAACCGTTCTCGCTGGTGGCGACGCGTCCGCTCGTGCCCGACCGCAGGCGGAATCTACTGTGCTGCCGCCACACCGGTTCCGGGCTCGGCACATCGTGTGATGCGACCGCGATCAGCGCGTCGGCCCGACTGGTATGTGGGGTCCCTCGGCGTCACGGCGCCGGGACCTGACGGGATGTCCCTTCTCTCGTTGAGGTGAGCATATCTCACTTACTGGCGCAGCACCAGGCTCTGTCGGTCTCCGCGGGAAAATCGTCAGCCTGCTGAGCGCAGGACCGCGCTCAGCTTGCCGGGCACGCCGATGATCTCCGGGACGACCAGGTCGAGCTCCCCCGGCCGCAACGTCGAGCGGGTCAGCTCATAGCCCTCGGCTGCCGCCCACGCCAGCAGCGCGTCGACCGACCCGAAGTCCTCGCCGTGCTCGATGAGCGCGCGCGCGAAGAGGCCCTTCGCCTGCTTGTTGAAGTGGTTGAGCGCGCGGACCGTGCCGTTCTCGTCCCGGGCGAGCACGCGCAGATAGTGCGCGTGGTCCCGGGCCGGCAGCGGCCCCAGGGCCGCGTAGCCCTCCGAGCGGAGGTCCAGGATCACGCCCTCCACGGCTGCGAGCTGCACTGCGCACGCCGCAGCCCAGCGCTTCTTGAGCGTCGGGGTCAGCCGCGAGTCGAACGAGAGGCGATACGCCGGGATCGGGTCGTCCGCACGGACCAGCCCGAGGAGGGCCGACTGCACTGCGACCGTCCGCGAGGCGAACCGCCACTGCTCCGGGGTCAGCGACTGCGCGTCGAGCGCGTCGTAGAGGACGCCGGTGTAGCGCAGCAGGGCCGGCATCGTCGCCGCACTCCGCAGTGCGCGGTTGCGCTCGATCTCGTGCGCCTGCTTCGGTCCCAGCTTGAGCGCACGGGAGGCGGCCTCCGGAGAGGCCGAGAGCGCGACCGCATCGGCTACCACCCCGTCGCGCGTCGCCGTCAGCGCGGGGAAGCCCAGCGTCTCCAGGGCGAGCGGGACTCCGTCTCCCCCGTCGCGCTTGGTCTCGGACGGGGGCAGCAGAACGAGCACTCAGCCCACCAGGAATGCGAGCGCGGCGTCGATGTTCTCGCCGAGCGGCCGTGAGGTGTCGAGGGTCACCCGCGGGAGCGACGCCGCGGCGCCCTTCCACTCGGCGTAGTCCTCGATGCTCTGCTCCACCGCGTATGCGGCGATCAGGCCGGTGCGCTTGGCCAGGCGCTCTTCGTGCAGCTCCGGGTCGGAGCAGACCGTCTCGACGACCCGCAGCTTGACGCCGCAGCGCTCGGCCAGGTCGCGCCACTGCAGGCGCGCAGGCTCGACGGCGTTGACCGCGTCCACGACGACCGAGTGCCCGCTGACGAGCACCTGCTCGGCCATGCGCTCCGCCACCAGGTAGGCGGCGAGGCCGGTGGGCTGGTCGGAGTCGATGCCGGCCTTGAGGATCGCGGCCTCGATCGGGTCCACCGAGATCGCGGTCGCGCCGAGGCGGCCGGCGATGATCTCCGCGATGGTGGACTTGCCCGAACCGGGAAGCCCCGCCGTCACGACCAGGACGGGGACGCGGACGTCACCGAACTGCCGTTCGAGCGGGGCTTTCTGGTCGGTCATGTTCAGACCAGCTCGGCCTGACGGGCCACGATCGTGACCGTGTTGTTCTCCACGGAGAGGAAGCCGTCGTCGGCCTGCGCCGCGATGGACTCCCCACCGTTCAGGGTCACGCGCACCTCGCCCTGGGCGAGGATGGCGAGCAGCGGCTCGTGGCCGGGCAGGATACCGATCTGCCCTTCCACGGTCCGCGCGACGACCATCTTCGCCTCGCCCGACCACACCTCGTGGTCGGCCGCGACGACGCTCACGTTGAGGACAGCCATGTCAGCCGTTCTCCTTCTGGATCTGCGCCCACTTCTCCTCGACGTCGGTGATCGCGCCGACGTTGAAGAACGCCTGCTCGGCCACGTGGTCGAACTCGCCCTTGGCGATCGCGTCGAACGACTCGATGGTGTCCTTCAGCGGGACGGTCGAGCCCTCGACACCGGTGAACTTCTTCGCCATGTAGGTGTTCTGCGAGAGGAACTGCTGGATGCGACGGGCCCGCGACACGGTGATCTTGTCCTCTTCGGACAGCTCGTCGACACCGAGGATCGCGATGATCTCCTGCAGCTCCTTGTTCTTCTGGAGGATCTGCTTGACCGTGGTGGCCACGCGGTAGTGGTCGGCGCCCAGGTAGCGGGGGTCGAGGATGCGCGAGGTCGAGGTCAGCGGGTCGACGGCCGGGTACAGGCCCTTCGACGCGATCTCGCGGGAGAGCTCGGTCGTGGCGTCGAGGTGCGCGAACGTGGTCGCCGGCGCCGGGTCGGTGTAGTCGTCGGCCGGCACGTAGATCGCCTGCAGCGAGGTGATCGAGTGACCGCGGGTCGAGGTGATGCGCTCCTGGAGGAGGCCCATCTCGTCGGCGAGGTTCGGCTGGTAGCCCACCGCGGACGGCATGCGGCCGAGCAGCGTGGAGACCTCGGAGCCGGCCTGCGTGAAGCGGAAGATGTTGTCGATGAAGAGCAGCACGTCCTGCTTCTGCACGTCGCGGAAGTACTCCGCCATCGTCAGCGCGGACAGGGCGACGCGCAGACGCGTCCCCGGCGGCTCGTCCATCTGGCCGAAGACGAGCGCGGTCTTGTCGAAGACGCCCGCCTCCTCCATCTCGTGGATGAGGTCGTTGCCCTCACGGGTGCGCTCACCGACGCCGGCGAACACCGAGACACCACCGTGGTCCTGAGCCACACGCTGGATCATCTCCTGGATGAGGACGGTCTTGCCGACGCCCGCGCCGCCGAACAGGCCGATCTTGCCGCCCTGGACGTACGGGGTGAGGAGGTCGATGACCTTGATGCCGGTCTCGAAGAGCTGCGTCTTGGACTCGAGCTGGTCGAACGCCGGCGGCTGGCGGTGGATCGGCCAGCGCTCGGTGATCTCGATCTTCTCGCCCGGCTCGGCGTTGAGCACGTCGCCGGTCACGTTGAAGACCTTGCCCTTGGTCACGTCGCCGACCGGCACGGAGATCGGGGCGCCGGTGTCGCGCACCTCGCCGCCGCGGACCAGGCCGTCGGTGGGCTTCAGGGCGATGGCGCGGACGAGGTCGTCGCCGAGGTGCTGCGCGACCTCGAGCGTGATCTCGGTCGACTGCTCGCCGATGGTGATGGTGGTCTTCAGGGCGTTGTAGATGCCCGGGATCGAGTCGTGCGGGAACTCGATGTCGACGACCGGACCGGTGACGCGGGCGATGCGTCCCACGCCGGCCGGCTGCGCGGTCGAAGCCTGGGCTTCGGCGGTAGCGGTAGTCATGATTCGTTCTCTCTCGTTTGGACGATTATTTTGCCGAGCTCAGCGCGTCCGCGCCGCCCACGATCTCGGAGATCTGCTGGGTGATCTCCGCCTGGCGGGCGTTGTTGGCCAGTCGCGTGTAGTCGGTGATGAGCTTGTCGGCGTTGTCGCTCGCGGACTTCATCGCCTTCTGCGTGGCCGCGTGCTTGGAGGCGGCGGACTGCAGCATCGCGTTGAAGATGCGGCTCTCGATGTAGACCGGCAGGAGCGAGTCGAGCACGGTGTTGACGTCGGGCTCGAACTCGTAGAGCGGCAGCACCTGGGTGCGGTCCGGCTCCTCGACGCCCTCCACGACCTCCAGCGGAAGCAGGCGGACGATCTGGGGCTCCTGGGTCAGCATGCTGATGAAGCGGTTGTAGACGATGTGGATCTCGTCCACGCCGCCGTCGGACGCGTCACGCAGGAAGGACTCCAGGACCGCGTCGGCGACCTCCTTGGCCTGCTCGAACTCGGGGTTGTCCGTGTTGCCCGTCCACACCCGCTCGAACGCGCGGCGGCGGAAGCTGAAGTAGCCCTGCGCCTTGCGTCCGATCAGGAAGTAGACGACCTCCTTGCCCTGGCTGCGCAGCAGCTCGGCGAGCTTCTCCGACTCCTTGAGCACGTTCGAGTTGAACGCGCCCGCGAGCCCGCGGTCCGAGGAGAAGATGACGATCGCGGCGCGCTCGATCTTCTCCGGCTCCGTGGTGAGGACGTGCTCGACGTTCGAGTAGGTCGCCACCGCCGACACCGCGCGCGTGATCGCGCGGGCGTACGGCGTGGAGGCGGCCACCCTGGCCTGCGCCTTCTGGATGCGTGAGGCGGAGATCAGCTCCATGGCACGGGTGATCTTCTTGGTCGTCTGGGCAGACCTGATCTTCTGCCGGTAGACCCGAAGCTGTGCTCCCATGTGTCTTCCTCAGTACCTATCCGTGCTCAGCGCTTCGCCTTGACGATGCGCTCCTGGTTGACGTCCTCCGTGGAGCTCGCCTCGAACTCCTCGCGTCCGACCGAGGCGAGCGGCTTGCCCTCGCCGGTCTGGAACTCGAGCTTGAACTTGTCGACCTCCTCGCCGAGCTTCGCCACGGTGTCGTCGTCGAGGACGTTCGTGTCGCGCAGGGTGGTGAGGATGTCGGTGTTGCGGCGCAGGTGGTCCAGCAGCTCGGACTCGAAGCGGAGGATGTCCTCCACCGCGACCTCGTCCAGCTTGCCGTTGGTGCCGGCCCAGATCGAGACGACCTGCTCCTCCACCGGGAACGGCGAGTACTGCGGCTGCTTGAGCAGCTCGGTGAGGCGCGCGCCGCGGGCGAGCTGGCGGCGGCTGGCCGCGTCGAGGTCGGACGCGAACATCGCGAACGCCTCGAGGGAGCGGTACTGCGCCAGCTCGAGCTTGAGCGTGCCGGAGACCTTCTTGATCGACTTGACCTGCGCGTCGCCGCCGACGCGGGAGACCGAGATGCCGACGTCGACAGCGGGACGCTGGTTGGCGTTGAACAGGTCGGACTGCAGGAAGATCTGGCCGTCGGTGATCGAGATCACGTTGGTCGGGATGTACGCCGAGACGTCGTTCGCCTTCGTCTCGATGATCGGCAGACCGGTCATCGAGCCGGCGCCCAGCTCGTCGGAGAGCTTGGCGCAACGCTCCAGCAGGCGGGAGTGCAGGTAGAAGACGTCGCCCGGGTAGGCCTCGCGTCCCGGCGGACGGCGCAGGAGGAGGGAGACGGCGCGGTAGGCCTCGGCCTGCTTCGACAGGTCGTCGAAGATGATGAGGACGTGCTTGCCGCCGTACATCCAGTGCTGGCCGATGGCCGAGCCCGTGTAGGGGGCGAGGTACTTGAAGCCGGCCGGGTCGGAGGCCGGGGCCGCGACGATGGTGGTGTACTCCATCGCGCCGGCGTCCTCGAGCGCGCCCTTCACCGAGGCGATGGTCGAGCCCTTCTGGCCGATCGCGACGTAGATGCAGCGTACCTGCTTGTTGACGTCGCCGGACTCCCAGTTGGCCTTCTGGTTGATGATCGTGTCGATCGCGATGGCCGTCTTGCCGGTCTGACGGTCGCCGATGATGAGCTGGCGCTGACCGCGGCCGACGGGGATCATGGCGTCGATCGCCTTGATGCCGGTCTGGAGCGGCTCGTGCACCGACTTGCGCTGCATGACGCCGGGGGCCTGGAGCTCGAGCTCGCGGCGGCCCTCGGTGGCGATCTCGCCGAGACCGTCGATCGGGTTGCCGAGCGGGTCGACCACGCGGCCGAGGTAGCCGTCGCCGACGGGGACGGAGAGGACCTCGCCGGTGCGGGTCACCTCCATGCCCTCGACGATGTCGTCGAACTCGCCGAGGACCACGACGCCGACCTCGTTCTCGTCGAGGTTCTGCGCCAGGCCGAGGGTGCCGTCCGCGAAGCGGATGAGCTCGTTCGCCATCACGCCGGGGAGGCCCTCGACGTGCGCGATGCCGTCGGAGGCGTCGAGGACGTGTCCGACCTCGGTGGTCTCGGCCTTGGCCGGCTCGTACTTCGAGACGAAGTCCTTGAGCGCGTCCCGGATCTCATCGGGGCTGATCTGGATGTCTGCCATCGTTGTTCCCTATCTGGGTTTCTCTGTCGGGCGATCAGCCCGCGAGCTGAAGTCGGAGTTCGGTGAGGCGCGACGCGACGCTTCCGTCGATGACGTCGTCGCCGACCTGCACGCGCAGGCCGCCGAGGATCGCCGGGTCGACGACCTCGTTGAGCTTGAGCTCGCCGTACTTCGCGGCGAGGCTCGCGCGGAGGCGCTCGGCCTGCTCGGCCGGGAGCGGCGTGGCGGTGACGACCGTGGCGATCGTCTGGCCGTACTGGGCGGCGACGATGCGCGCGGCGTCGCGGAGCGACTCGCGGATGCTGCGGCCGCGCGGCTGCAGCACGAGCTGGCGCGCGATCGCGACCGTCTGCTTCGAGGCCTTGCCCGCGAGCAGGCGCTCGGCGAGGGCCGCCTTCGCCTCGGGGTCCGCGAGCTTGCTGCGGAGCGCGAGCTCGAGCTCCGCGTCGGAGGTCACGGCGCCTCCGAACGCGAAGAGCTCGCCCGGGATGTCCACGTTGCGCGGAGCGGAGGCGGCGATCGAGCGGATGCCGAGCTCCTCGATCGCGGCGAGGACGTCGTCCTGGTCGGACCAGCGCTGGCCGGCGACGACGGTCAGCAGCTCGACGGCGGGCGCCGAGAGCGAACCGAAGACGCGCTGCACGAGCGCGGCCTTGCCCTCGGCCGGCGCCGACGGGTCGCTGAGGACCGAACGGAGCTGGGCGGAGTCGGCGACGACTCGTCCTGCGGCGAACAGGTCTTCAGCCGTCGCCAGATCGGCCTTGGACCCGAGCCCGGCGAGCGCCTGGACGGATCGGGCCAGTGCTTCTCTGGAGGCGCTTCCCATCAGTTGCTCGACCCTGCCTTCTGGGCCGCGGCCTGCTGGGCGTCGCTGGACTCGAGGTCGGCCAGGAACCGGTCGACGATCGCCTGGGCCTTCTTGTCGTCCGTGAGCACCTCACCGACCACGCCGGAGGCGAGGTCGATCGCGAGCGAGCCCACCTCGCCGCGGAGCGAGACGAGCGCGCTCTGGCGCTCCGCCTCGATCTGGGCCTGGGCGGTCGCGGTGACGCGGGCGGCCTCGGCCGTCGCGGTCTCCTTGGCCTCGGCGACGATCTTCTGACCGTCGTTGCGCGCCGTCTCGCGGATGCGGCCGGCCTCGGCACGCGCCTCTGCGAGCTGGGCGGTGTACTCCTCCAGCAGCGCCTCGGCCTTGTGCTGAGCCTCGTCGGCCTTCGCGATGTTGCCCTCGATGGCCTCGGCACGCTCATCCAGGAGCTTCCGCATGCGCGGAAGGACCAGCCTCCAGAAGAAGAACAGGATGATGACGAAGCAGATCACCGAGCCGATGATGTCCGGCCACGCGGGGATCAGCGGGTTGTGCGTCTCCTCCGTCGCGGCGATCACGACACTGTTGAGCATCGTTCCTCCTTACGGGAATGGATAAAGAGGACGGACTACTGGAAGATGAAGCCGACGGCGATACCGATGAACGCGAGCGCCTCGGTGAACGCGATACCGATGTACATCAGGACCTGCAGGCGGCCGGCCAGCTCGGGCTGGCGGGCGACGCCCTCGATGGTCTTGCCGACGACGATGCCCACGCCGATGGCCGGGCCGATGGCGGCGAGGCCGTAACCGACGGTGGCGATGTTGCCGTTGATTGCAGCGATGTCCACGTTATGTGTTTCCTTCCGTGATGGCGGTGCGCGCGGTCGCGCGAACCGTAATTAGTGTTCCTCGGCGACTGCGAGCTGGATGTAGACACCCGTGAGCAGTGCGAAGACGTATGCCTGGAGGACGGCCACCAGGATCTCGAACAGGGAGAATGCGAACCCGAAGGCGAAGGTCACCACACCGAACAGCGACCAGAGCCCGCCCAGGGTGAAGACGAAGAACGCGGTGCCGGTGAAGAACAGCACGAGCAGCAGGTGCCCGACGACCATGTTCATCAGAAGTCGGAGCGTCAGGGTGATCGGCCGCAGGATGAACGTCGAAATGAACTCGATCGGCGTCACCAGGATGTAGAGGAACCACGGCACACCGGGCGGGAACAGCGCGTTCCGGAAGAAGTTGCCCGGGCTCTTCTTGATGCCCGCGTAGATGAACGCGATGTAGGCCGCGATCGCCAGGACGATGGGCGTCCCGATGATCGCCGTGCCCGCGATGTTCAGGAACGGGATGATGCCGGTGATGTTGAAGAACAGCACCATGAAGAAGATCGTGGTGAGCAGCGGCAGGAAGCGCCGGCCGTCCTTGCGGCCGAGCAGGTCCTCCGCGATGTTGACGCGGACGAAGTCCAGGCCCATCTCGACGACCGACTGGAACCGGCCCGGAATGAGCTTCATCTTGCGCGTGCCGAGCCAGAAGACGAGGATCAGCGCGACGGTGGAGATGATGCGAACCAGCGTGATGCGGTTGAACTCGAGTCCGCCGATGGTGAACAGGGTGGGTGGGAAGAACTCGTTGATCGACGGGCCTTGGAAGCTTCCTCCATCGGAGCTTGCGGCCTGGACCAGCAGGTTCACAGCGTTAGCTAACAGCGCTATCTCCTGTTTCGGGGCGTCGAGCTGATGCTCTCGCGACGACGAACGGTGGACACCCGCGTTCGCGCGACCGGTGGTGCGTGGGCGCGTACGGGTGGGGGATCACTGACAACTCTACAAGAGTTTTCAAGCGGTAACGAATCGGATACAGGTCAGCGCTTGTCCCCCGGCAGCCGGACGTCGCTGGCGTAGGGGATGCGGGATCGGAAGACCACGATCATGTCGACCACGAGCGACCCGATCACGCCCGCGATCAGGCTCAGGAACAGCACGACGGGGTTGATCCAGGGCTGGTCGCGCAGCAGCAGCGCGAGCACGATGAAGAGCACGAACTTGACGATCCAGCCACCCAGCACGATGCCGAAGAACAGCCCGACGAACAGGTCGGAGCCGATGAAGCGGTTGGCGATCAGGATGCTGAGCGCCGTGATGCTGAGGAACACCGCAGCCATCACGGTGCCGATCAGCGCGCTCGTGACGCCGACCCAGCCGGCGAAGATTCCGCCGAGCACCATCCCGACGATCGCGATCGCCCCGGAGAGGATGAAACCGTACTTGAGCACGTCCTTCAGCACGGGCGTCGAGGTGGGCTGCTGCGGGGGCTGGTCCGGCCGCGGGGCGGGGCTTCCGTCCTGGTGGTCGGTCATCGGGTCTCCTTGCTGGTGGGGTCGGCGGGGTCGTCCGGCGCCGCGTCGTCGCGGGGGCCGGGCGGGGTGGTGACGCGGAGCTGCTCGCTCGCGATGTCGAGCTGGTCGTACCGCGCCGTCTCCTCGGCCTCCTTGCTGCCGGCGGGGGCGAGCTCGGCGGCGGCCTCGTTGGCCTTGCGGCGGCTGAGCGGCGCGAGGGTGATCGCGGTGCAGATCACCAGGCCGATCGCGACGAACACGATGGCCATCCAGTACGGGTCGAAGAAGAACAGCAGGCAGCCGATCGACAGCACAGCGGTCCACGCGTAGAAGATGAGCACGGCGTGCAGGTGGGAGTGGCCCATGTCGAGCAGCCGGTGGTGCAGGTGCTTGCGGTCGGCGCTGAACGGCGACTTCCCGGCCCGCAGGCGGCGCACCACCGCAAGGCCGAAGTCGAGCAGCGGGATGACCAGCACGGCGAACGGGATGGTGACCGGGATGAACGCGGGCACCAGCGAGGACTTGCCCAGGGTCTGCAGCGCCTCCGGGTTGATCGTGCCGGTGACCGAGATGGCCGAGGTGGCCATCAGCAGGCCGATCAGCAGTGCGCCCGCGTCGCCCATGAACATCTTCGCCGGATGCCAGTTGAGCGGGAGGAAGCCCGCGCAGGCGCCGACCAGGATGGCCGCGATGACGCCGGCGAGGCTGAAGTAGTTCTGCGGGCTGATGTCGCGCTGGAGCAGGTACGTGTAGACGAGGAACGTGCCGTTGGCGATGAGCGCGACGCCGGCGACGAGGCCGTCCAGGCCGTCGATGAAGTTGATCGCGTTCATCACCAGGACGATTGCGAACAGGGTGATCACGATGCTCATCACCGGTGAGCCGATGGTGAGGCCGCCGATCGGCAGGGAGTAGATCTGCACGCCCAGCCAGGCGACGATCCCGGCCGCGACGAACTGCCCGGCGAGCTTGGTCATCCAGTCGAGGTCCCACAGGTCGTCGGCGACGCCGAGCACGACGATGAGGAGCGAGGCGCCGAGGATCGCGAGGATGGGACCCGCGTCGGAGAAGATCAAGGACAGCACGCCGAACTGGCTGGACAGCAGCCAGGACACCGCGAACGCCACCAGGATGCCGAGGAACATGGCGACGCCGCCGAGCCGCGGGGTCGGCCGGGTGTGCACGTCCCGCTCGCGGATCTTCGGGTAGAGCTTGAACCGCATCGCGACCCGGTAGACCACCAGGGACATCCCGAACGTGATGACGGCCGAGATGACAGCGAGGGCGAGGAAGAGGGTCACGGCTCAGGTGTCCGCGGCGGCGTCGGCGCGGGCCTGGTCATCGGTCTCCGCCGCGGCGGCGGAGCCGGCGGTGTCGTCGGTGGTGTCGTCGGTGTCGGTGTCGGTGCGCTCCTCTTCCAGTGCGTCGCCGACGACGGCGCGCAGCTGCTCGGCGCTGATGACGCCGTGGCGGAGGATGCGGAGCTTGCCGGCGCCGGAGGCGAGCGCGGTCGCGTCGACGATCGTGGACGAGGAGTCCTTGCCCTCGACGCGCTCGTAGGCGGTGCCGGCCTCTCCCCCGTCGAGGTAGACCGAGACGGAGTCGCCGAGCATCGCCTCGGCCTCCGCCGCCGTGCGGGCGGCCGGGCGGCCGGTGAGGTTGGCGGAGGACACGGCGAGCGGGCCGGTCTCCGAGAGGATCTCGAGGGCGATGCGGTCCTGCGGCATGCGCAGGGCGACGGTGCCGCGGGTCTCGCCGAGGTCCCAGACCAGGGAGGGCGCGGCCGGCAGCACGATCGTGAGGCCGCCCGGCCAGAACTCCTTCACCAGGGCGTCCACCTCGGCAGGCACGTGCTCGGCCAGGGCCGCGAGGGTGGGGATGCCGGGGACGAGGACGGGCGGCGGCGACTGCCGGCCGCGCCCCTTCGCGTCCAGGAGGCGCTGCACCGCGGCCGGGCTGAAGGCGTCGGCGGCGACCCCGTAGACGGTGTCGGTGGGGATCACGACGAGCTCGCCGCGGCCGATCGCCCCGCGGGCGAGGCGCATGCCGGTGAGCAGTTCGGAGTCGACGGAGCAGTCGTAGATGGGAGCCATGACGGCACCCATGATAGTTGAGCGACCGCAAGGTTCTCTGCGACCGCGCCCCGGGCGGGATACTGGTGGCGATGGACGTCTACTTCTTCGACTGCGACAAGACCCTCTACGACTACGACTTCCACAAGCGCCTCCCCCGCCTCGCCGAGCTGAGCGGCGTCAGCCAGTACCGGCTCGCCTCCGGCTGGTGGGCGGGCGGCCACGAGCGCGCGGCCGAGATCGGCGAGTACGCGACCAGCGAGGAGTACCTGGCGGCGTTCGCCGAGGTGACCGGCGCGCACCTCACGCTGGAGCAGTGGCAGGACGCCAGAAAGGCCGCGATGACCCCGATCGACGGCTCGATCGAGGCCCTCCGCGTCGCCGCGACGCTCGGGACGGTGTCCCTGCTGTCGAACAACCCGATCCCGTTCAAGGACTCCCTGCCGGTCCTGATGCCGGAGTCGTACCCGATCCTCGGCACCAACGACCTCGTCTCGGCGGTCCTCGGCGCCCGCAAGCCGGAGCGCCGCATCTACACCCGTGCCCTCGGCCGCTTCGGCGTCCGCCCGGAGGACGCCATCCTGTTCGACGACTCCCTCCCCAACGTCGAAGGCGCCAGGGAGGCGGGTATGCACGCGTTCCACTTCACCCGGCGCGACGACGGGACCTTCGACACCGACGGGCTGCTCGCGGCGGTCAGGGCGTTCGCGGAGCGGTGACGACGAGCGCTGAGAAGCCGGGGCCGACATCGGTCGGCCCCGGCCTCGCACAGCAGCTCAGCGCCGCCCGGCCTTCCGCCGGAACAGCCACGCCGCCCACAGGTACGCGCCCACGATGATCACCGCGCACCAGCCCAGCGCCCACCAGAGCTCGCTGCCGGGGTCGCGCCCGAACAGGAGCGCCCGGATCGTCTCGATGATCGGCGTGATCGGCTGGTTCTGCGCGATCCACTGCAGCCACGTCGGCATGGTGTCCGTGGGGACGAACGCGCTCGACAGGTAGGGCAGGAACAGCAGCGCGAAGCCGTAGCCGCTCGCCGCCGTCGGGTTCGCCGCGGCCAGGCCGATCGCCGCGTAGAGCCAGGTGATGGCGAGGATGAAGAGGGCCACCATTCCGAGCGCGCCCAGCCATTCCAGCGGGTTCGCCGTCGGCCGGAAGCCGACCGCGAGGGCGACGCCGATCACGACGCCGGTGGCGACCAGGTTGCGCAGCAGGCTCGCCACCACGTGCCCGGTCACCACAACGCCGGCCCGCAGCGGCATCGTGCGGAAGCGGTCGACGATCCCGTTGCTCAGGTCCTCGGCCACATCCACCGCGGTGCTGGACGCGCCGAAGCCGGCGCAGAGCAGGATGATGCCGGGTACGACGTAGTCGACGTAGCCGCCCTCCTTGTCCAAGGCGCCGCCGAAGACGAAGGTGAACAGCAGCATGAGCATGACGGGGAGGACGATCGCCATGGTCAGGGCCTCGACGTTGCGGAGCGAGTGACGGACGCTGCGGCCGATGAAGACCGCCGTGGCGGTGGCGCCGCTCACGCGGCGGGCGGGTGCGCCCGGGGTCGGGACGGCGGGGACGGTGAGCGCGGTCATCGGATGGCCTCCTTCTGGAGCGTGGAGCGGGGATCGGCGGGCGCAGGACCGGGGGCGCCGCCGGTGAGCGCGAGGAACGCGTCGTCGAGGCTCGGCTTGCGCAGGGCGATCGACGCGCCGGCCACGCCGAGGCCGTCGAGCAGGTCGATGGCGGCGCGGAGCCCGTCGACGGTCCCGTCGGTGGGCAGCTCGCGCACGACCTCGTCGTTCGCGTCGCGGAGCTCCACGACCTCGCCGCCGACGCGCGCCTTCAGCTCGGGGGCGGTGCCCTCGGCGACGATCCTGCCGTGGTCGAGGACCGCGATCCGGTCGGCGAGCCGGTCGGCCTCCTCCAGGTACTGCGTGGTGAGCAGGATCGTCACGCCGCGCTCGGCGAGGCTCCGGATGATCGCCCAGAGCGCCTGCCTGCTGCGCGTGTCGAGCCCGGTGGTCGGCTCGTCGAGGAAGATCACCGGCGGTGTGGCGACGAGGCTCAGCGCGAGGTCGAGCCGGCGGCGCATGCCGCCGGAGTAGGTCTTGACGCGCTTGCGGGCGGCGTCGCGGAGGTCGAAGCCGTCGATCAGCTCCCGGGCGCGTGCGGCGGCCTCCGCGCGGCCGAAGCCGGAGAGCCGCGCCATCATGCGCAGGTTCTCGTCGGCGGTGAGCACGTCGTCCACCGCGGCGGACTGGCCGGTGAGGCTGATCGACCGCTTGACCCCCTCCGGGTCGCTTGACACGTCGTGGCCGCAGACCACCGCGGTCCCGCCGTCCGGCAGCACGAGGGTGCTGAGGATGTTGATGACGGTCGTCTTGCCGGCCCCGTTCGGGCCGAGGAGGGCGAAGACGCTCCCCCGTTCGACCCGCAGGTCGACCCCGTCGAGGACGGTCTGCGAGCCGAAGGACTTGCGCAGTCCGGCCACCTCGATCGCTGGTGCTGTCATGATCCGTTTCCTTCCTGATTCTGTGTATCGAGCAAACTGTTTATGGCGCACACCATTTCGTTTAAGTGATACACAGTTCTAGGATGGGTGTCAACACCGAACCGGAGAGGCGTGCGGAATGGCCGACGAAGTCGAACAGGCGCTGCCGCGCGCCGTCGCGCTGAGCTGGGGCATCGCCGAGCGCCCGCAGCGCGGACCGAAACGCGAGCTCAGCATCGAGCGCATCGTGGACGCGGCGATCGGCGTCGCCGACGCGGAAGGCCTCTCCGCGGTCTCGATGAGCCGGATCGCGACCGAGCTCGGCTTCACCACGATGTCCCTCTACCGCTACGTGACCGGCAAGGACGACGTCCTCGCGCTCATGCAGGACGCGGTCTGCGACGTCCCGATCCCACCGGAGGAGGCCGCCGGGTCCGACTGGCGCGGAGGCCTGCGCCGCTGGTCGATGGCGACCATCGAGGTGATCCAGGCGCACCCGTGGTTCCCGGACATCCCGATCTCCGGCATCCCGCTCATGCCGAACAACCTCGCCGTGCTGGACTGGGGCCTGCGCGAGATGCGGGGGCTGCCGCTGACCGACGCGGAGAAGATGTCCACCGCGCTGCTGCTGTCGTCGTACGCGCGCGCGGTCGGCGTGGTGGAGCGCGATGTGCGGCAGTCCCGCGAGAAGGGCGCCACGCCGCCGCAGAGCGGGGAGGCGTTCGCCGCCGCGCTCGCCGAGCTCGTCACGCCGGAGCGCTTCCCCGACCTGGCACCGCTGGTGGCCTCCGGCGGCTACTCGGACGGGGAGGACGAGCAGGACGACTTCGCGTTCGGGCTGGAGCGCATCCTGGACGGGATCGAGCGCTACGTGACCGCCCGCGCCGCGGGCGAGCCCATCGTCGCGTACGAGCCGCGGCCGGAGCCCGTGCCGCACGACAAGGCGGTCCGGGAGGCCGCGAAGGCGCGCCGCGAGGCGGAGAAGGCGCTGCGCGAGGCCCGCAAGCGGGAGCGCGAGGCGATCGCCCGCGCCCGCGAGCGCGCCGCGCGCGACGCGGACCGCGGGGCGCGCCGCTGACACTCGTCACGCCCAACAAGCGCACATTCAGCACGAATCGCGCCGCCCAACGAGCGCACATTCAGCACGAATGTCGCGAATGGCGCCGCCATACCCCACATTCGGCACGAGTCGCGGCGCGGTTATTTCAGCGCGGTGGTCGCCCGGTCCCGGGTGGTGAGGTCGCGGTGGGTGGCGGCCGCGCGCCAGCCGTCGGCGGTCAGGAGGTCGCGGATCTGCGCGCCCTGGAGCTCGCCGTGCTCCAGCACCAGCGTGCCGCCCGGCCGCAGCAGCCGGCGGGCGACGCCGGAGATGACGCGCACGACGTCCAGGCCGTCGGCGCCGCCGTAGAGCGCCGCCGCCGGGTCGAACAGCCGCACCTCCGGGTCGCGCGGAATCGCGTCGTCCGGCACGTACGGCGGGTTGGAGATGACGACGTCCACGGTGCCGTCGAGCTCGGGGAGGGCGTCGGCGAGGTCGCCGAGCACGGCCTGGAGGTTCGCGGCTCCCACCGCCTCGACGTTGCGGCGGGTCCACGCGAACGCCTCCGGCGACTTCTCCACCGCGTAGACGCGCGCGTGCGGGACCTCCGTCGCCATGGCGAGCGCGATCGCCCCGCTGCCCGTGCCGAGGTCGACGCCGACCGGCTCGGCCGACGGCACCGCCCGGAGCGCGTCGATCGCGAACTGGACCACCTGCTCGGTCTCCGGGCGCGGCACGAAGACGCCGGGGCCGACGGCGAGCTCCAGCGCGCGGAACGGCGCCGTGCCGGTGATGTGCTGCAGCGGCTCGCGCGTCGCGCGGCGAGCGGTGAGCTCGCGGACGCGCTCCGCGTCCTCGCCGTCGATCGTCGAATCCATCACCACGAGCGCCTGGACGCGGCCGCGGCCGACGCCGAGGACGAACCCGACGAGCAGGTCGGCGTCCACCTCGGGGTCGGGGACCCCCGCCTGGGCGAGCGCGGCGACCGTCTCCTCGCGGACGGAGCGGACGGTGGCGGGGGCTGCGGTGTCGGACATGGCCCGACGAGCTTACCGTCACAGGCCTTCACCGAGGCTCCGGGCGGAATAGAGTGAGCACCATGCCCGCGAAGATCTACGAGAACATCACCGAAACCGTCGGACGCACTCCGCTCGTCAAGCTGAACCGGCTCGCCGCCGACACCGGCGCGACCGTGCTGGCGAAGCTGGAGTTCTTCAACCCCGCCGCCAGCGTCAAGGACCGGATCGGCGTCTCGATCATCGACGCCGCCGAGAAGGCCGGCGCCCTCCGCCCGGGCGGGATCATCGTGGAGGGCACCAGCGGCAACACCGGCATCGCCCTGGCGATGGTCGGCGCCGCCCGCGGCTACAAGGTCATCCTGACCATGCCGGAGACCATGAGCAAGGAGCGGCGCGTGCTCCTGCGCGCGTTCGGCGCCGAGATCGTCCTCACCCCCGGCCCCGAGGGCATGCGCGGCGCGGTCGAGGCCGCCAAGAAGATCGTCGCCGAGAACGACAACGCCATCTGGGCGCAGCAGTTCGCCAACGAGGCCAACCCCGCCATCCACCGCGCCACCACCGCCGAGGAGATCTGGGCGGACACCGACGGCGGCGTCGACATCTTCATCTCCGGCGTCGGCACCGGCGGCACGATCACCGGCGTCGGCCAGGTGCTCAAGGAGCGCAAGCCCGAGGTGCAGATCATCGCGGTCGAGCCGGCCGACTCCCCCATCCTCAACGGCGGCAAGCCCGGCCCGCACAAGATCCAGGGCATCGGAGCCAACTTCGTCCCCGAGATCCTCGACACCTCCGTCTACGACGAGGTCATCGACGTGTCGTTCGAGGACTCCATCGAGGTGGCGAAGCGGCTCGCGAGCGAAGAGGGCATCCTCGCCGGCATCTCCTCCGGAGCGATCGTCTGGGCCGCGCTGCAGGTGGCCGCGCGCCCGGAGAACGCGGGCAAGACCATCGTCGCCGTCGTCTGCGACACCGGTGAGCGCTACATCTCGACCGCCCTCTGGGCGGACCTGCTGGACTGACCGCGTGGCCCTGTTCCGGGCGCGCGAGGACATCCGCAACGCGCGCACGCACGACCCCGCCGCGCGCGGGGGCGCCGAGATCGCGCTCGTCTACTCCGGGCTGCACGCGGTCTGGTCCTACCGCGTCGCGCACCGGCTATGGCGCGCCGGGTTCCGGATGCCGGCGCGGATGCTGTCGCAGTTCACGCGCTTCCTGACCGGCATCGAGATCCACCCCGGCGCCCGCATCGGCCGGCGCTTCTTCATCGACCACGGGATGGGCGTCGTCATCGGCGAGACCACCTGGATCGGCGACGACGTGATGCTCTACCACGGCGTGACCCTCGGCGGACGCGGCAGCGGCCACGGCAAGCGGCACCCGACCATCCACGACCACGTGACGATCGGCGCGGGCGCCAAGGTGCTCGGCGCGATCGAGATCGGCACGCGGACCGTGATCGGCGCGAACGCCGTCGTCGTGCACGACGCCCCGCCGGACTCGGTGCTCACCGGCGTCCCCGCCCGCGCACGCCCGCGCTCCGGCCACGAGCAGATCGCCGGCGACGAGTGGCTGGACCCCGCCCTCTACATCTGACCGCAACTGCCGAGTACGCAGATTATCTGCGTACTCGGCAGTTCTCAGCTGAATAATCGCGTACTCGGCTGTTTCAGTCTTGGGCCAGGTCGGCCAGGCGGGCCTCTTCGTCGGCGAGGATGTTGGAGTCGATGACGGGGTCGAGGGCGCCGTTCATGACCGAGTCGAGGTTGTAGGCCTTGTAGCCGGTGCGGTGGTCGGCGATCCGGTTCTCCGGGAAGTTGTACGTGCGGATGCGCTCGGAGCGGTCCATCGTGCGGATCTGGCCCTTGCGGAACTCGGCCGCCTCGGCGTCCGCCTCCTCCTGCTGCTTCGCGAGCAGGCGAGCCCGGAGCACGCGCATCGCGGCCTCGCGGTTCTGCAGCTGGCTCTTCTCGTTCTGCATCGACACCACGATGCCGGTCGGCACGTGGGTGATGCGCACGGCCGAGTCCGTCGTGTTGACCGACTGGCCGCCGGGGCCGGACGACCGGAAGACGTCGATCTTGAGGTCGTTGGGGTTGATCTCGACCTCTTCGGGCTCGTCGACCTCCGGGAACACCAGCACGCCAGCGGCGGAGGTGTGGATGCGGCCCTGCGACTCCGTCGCCGGCACGCGCTGCACGCGGTGCACGCCGCCCTCGTACTTCAGGTGCGCCCAGACGCCCTCGGCCGGGTCGCTCGAGTTGCCCTTGAACGCCACCTGGACGTCCTTGATGCCGCCGAGGTCGCTGGAGGTCTGCTCGATGATCTCGGCCTTCCAGCGCTTGGAGTCCGCGTAGTGCAGGTACATGCGCAGGAGGTCGCCTGCGAACAGCGCGGACTCGGCCCCGCCCTCCCCCATCTTGATCTCCATGATGACGTCGCGGCTGTCGTTGGGGTCCCGCGGGATCAGCAGCCGGCGCAGCTTCTCGCCGGACTCCTCCAGGCTCTGCTCCAGGCCGGGGATCTCCTCGGCGAACGCCTCGTCCTCCGCGGCCAGCTCGCGCGCGGCCTCCAGGTCGTCCGACAGCTGCTTCCACTGGTTGTACGAGGCGACGATGCGCGACAGCTCGGCGTAGCGGCGGTTCACCTTCTTGGAGCGGACCGGGTCGCTGTGCAGCTCCGGGTCGGAGAGCTGCTGCTGGAGGTCGTCGTGCTCGGCGATGAGGCCGCTGACCGACTCGAACATGCGTGACTTCTTTCTGGGTGGCGCCGTCGGGGAACGAGAAAGCGCCCGCCGCCGCGCACAGGGCACGGCGGACGGGCGCTTCGTCAGCTAGCGGTGGTCGTTCTCGTGGCCGTGCGAGTGGGCGTTGCCGTGACCGTTGGCCGGCTGCGGCATCGACTTCTGCACCTGCATGAGGAACTCGACGTTGCTCGAGGTCTCCTTCAGGCGGCCGAGCACGATCTCCAGGGCCTGCTGCTGGTCGAGGCCGGCGAGCGCGCGACGCAGCTTCCAGGTGATCTTGACCTCGTCCTGGCCCATCAGCATCTCCTCGCGGCGGGTGCCGGAGGCGTTGACGTCGACGGCCGGGAAGATGCGCTTGTCGGCCAGCTGGCGCGACAGGCGGAGCTCCATGTTGCCGGTGCCCTTGAACTCCTCGAAGATCACCTCGTCCATCTTGGAGCCGGTCTCGACCAGCGCCGAGGCGAGGATGGTCAGCGAGCCGCCGTGCTCGATGTTGCGCGCGGCGCCGAAGAAGCGCTTCGGCGGGTACAGCGCGGAGGCGTCGACACCGCCCGACAGGATGCGGCCGGAGGCCGGGGCCGTCAGGTTGTACGCGCGGCCGAGGCGGGTGATCGAGTCGAGCAGCACGACCACGTCGTGGCCGAGCTCGACCAGGCGCTTGGCGCGCTCGATCGCGAGCTCCGCGACGGTGGTGTGGTCCTCCGCCGGACGGTCGAAGGTGGAGGCGATGACCTCGCCCTTCACCGTGCGCTGCATGTCGGTGACCTCTTCGGGACGCTCGTCCACCAGCACGACCATGAGGTGCACCTCGGGGTTGTTGGTGGTGATCGCGTTGGCGATCTGCTGCATCACGATGGTCTTGCCGGCCTTGGGCGGCGCGACGATGAGGCCGCGCTGGCCCTTGCCGATCGGGGCGACCAGGTCGATGATCCGCTGGGTGACCTTGGTGGGCTCGGTCTCCAGGCGCAGGCGCTCCTGCGGGTACAGCGGGGTGAGCTTGCCGAACTCGACGCGGGTCGCGGCCTCCTCGATGGTCTGGCCGTTGATCGAGTCGACCTTCACGAGCGCGTTGTACTTCTGGCGGCTGTTGTTCTCGCCCTCGCGCGGCTGGCGGATGGCACCGACCACGGCGTCGCCCTTGCGCAGGTTGTACTTCTTGACCTGGCCGAGCGAGACGTAGACGTCGCTGGCGCCGGGCAGGTAGCCCGTGGTGCGGACGAACGCGTAGTTGTCCAGCACGTCCAGGATGCCCGCGACGGGGATCAGCACGTCGTCGTCGGCGATCTCGGGCTCGAGGTCGTCGCCGCCGGTGGCGCCGCGGCGCTTGCGGTTGCGGTCGCGGTAGCGGCCGGCGCGGTCGCCCTCGGCCTGCTGCTGCTGCTGCGGACCGCGGTTCTGCTGCCCGCCCTGCTGGCCGCCGTCGCCCTGGAGGTCCTTCGGCTGGTTCTGCTGGCCCTGCTGGCCACCCTGGTTCTGGCCGCCCTGCTGGTTCTGGCCCTGGTCGCCGTTCTGGCCGCCCTTGTTGCGGTTGCGGTTGCGGCGGCTGCGGCCGGACGGCTGCTGCTCGCCCTGCTCGGCGGCGTCGCCCTGCGGCTGCTCGCTCTGAGCGGGAGCCTCGGCCGACTGCTCGTCGGTCTCCTGCGCCGCGCCGTTCTGCTGGCCGTTCTGGCCACGGCCGCGGCGGCGGCGGCCGCCCTGGCCGTCGCGCTGCGCCTGCTCGCGGGAGGCGAGCGCGGAGTCGAGCAGTGCGTCGACGTCCGGAATGAGCGACTCGACACCGGTCTCGCCGGTGTTGACGTGGGCGCCCGCGGCCACGCTGGACGCGGGGGCGATGCTCGTGCCGTCCGGGCTCGAGGCGCGGCGGGAGCCGCGGCGGCGCGGCTCGGCGGCGACCTGCGCCGTCAGCGGGTCGCGGCCCAGGAGTGCGTCGCCCGTGCCCAGGAGGTCGTCGCCGGCGATCGGCTCGTCGGCCACGGGCTCGGCGATGAGCGGCTCGATGAGCACCTGGGAGGCCGCGGTCGCGTGGTCGGCAGGCTGCTCGGTCTCGGCGGGGGCCGTCTCGAGCGAGACGGGCGCCGCCGCTTCCTGCTCGGCAGGAGCGTCGGCGGTCCCGGCGGCCGCGGCGCGAGCCGTCGCGATCGCCTCGACCAGCTCGCCCTTGCGGAGCCGGGTCGCGCCCTGGAGGCCGAGCTCGGCGGCGAGAGCCTGTAGCTCCGCCACCTTGAGCGAGGTCAGGTCGCTGGTGTCCACGCCCCCGGCGTGGAGTTCGACATCAGTCACTGAAGAGGATTCCTTTCCCCCGGCGCGCACTCTGCGCGCCGCTGTGGAGCACTCGTCACGTGAGCCTGCCTTACCGTGCTGCGTTCGGATCCGCGCTACGGTGCGCTCTGGATACCCGGATGCTCCGGATATCCGAAAAGCGCAGGCAGGAGTGACGGCATGATTGCTAAGAGATCACCCGGAAGCTGGATTCGCTCGTGACGCGGGTTCTTCACGGGTGCACTCGGTAGTTTACCACCTCGGAACGTGCGCTTCTGACGCTAGGCCGCCGGTGTGTCCACGTCGTCGGCGGCCACCGCGGTGACCGTCGCGCCCTTGAAATCGACCGCGAGCATGAGCGGCTGCCAGGCCGTCTGCGCCTCGCGCGCGACGAGCTCCGCCGCGGCGAGCCGCTGGCTCGGGTCGCTGCAGAGCACCAGGATCGAGGGCCCGGCGCCGGAGACGACCGCCGCGAAGCCGTTGGACCGCAGCAGCGTGATCAGCCGGTCGGTCTCGGGCATCGCCGAGGCGCGGTAGCTCTGGTGGAGCTTGTCCTCGGTGGCGGCGTGCAGCAGCTCGGGGCTCTGGATGAGCGCGGCGACCAGCAGGGCCGAGCGGGAGACGTTGAACACGGCGTCCTCGTGCGGGACCGACTGCGGCTGGAGGCTGCGCGCGAGCGCCGTCGACATGACGTGCTCCGGCACGAGCACCAGCGGGGAGACCCCGCGGTGCACGATCAGCTTCTTGAACCGCGGGCCCTCCGGGGTGACCCAGGCGATCGTCAGTCCGCCGAAGAGGGCGGGCGCGACGTTGTCGGGGTGGCCCTCCATGTCGTTCGCGAGCGCGAGCAATGCCTGGGCGTCGAACTCGGCGACGCCCTCCAGCAGACCCTTCGCGGCCATGATGCCGGACACGATCGCGGCGCCGGAGGACCCGAGGCCGCGGCCGTGCGGGATGTTGTTGCGCGCGACGAGGTCCAGCCCGGGCAGGGCGACGCCGACCGACTCGAAGGTGTGGGCGATCGCCCGCACGACGAGGTTGCTCTCGTCGGTGGGGACCTCCCCCGCGCCGACGCCGACGACCTCGACGGTCGCGCCCGGCTCGTCGCGGACGGAGACCCGCAGCTCGTCGTACAGCGCGAGCGAGAGCCCGAGCGTGTCGAAGCCGGGACCGAGGTTGGCGCTCGTCGCCGGGACCTTCACCGCGACCGCGCGCCCGCGCAGGTCGGCGGTGCGCAAGGTCACGCCGACGCTCCCGAGGTGGCGACGAGGCCGAGGACGTCCGCGATCGCGCGGGTGTCCACCGGGACGCTCGTCGGCTGCACGTCGGAGCCGTCGGCCGTGCGGAGGGCCCACTGCGGGTCCTTCAGGCCGTGGCCGGTGACGGTGAGCACGACGGTGGCGCCGGCGGGGATGACGCCGGCGGCGGAGCGCTCCAGGAGGCCGGCGACGCTGATCGCGCTCGCGGGCTCGACGAAGATGCCCACCTCGGCCGAGAGGATGCGGTGCGCCTCCAGGATGCCGGCGTCGTCGATCGCGCCGAAGTAGCCGTCGCTGTCGTCGCGCGCGTTGAGCGCGAGCTCCCACGACGCCGGGTTGCCGATGCGGATCGCGGTGGCGATGGTGTCGGGGTCCTTGACCGCGTGGCCGAGCACGATGGGCGCGCTGCCCGCGGCCTGGAAGCCGAACATCCGCGGCAGCTTCGTGGCCTCGCCGCGCTGCAGCTCCTCGGTGTAGCCGCGGTGGTAGGCGGTGTAGTTGCCGGCGTTGCCGACCGGGACGATGTGGAAGTCCGGCGCGTCGCCGAGCACCTCGACGACCTCGAACGCGGCCGTCTTCTGGCCCTCGATGCGGTCGGGGTTGACCGAGTTGACCAGGTGCACCGGGTAGTTGGTGGCCAGGTCGCGGGCGATGTCGAGACAGTCGTCGAAGTTGCCCTGCACCTGGAGGAGCTGCGCGTTGTGCGCGATCGCCTGGCTGAGCTTGCCCATCGCGATCTTGCCCTCCGGCACCAGGACGACGGCCTGGATGCCGGCGTGCGTGGCGTACGCCGCAGCGGACGCCGAGGTGTTGCCGGTCGAGGCGCAGATGACGGCCTTCGCGCCGTGCTCGACGGCCTTGGAGATCGCCATCGTCATGCCGCGGTCCTTGAACGACCCGGTCGGGTTCATGCCCTCGAACTTGACGAAGACGTTCGCGCCGGTGCGCGCGGACAGCGCGGGGGCGGGCAGGAGCGGCGTGCCGCCCTCGCCGAGCGTCACGATCGGAGTCGCCTCGGAGATGTTCAGGCGGTCCGCGTACTCGCGGAGCACGCCGCGCCACTGCCGGCTGTACGACTTCGGCCCATTCGACGACTGGGGCATTACGATCCTTCGACTCGGAGAACGGAAGAGACGGCGGTCACCACGTCGCTCGCGGCGAGCGCCTCCACGGTGGCCGCGAGCGCGGCCTCCTCGGCTTCGTGGGTGCCGATCACCAGGGTAGCGGTGGGCGCGGCTGCGCCGTGAATCGGATGGTTACCGGAGATGACGACGGCGCCGGTGGAGCTCGGCACGGACTGCTGCACCGTCTCCACGCTCACGCCGCCGTCGCTCAGGATGCGGGCGACCTTGGCGAGCACGCCGGGCTGGTCCGCCACCGAGAGGGTGATCTGGTACCGGGTGACGACGCGGCCGATGTCGAGCACCGGGAGGCCGGCGTGCGTCGACTCCGCGACGCCCGGGCCGCCGACGACGTGCCTGCGGGCGGCGGAGACGACGTCCCCGAGCACGGCGGAGGCCGTCTCCACGCCGCCGGCGCCCGCGCCGTAGAACATGAGGTCGCCCGCGGCCTCGGCCTGGACGAACACCGCGTTGTGGGCCCCGCGCACGGCGGCGAGCGGGTGCTCGCGGCTGATCAGCGCCGGGTAGACGCGGGCGGAGACGCCTTCCTCCCCGGTCTCCGGGTCGGTCAGACGCTCGCAGATCGCCAGCAGCTTGATGACCGAGCCGGCCTCGCGCGCCGACTCGACCTGCTCGCGGGTGATCGCGGTGATCCCCTCGCGGTAGACCTGCTCCAGCGGCACGGTGGTGTGGAAGGCGAGGCTCGCGAGGATCGCCGCCTTCTGCGCGGCGTCGTAGCCGCCGATGTCGGCGGTCGGATCGGCCTCCGCGTAGCCGCGGTGCGTGGCGGTGGCGAGCGCGTCGGCGAGCGTCTCCCCCGTCGCGTCCATGCGGTCGAGGATGAAGTTGGTGGTGCCGTTGACGATGCCGAGAATCCGGGAGACCGTGTCCCCGGCGAGGCTGTCGCGCAGCGGCCGGATGATCGGGATCGCGCCCGCCACCGCGGCCTCGTAGTAGAGCTGTGCGCCGACCTGCTCCGCGGCCTCGAACAGCTCGGGGCCGTGCGTGGCGAGCAGCGCCTTGTTGGCGGTGATGACGTCGGCGCCGGAGTTCAGCGCCTCCAGCACATAGCCGCGGGCCGGCTCGATGCCGCCCATCAGCTCCACGACGATGTCGGCGCCGAGGATGAGCGAGGTGGCGTCGGTGGTGAACAGCTCGCGCGGCAGGTCCACGTCGCGGGGGGCGTCGACGTCGCGCACGGCGATGCCGACGAGCTCGAGCCGGGCGCCGACGCGCGAGGCGAACTCGTCGCCCTGCTCCAGCAGCAGCCGGGCCACCTGGGAGCCGACGGAGCCGGCGCCCAGCAGCGCGACACGGAGGTTGCGGTATTCGATCATCGCGGGGTGCTCCCGTTCTCGTACGCGGCGTCGCGTGCCAGCAGGTCCGCCTCGGTCTCGCCGCGCACGATGACGCGGGCCTCGCCGTCTCGCACGGCGACGACCGGAGGACGGCCGAGGTAGTTGTAGTTGCTGGCCAGCGACCAGCAGTAGGCGCCCGTCGCCGGCACCGCGAGGAGGTCGCCCGGGGCGACGTCGCCCGGGAGGTACTCGGCGTCCACGACGATGTCGCCGCTCTCGCAGTGCTTGCCCGCCACGCGCACGAGCGCGGGCGCGGCGGCGGACGCGCGGCCGGCGATCCTGGCCGAGTAGTCGGCGCCGTAGAGCGCGGGCCGGGCGTTGTCGCTCATCCCGCCGTCGACGCTCACATAGCGGCGCACCGCGGTCTCGCCGTCGTCCTGCGCGGACACCGTGACGTCCTTGGTGGTGCCGACGGTGTACAGAGTGAGGCCGGCTGTGCCGATGATCGAGCGGCCCGGCTCGAAGGCGACGGCCGGGAACGGGATGTCCAGGTCCTCGCAGCCCGCCGCGACGGTCTCCGCGATGCTGCGGGCGAGGGTCTCGATCGGGGCGGGGTCGTCGGCCGCGGTGTACGCGATCCCGAAGCCGCCGCCGAGGTTGAGCTCGGGGACGTCGCCGCCCGCCAGCAGCTCCTTGTGGACGGCGAGCAGCCGGGCGGCGGACTCCGCGAAACCGTCCGCTCCGAAGATCTGCGAGCCGATGTGGCAGTGCAGGCCGAGGAAGGCCAGCCCGGCGTGCGCGCGGATCCGCGCGACGGCGTCGGCGGCGTCGGCGAGCGCGATGCCGAACTTCTGGTCCTCGTGGGCGGTCGCCAGGAAGGCGTGCGTGTGCGCGTGCACGCCGCTGTTCACGCGCAGGCGGACCCGCTGGACGACGCCGTGCCGCGCAGCGGCCTCCGCGATCCGGTCGATCTCCTGGAGGCTGTCGATGATGAGCGCGCCGACGCCCGCCGCCACCGCGCGGTCGATCTCGGCGGCGGACTTGTTGTTGCCGTGGAAGCCCAGCCGCTCGGCCGGGACGCCCGCGGCCAGCGCGACGGCGAGCTCGCCGCCCGAGCAGACGTCGATGTTGAGCCCGGCCTCGGTCATCCAGCGGGCGATCTCGATGGAGAGGAACGCCTTGCCCGCGTAGTACACGCGGGCGGCGGAGCCGACCTCGGCGAACGCGCGCTGGAACGCCGAGCGCACCTCGACGGCGCGCTCGCGCGCCTCCGCCTCGTCCACGACGTAGAGCGGCGTGCCGAAGCGCTCGGCCAGCTCGGCGACGGGGACGCCGCCGACGACGATGGCGCCCTCGTCACGGTGGACGGTGCGCGACCAGAGGCCGGGGACGAGCGCGTTCGCGTCGTCGGGCTCCCTGAGCCACGGGGGTGCGAGCGGATTCGATGCCATGGGGACAACCTCACGAGTACGGAAATCACAAGTCGACGAGTGGGGTTCTCTCTGGCGAGCGGACCCGGATTGGCCCCTGAAGCCGGTGGAGAAGCTGGAAGCAGTCTATCGACGCGCCGCGCACCGCTTCGCCGTGTTACGAGCAGCTCCCCTTGCTGTGCAGGAACTTCTCGTCCATGACGAAGTTCGACGCGGTCAGCGTGACGGTGGCGCGATTCGGCGTGACGTGGATGTCGCTGACCTGCACGCCGGCGGGGAGGTACTGCGCCGCGCACAGCGGGAACGGCCCGCTCGCGGTCAGCGCCTGGAGCAGCTTGGTGACGTTCACGTTGCCCGACCCGGCCGAGACGCTGGCCTTGCCCGGCGTGAGCAGGACGGTGCTCCCGTTCGCCTTCGCGGTCGCGCTCACCGTGTAGTCGACCGGGAGGCCGAGCAGGTCGATGCTCCCGTCGTAGCCGAGCACCCCGTCGCCGAGGGTGATGTCGCCCTTCGCGCCGGGGATGGTGACGAGCTTGTTGAGCGAGTCCTGCGAGATGCTCAGCGTGCCCGTCGCGGACTGGATGGGCTTGCTGAAGTCGGCGGGGACGCCCGTCGCGTGGATGGCCGCGCTCAGCGGGGCGCCGTTGACGGTGGCGTGCGGGGCGTTCAGGTCGACGCTCTCGAAGCTGCCCTGGAGGAACTGCGCGATCACGGAGAAGCCGCCGATGTGCACGGTGACGTCGCCCTTCACCGTGTCCGGGAGGTTCTTCTCGATCTCCGCGGCCACCCGCTGCTCGGCGACGGCACGGGTGACGGAGTCGGCGACCACGAGGAGCAGGACGACGACGACGATCGGGATGACGATCCGCAGGACGGTCCTCAGCCGGCGCGGCCGGCGGGCGCGCGGCGGCGCGGCCGCGGCGCCGGCGGGCGGCTGCGCGCCGGTGAGGACCTCGGTGGGCTGATCGCGCTGGTCGCTCATGACGTCACATCCGCTCCGGAGCGGACACCCCCACCAGCCCGAGGCCGTTGCGGACGACCTGGCCGGTCGCGTCGTTGAGCCAGAGGCGGGTGCGGTGCGCGTCGGTCACGGGCTCGTCGCCGTGCGGCAGCACGCGGGTGGAGCCGTCGCGCACGGCGTACCAGGCGTGGTACAGCCCGGCGAGCTCCTCGATGTAGCGGGCGACGCGGTGCGGCTCGCGGAGCTCGGCGGCCTGCGCGATCACGCGCGGGAACTCCTGGAGCCCGCCGAGGAGCGCGCTCTCGGTCTCGTGCGTCAGCAGCTCCGGCTTGAACACGCTGCGGTCGACGCCGGCCTTGGCGGCGTTGGCGGCGACCGAGCAGGTGCGGGCGTGCGCGTACTGGACGTAGTAGACCGGGTTCTCGTTGCTGCGCTTGGCGAGCAGGTCGAGGTCGATGTCCAGCTGCGAGTCGGTGGACGAGCGCACCAGCGAGTAGCGGGCGGCGTCGACGCCGACCGCGTCCACCAGGTCGTCGAGGGTCACGATGGTGCCGGCGCGCTTGGACATCCGGACCGGCTCGCCGTCCTTGACCAGGTTGACCATCTGCCCGATCAGGATCTGCAGGTTGACGTTCGGGATGTCGCCGAAGGCCTCCGTCATCGCCATCATGCGGCCGATGTAGCCGTGGTGGTCGGCGCCCAGCATGATGATGTTCTGCTCGAAGCCGCGCTCGCGCTTGTCCAGGTAGTAGCCGAGGTCGCCGGAGATGTAGGCCGGCTCGCCGTTGGACCGCACGACGACGCGGTCGCGGTCGTCGCCGAACGTGGTGGTGCGCAGCCAGATCGCGCCGTCGGCCTCGAAGATGTGGCCGAGCTCGTCGAGGCGCGCGATCGCGCGCTCCACGGCGCCGGACTCGTGCAGCGAGTCCTCGTGGAAGTAGACGTCGAAGTCGACGCCGAAGGAGTGCAGGCGGTCCTTGATCTCCTGGAACATCAGCTGGGTGCCGATGCGGCGGAAGACCTCCTGCTGCTGCTCACGGGGCAGGCCGGCCAGGTCGCCGATCTCCGGGTCGGCCGCGGCGCGGTCCGCGACCTGGGCCGCGATCTCGCCGATGTAGGCGCCGCCGTAGCCGTCCTCCGGGGTCGGCTCGCCGAGGTAGGCCGCGAGGAGGCTGCGCGCGAAACGGTCGATCTGCGAGCCGTGGTCGTTGAAGTAGTACTCGCGCGTCACGTCGGCGCCCTCGGCCTGAAGGATGCGGGCGAGGCTGTCGCCCACGGCCGCCCAGCGCGCGCCGCCGAGGTGGATCGGGCCGGTCGGGTTGGCCGACACGAACTCGAGGTTCACCAGGAGGCCGTCGTACAGGTCGCCGCGGCCGTAGGCGTCGCCGGCCTCCACGATGGTCTGCGCCAGCTTGCCCGCGGCGGCGGCCTCCAGGCGGAAGTTGATGAAGCCGGGGCCTGCGACCTCGGCGGAGGCGACGCCGTCGATCGCGGCGGCGCCCTCGGCGATCTCGCCGGCGAGCTCGCGCGGGTTGGCGCCGAGGCGCTTGGCGAGCCGCATCGCGACGTTCGACGCCCAGTCACCGTGCTCCCGGTTCTTGGGGCGCTCCAGCGGGATGTCCTCCGCCGTGATCGTGAGCTCCGGGATGCTCTCGTCGGCCTCGCGTCGGCGGCTGACCACGGTCGTCACGATGGCGAGCAGGGCGGCGGAGAGGTCAGCGGGAGTCATGAGGAACAAGTCTAGTTCCCACTCCGAGCTAACCCGATCCGGGTGTTGATAGGGTGCGATGCGATACGCACCGGCCGACACGGAAGACGCACACCCCGCATGCAGCAGCACACAGCACGGACCCTCGCCGCCCTCGCGATCGCCGCCGCCGCCGTCACGCTGGTCGGGTGCACCTCGGCCGCGAAGCCGGGCACGACCTCCTCCTCGTCCGCGCAGGCGGGCGGCTCGCAGGGCGGCCCGGCGGCCACGCCGACGCCGACGCCGACCGCGACGGTGCCGCCCACGCCGGTCACGCTCACCTGCGACCAGGTCCTCACCGCCGACCAGGTGTACGCGTACAACCCCAACTTCTCGAAGGACCCCGGCTACGCGCCGACCGCAGGCACGCTCGAGAAGCAGGTCGCCGACTGGCAGGGCGTCACCTGCGCCTGGAAGAACCAGACCAGCGGGGACGTCGTCCAGATCGCGATCGCCATGCCGCCCTCGGACAAGCTCGAGGGGCTCAAGAACACCGCGATCACCGTGGCCCAGCCGGTCCCCACCTACGGCACCCCTCCGCAGGTGGAGGGCTACTTCAAGCCGGGCACCGCAGGCCAGGTGCAGGTCTTCCGCGGCAAGTACTGGGTCGTCGCCGAGTCGACCGCGTTCTTCGAGCCGGGCGACGCCGCGCCGGTGATGCAGAGCGTCCTGGGCAACCTGCCCGCGAGCTGAGCCGCGCCCGGTCGGGGCCGCTCCACCGCCGCGCTGGACGGGCACGGCGCGAAAGGATGCTAGCCTGGACGGGCACTCCTGGCCCCCATAGCTCAGGGGATAGAGCGTCTGCCTCCGGAGCAGAAGGCCGTAGGTTCAAATCCTACTGGGGGCACATCGGAACGCCGGAAGGCCCCCTCGCAGCGAGGGGGCCTTCCTGCATCAAGAGGGGCCTGCATCCAGACGGGCCCGCGTCATCAGGGACCGGTGTTCAGCGGCTGCCGACCGCATCGCGGAGCGCGTACACGTCGGGCGGGAGCGGCGCGGCGAACAGGGCGGTCCCCGCGCACGCCCCTCCGCCGCCCGGGGCGCTCTCGCAGCGGGAGGTCACGGCCCAGATGTAGCCCTGCCCCGACGGGAGCACGTCCTTCAGCCACGGGCCTCCGCTCGCGCCGTGGTTGAAGTCGCACCCCGCTCTGGCGTCCGGCGCGTAGCTGAACGGGCGGGTGGTGGTCACCACGCAGCGGTAGGCGACCTGACCGGTGTACGGGGCGTCGCCCGGGTAGGCCCAGATCTGCGCATCCGGCACGACGTGCCCGGCGCCGCCGACGACGGCGTTGCCGCCCACCCGGTCCACGAGCTGCCGGCCGTTGTCCGCGGCGAGCCGCACGAACGCGTAGTCGTGGTCCCACTTCTTGCTCTGCGTCCACTCGGGCGGGGCGCCCACGGCCGTCGCCGTCCAGTAGCCGTGCACGGACGGCCCGTTCTTCCAGCCCGGCGCGAACAGGAAGTCGTCGTAGTAGCGCTGCCCGGCCCCGCCCGCGTGGACGCAGTGGGCCGCGGTGATGATGAGGTTGCGCGTCGCGCTGTTGACCGCCGCGGCGGTGCAGTACGCGTCACCGGTGGGCTTGCGGAAGAACAGCCTCCCGACGGTGACGTTGACTCCGGCGCCGGAGCCGGACGACGCCTGGTCGGCGCTCCCCAGCGCGGCCACCGGGGGCGGCTGGGTCGCCGGCTCTTCCTGGTCCGGCTCCGCCGCCCAGATCTTCTCGGACGTCCAGTAGGCCCTCGCCCCCTGCGGCGACTCCGCGGCTGGCTCCGCGGCCGACGCCGGCGCGAGTCCGCCGACGGCGACCGCGGCGGCCGCGGCCAGCACCGCCGCCGCCCGCAGGACGCCAGCGAGTGCGGCCGATCCTCTGACCGAGTGCGTGCTGGCTGAATGTCTGCGCATCGTCGTCCCCCTTCCCGCTCCCGCGGCCCCGGCGGACGCGCCTTCCCGAGCGGTGTCCTTCGACGCTAGGGCCGGGACCCGCCGCGCCGCGTCGTGCTCGGGAGGGGGCGACGCTCAGCCGTCACACGGCGTCGAGGTCGGTCTCCAGGAGGACGACGAGCTCGTCCAGTGCGCCTTCGGCGCCCGGAGCGTCCGACCTCAGGGTGACGACCGTGCCCTTGCTCGCGGCGAGGCCCATGAGCGAGAGGATGCTTCCCGCGTTGAGGTCCGGGCCGTCGCCGACCGCGATCGTGACGGGGATCCCCTTCTCCTGGACGGCCTGCACGAACAGTTTGGCGGGGCGGGCGTGCAGCCCGGAGCTGCTGGCGACGGTGGCGGTGCGCTCGGTCATCGGTGTCTTCTCTCGGAGGTCGTTGTCGGTGGAGTGGTGGGGATCGGGACCGGGCGCGGTCAGGCCGCGACGGTCTCGCGGACCGGCTGCTCGGCCTCCGCCTGCTGCGTCACGACGCGGGGCGCCGCGAACCGCTTGAGGCCGACGACCAGCACGGCGGTGACGAGCGTGCCGGCGACGAGCGCCAGCAGGAAGCCCCAGATCGGATCGATCGCGAAGAACACGAAGATCCCGCCGTGCGGCGCCCGCGAGCTCACGCTGAAGGCCATCGCCAGTGCCCCGGCGACCGCGCCGCCGGCCAGGTTGGCCGGGATGACGCGCAGCGGGTCGGCGGCCGCGAACGGGATCGCGCCCTCGGAGATGAAGGAGGCGCCGAGCAGCCAGGCGGCCGCGCCGTTCTCCCGCTCGACCTGGGTGAAGCCGCGGCGGTAGAGCACGGTCGAGGCGAGCGCCATCCCGAGCGGGGGCACCATGCCGGCGACCATGACCGCCGCCATGATGTGGAAGCTCGCATCGGTCTGCTGAGCCAGGCCGGCGACCGCGAACGCGTAGGCCACCTTGTTGACCGGGCCGCCGAGGTCGAAGCACATCATCAGGCCGAGGATGACGCCGAGGCCGATCGCGCCGGCGCCGGAGAGGCCGTTCAGGAACTGGGTGAGCTGGGTCATCAGCCAGGCGATCGGCGCGCCCAGGATGAGCAGCATCAAGCCGGAGGCGATGATCGAGGCGCCGAGCGGGATGATCACGACGGGCATCAGGCCGCGCAGCCAGCGCGGCACGGCCGGGCGCCCGATCAGCCAGGCGGCGTAGCCGGCGAGCAGGCCGCCGATCAGGCCGCCGAGGAAGCCGGCGTTCATGAAGACCGCGATGGCGCCCGCGACGAAGCCCGGTGCGATGCCGGGCCGGTCGGCGATCGCGAAGGCGATGTAGCCTGCCAAGGCCGGGACCAGGAAGCCGAGGCTCACGCTGCCGATCTCGAAGGCGATCGCGCCGAGGTAGTAGCCGAGGCCCTCGGGCGGCAGGTTCCAGATCGCGTAGTGGGTCAGGGTGTACACGGCGTTGTTCATGCCGGACGTGCCGTGCGCGAGGGCGATCCCGTAGCCGCCGAGGAACGGCAGGAAGCTGATCGCGATGAGCAGGCCGCCGCCGGCGACGAACGGGATCATGTAGCTGACGCCGGTGAGCAGGATGCGCTTGAGGTTGGCTCCCCAGGAGAGCGTGGCCGCGGTAGAGGCGGCGGACGACCCTCCGGTGGCGGTCACGCGTGCGCCGCGCGGGTCGGCCGCGACGGCGACCGCCTCGGCGATGAGCTGGTCGGGCTGCTCGATGCCGCGCTTGACGGTCGAGCGGACGACCGGCTTGCCCGCGAAGCGCGCCTCCTCCCGCACGTCGACGTCGTTGGCGAAGATGACCGCGTCGGCGTCGTCGATGACGCTCTGCGGGAGGGCCTGGTAGCCGCTGGAGCCCTGCGGCTCGACGGCGAGGGCGACGCCGTTCTTGGTGCCGGCGGCGGTCAGCGCGTCCGCGGCCATGAAGGTGTGGGCGATGCCGGTGGCGCACGAGGTGACTGCGACGATGCGGGCGGGGCGGCCGTCGATCAGCAGGGCGCTGTCGGTCGCGGGAACTGGGCTCGCCGACGGCGCGGCCGCAGCCGGCGCCGCCGCAGGCTCGCCCTCGCCGATCGCCTCGTCCACGAGCGCCACGACGTCCTCCGGGGTCTTCGCGGACCGCAGGCCCGCGGTGAACTCCTCGGTCATCAGGCTGCGAGCGAGCTTGGACAGGACGGCGAGGTGCGCCTCCGCCGCGTCGGCCGGCGCCGCGATCAGGAACACGAGGTCGGCGGGGCCGTCCGGCGCGCCGAAGTCGACGCCGGGCTCCAGCCGGGCGAAGGCGAGGGTGGGGACGGTCACCGACGGGCTCTTGGCGTGCGGGATGGCGATGCCGCCGGGGAGGCCGGTCTCGTCCTTCTGCTCGCGGGCCCAGGCGTCGGCGTACAGGGCGTCCGCGTCGTTGGCGCGCCCCTCCGCGACGACGCGGGCGGCGAGTGCGCGGATGACGGCGCTCTTGTCCCCGACGACGCCGCTGTCGAGGCTGACGAGCGCCGGGGTGATGGTCTTCGATGACACGGTTTCCTCCAGGGTGTCGCTGGGGTGAACTCGAGGGAGTTCGCGGGTTCGAGGGTTCGAGGTTGAGAGGGTTAGCGGGTTCAGGGATGGAGTGCGGCGACCGCGGGGTCGCCGCTGGGCAGATCGGCCGGCCGGGGCGCCTGCGTCCCGGGCAGCGCGGCGGCGGCGGAGCCGTAGCGGATCGCGTGGACGAGCCGCTCGTGCGGGCCGGCGCCGGCGACGTCGGCCAGCAGGTAGCCGGCGAGGGCGCTGTCGCCCGCGCCGACGGTGCTCCGCACCGGAATGCGCGGCGCGGCGGCCGTGAAGCCGCCGTCGGCGGTCACGAGGACGGAGCCGAGCGCGCCGAGCGTGACCAGCGCGGCGCCGGCCTGCTCGGGGACGAGCGTGCGGGCGACGGCGAGGACCGCCTCCGGCAGCCCGCCGTCCGGGAACGAGGCGCCGGTGAGCTCGGCGAGCTCGTCCTCGTTCGGCTTGATGAGGTCGGGATGGCCGTCGAAGACCGCGGCGCGCAGGGCCTCGCCGGAGGTGTCGACCGCGATCAGCGGTGCGGCGCCCGCCCAGCGCTCGCGCACGGCGCGGATGACGGTCACGTAGAAGTCGTCGCCCGCGCCCGGCGGCAGCGACCCGGCGAGCACCAGCCACCGCGCGCCGGCGCAGGCCTCGACCACGGCCTCCACCAGTGCCGCGGCGTCGTCGCGATCGAGCGCGGCGCCGGGGAGGTTGAGCTTGGTGGTGACCCCTGCCGGGTCGGTGATGGTCAGGTTGGCGCGGGCGTGGCCGCGGATCGGCACCGGACGGATGAGCACGCCCGCCGAGCGGAGCGCGACGCCGAACGGGTCGTCCGCGGCGAGCGGGAGGACCGCGAGGGCCGGGACGCCCGCGGCCGCGACGACGCGCGCCACGTTGATGCCCTTGCCGCCGGCGTCCTCGCGCGACGACGCCGCGGACTGCACCTCGCCGGGGCGCAGCGGCGCGCTCAGCGTGACGGCCCTGTCCAGGGACGGGTTGGCGGTGAGCGTGACGATCATGCCTGCACCACCTCCACCCCGGCGGAGGCGAGCGCGTCGGCGAGCTCGCCCTCCGGCGCACGGTCCGTCACGAGGACGTCCACGGCGTCGAGCGGCGCGAACGAGACGAGCGACTCCTGCTGGAACTTGGTCGCGTCCGCGACGACGACGACCCGTCGGGCGGCCCGGACGATCGCCTCCTTGACGGCGGCCTCCTCCGGGTCGGGGGTGCTGAGGCCGAAGCCGGCGGAGACGCCGTTGACCCCGACGAACACGATGTCGGGGCGGAGCGATTGGATCGAGCGGACCGTCGCCGCGCCGACCGCGGCGGCGGTGACCCCGCGGATGCGGCCGCCGACGACCGTCAGCGCCACCCGGTCGGCGGCCGCGAGGGCGGGCGCCAGCGTGAGCGAGTGGGTGACGACCTCGGCCTCTCCCCCGGTCGCGGTGAGCCGCGCGGGCAGGAGCTGGGCGACGGCGGCGGTCGTCGTGCCGGCGTCGAGGTAGAGGGAGCCGCGGAAGCCGTCGCCGAGGACGTCGAGCGCGCGGGCGGCGATGCGCTGCTTGGTGTCGGCCCGGAGCCCGGTGCGCTCGAAGACGGTGGCTTCCGCGGTGCTGACGCGCTCCAGGGCGACGGCGCCGCCGTGGACGCGGCGGAGGGCGCCTGCGGTCTCCAGCGCGTCGAGGTCGCGGCGGACGGTCTCGGTGGTGACCCCGAAACGCTCGGCCAGCTCGATGACGGCGACCCGGCCCTCTTCGAGCAGCAGCCGTTCGATCAGCTCCTGACGCTCCATTGCATACACGCCGCGCCTCCTTTGGTTTCCCACACATTACAACACGAATCAACATCGAGCAAGAGGGAATTCTGTGGTTGTTTCTGCGTTTCCGCGCGACGCGGTGGGAATCGGCGCGCCACGTACAATCGATCGCGGAATGGACTGCTCGTACTTCGACGCCGGCGTGTGCCGCTCGTGCACGCTGATGGGCGTCCCCTACGCCGAGCAGCTCGCCGGCAAGGACCGGCACGCCAGGGAGCTCCTGGCGCCCTACGGGGACGCGAGCTGGCTGCCGCCGGTCGCCAGCGCCGAGTCCGGTTACCGCAACAAGGCGAAGATGGTCGTCTCCGGCACCGTCGACGCGCCGACCATCGGCATCCTCGACGAGGCGGGCCGCGGCGTCGACCTGCGCGCGTGCGGGATCTGCGCGCCGGGCGTGCGGGCGGCGCTGCCCGTGCTCGCGGACTTCGTGACCCGCGCGCGCATCGAGCCGTACAGCGTGCCGGAGCGGCGCGGCGAGCTCAAGTACGTGCTCGTGACGCACTCCCCCGACGACGAGCTGCTGGTGCGGTTCGTGGTGCGCTCGGAGGAGGCCGTCGGGCGCATCCGGTCGCGGCTGCCCGAGCTGCTCGCTGCGCTGCCGAACGCGCGCGTGGTGACGGCGAACCTCCAGCCGGAGCACAAGGCGGTCGTCGAGGGCGACCGGGAGATCGTGCTGACGCCGGAGTCGTCGCTGGTGATGCGCGTGGGCGGCATCCCGCTGCGGCTGCGCCCGCAGAGCTTCTTCCAGACCAACACGGCGGTCGCCGAGGCGCTCTACGCTCAGGTCGCGTCCTGGGTGGACGAGGTCGGGCCGGCCAGCGTCTGGGACCTCTACTGCGGCGTCGGAGGCTTCGCCCTGAACGTCGCTGCGCCCGGCCGGCGCGTTGTCGGCGTGGAGACCAGCACCGAGGCGGTGCGGAGCGCACGGGCGACCGCGTCCGCCGCCGGCCTGCCGCTGGTGGCGTTCCGCGCCGGCGACGCCACGGCCTTCGCGCTCGCCGCGAAGTCCGCGCCGGAGCTGGTGATCGTCAACCCGCCGCGGCGCGGGATCGGCGCGGAGCTCTCCGGCTGGCTGGAGGGCTCCGGCGTGCCGAGCGTGGTGTACTCCAGTTGCAACCCGAAGAGCCTGGCGCATGACCTGGCCCGGATGCCGTCGTACCGGATCCGCACCGGGCGCGTGCTCGACATGTTCCCGCAGACCGGGCACCTGGAGGTCGCAGTGCTGCTCGACCGGGTAGGAGCGTGAACGGCACGAGGCCCGCGTCATCATGACGCGGGCCTCCTGCTCTGCGGGACGGGACTAGCTCGCTGCGGCCTCGCGGCGCGGCAGCTTCCAGTCCGGGCGGGCGTAGTGGCAGGTGTAGCCCCACGGGATCCGCTCCAGGTAGTCCTGGTGCTCGGGCTCGGCCTCCCAGAACGGCCCGGCCGGCTCCACCTCGGTGACGACCTTGCCCGGCCAGAGACCGGACGCGTCCACATCGGCGATGGTGTCCTCGGCGACCCGGCGCTGCTCGGCGTTCTCGTAGAAGATCGCCGACCGGTAGCTCGTGCCGACGTCGTTGCCCTGGCGGTTCTTCGTCGACGGGTCGTGGATCTGGAAGAAGAACTCGAGGAGGTCGCGGTAGCTGATCCTCTCGGGGTCGAACTCGATCTCGATCGCCTCGGCGTGGCTGCCGTGGTTGCGGTAGGTGGCGTTGGGCACGTCGCCGCCGGTGTAGCCGACGCGGGTGCTCACGACGCCCGGGCGCTTGCGGATGAGATCCTGCATGCCCCAGAAACAGCCTCCGGCCAGGATGGCCTTCTCCGTCGTCATCAGTGGTTCTCCTCGTTCTCGTGCTTGTCGTTCTCGAAAAGGTGGCGGTAGTCGCCGTAGCCCTGCTCATCCAGCTCGGCGAGCGGGACGAAGCGGAGCGCGGCGGAGTTGATGCAGTAGCGCAGGCCGCCGGCCTCGGCGGGCCCGTCGTCGAACAGGTGCCCGAGGTGGCTGTCGCCGTGGGCGGAGCGCACCTCGGTGCGGACCATCCCGTAGGTGCGGTCGGTCTTCTCCACGATGTTGGCAGGCTCGACGGGAACGGTGAAGCTCGGCCACCCGGACCGGCTGTCGTACTTGTTCACGGACGCGAAGAGCGGCTCCCCCGACACGATGTCGACGTAGAGCCCCGCCTCGTGATTGTTCCAGAACTCGTTGCGGAAGGCGGGCTCGGTGGCCGCCTCCTGGGTGACCGCGTACTGCGCGGGGGTGAGCCGCGCGACGGCGTCCTGGCTCTTGCGATAGTCCTGTGTCACGTTTCCTCCTGTGTGCGGCGAGCGCTGGCTGCGGCGCCGTCAGTAAGGAGAACAGCGGAGGCGGCCAGGTTGGTCCCTGGGTTCCTGTGAGTTCACTGAGGGCGCTGCCGTTCGACGATGCGGTCGATCGCGGTCTCGACCCTCTGCCAATCCTCGACGACCTGCCGTGCGCTCACCCGGAGTCGCCGGTGTCCGAGCTCGGCGAGAGCGGCGTCTCTCAGCCGGTCGCGCTCGAAAGCACGCGCGTCGCCGTGGAAGGCGTACCCGTCGATCTCCAGATACAGCTCGCCGTCGATCCGCATGTCCACCCGGCCGACGCCGCGCACGTGCACCTGCTGCTCGACCCGGCGCCCGTGCCGCTCGAGCCGCTGCCGCACCACCGACTCGACCCCGGAGTCCGAACCCGGTCGGGCGAGCGCCGCACGGTCCCGCGCAGCCTTCGGAGTCCCCTCCAGAATCCGTCGCAGACCGGAGGGACTGACGTGCCCCGCCGCCAGCGCCGTGTCGAACGCCGCCACTGCCGTCTCCTCGTCACCGCACCGCGCGACCGACCGCAGGCAGTCGGCGAGCGACACCCGCCAGAGCTCCGGATGCGCCTCCACCGGCCACCAGTGGCAGACGAGGCCCGGCGGCGCACGACGCGACTGCGGCGACAGCGTGACGTGCGTCCGTCGACCCGATCCGGCCCAGAGCCCGTAGCTGGCGCAGGCCGAGACGCACGACAGGCGAGCTCCCGCGCGGACGGCGTCGAGGCCTGCTCCGTCGAGGAGCGGCGAGATGTAGACGCCCCTGCGGACCCGATCCACCGCGCCACTGCGTACGGCGCGTTTCAGATCCTCGGCTGTCGCACCCGCCATCCGGAGCTGATGGGTGGTGGCCGCGCCACCGAGTTCCCTGAGCCGATTCATCCAGGTCATGGACCGATCGTGGACGTCGGAGCGCCGCTCCGCGGCTCTCCTGAGCGAATCTGTGGAGAGCTCCGCTGTCGAGGCGTTTGGTGTGGACAGGAGACACGATCTGAATCTCCTGCCGATGGGGCTTCGGAAGGACATTCGAGGTGTGTCGCGGGGAAATCTCCGGTTTGCGGGGCGAGGGGGGCGAGGGTCAGTCGGCGGGGTCGGCCTGGCGCTCGTCGGTGCGCACCGGGTCCGGCTGGATCGGGATGGCGTCGGTGAACTGGGAGGCCCGCTGCTCCTTCTCCGGGGTGCCGCCGAAGAGACGGCCCTCGCCCTCCTGGGCGGTGCGCGCCCGGGCGCTCGGCACCTGGGTCTCCGGGGTCTCCACGAGTTCGACGCGCTTGCGCGGCAGCGCGGTGTCCGAGTAGCGCTGCATCCAGTCGATCAGGAGCTCGCGGACGTGGCAGCGGAGGTCGAACAGGGTCGGCGCGTCCTTGCCGGTGACCAGCACGCGCACGCGCACCCAGCCCTGGGTCGCGTCGGTGACCTGGAGGACCCCGGTGCGGCCGTCCCAGAGGTCGGTCGCCGCCAGGATGCGGTTCAGCTCCGCGCGCATCCCCGACGGCGACACCCGCCAGTCGAGGTCGAACTCCACCGAGCCGAGCAGCTCGCTGTGCTGGCGCGTCCAGTTCTCGAACGGCTTCGTCGTGAAGTAGGTCGACGGCAGCACCAGCCGGCGGTCGTCCCAGATGTGCACGACCACGTAGGTGAGGGTGAGCTCCTCGATGGTCCCCCACTGCTGCTCGACCACGACCACGTCGTCGATCCGGATGGCGTCGCTGAAGGCGAGCTGGATGCCCGCGAACAGGTTCGCGAGGCTCGACTGCGCGGCCACACCGGCGATCACACCGATGATCCCCGCGGACGCGAGCAGGCTGGCGCCCGCCGCCTGCAGAACCGGGAAGGTGAGCAGGATCGCGGCCAGCCCGATCACGACGGCGGCGACGATCGTCAGCCGCCGCAGGACGAGCACCTGCGTGCGCACGCGCCTGGCGTACCGGTTGTCCGGCACGTCGACCCGGTAGCGGCTGAGCCCGAGGTCCTCGGCGAAGACCACCAGCGCCGCGAGGAACCAGGTCCCGGCGGCGATCGTGAGGATGAGGAAGCCGTGGTTGATCCGCGCGGCCCAGTCCGGCGGCACCTCCGCCGGCAGCGTCAGCGCGACCGCGATCCAGAGCACGACGATCGCGAGGAGCAGCCGGAACGGGACCCTCGCCCGCTTCACCAGGACAGCGGGCCATTGGCGACGGCGGCCCACCCCGCGGAGGATGAGGCCGACGATCGCGGTCACCACCACGGCGACGACGACGGCGATCAGGCACGCGATCACGAGCGACGGCCAGCTGCGCAGAACCACGACGGGGCGGCTCCTCTCCCTTGTCTGCCGGGTGGACGACCTGCACTGTACGCGGAGCGTGACCGGACCTTAACCTCCTGGCCCTCGGCGCGTTAGTCTGGGCAGTCTGGGGGCGCGGCCGGAGTGGACCACGAACCCGTGCGTCAGGGCCGGCGATGAAGCGAGGAGCAGGGGATGGCAGCGACACGGACACTCTTCATCGGCGGCACCGGGGTCATCAGCTCCGCGTGCGTCGCCCGGGCCCTCGCCCAGGGCCACGAGGTCACGGTCGTGAATCGCGGGAGCAGCGAGCTGCGCCCGCTCCCCGACGGCGTGGAGGTACTGCACGCCGACATCCGCGACGCCGAGGGCGTCCACCGCGTGCTCGGCGAGCGCAGCTTCGACGTGGCGGCCGAGTTCCTCGCGTTCACGCCGGAGCACATCCGCACCGACTTCGAGCTGTTCGAGGGCCGGGTCGGGCAGTACGTGTTCATCTCCTCGGCGTCCGCCTACCAGACCCCGCCGTCGCGCCTGCCGGTGACCGAGTCGACGCCGCTGCGCAACCCGTTCTGGCAGTACTCGCGCGACAAGATCGCCTGCGAGGACCTCCTGGTGGAGGCGTACCGCGAGCGCGGCTTCCCGATCACGATCGTGCGCCCCTCGCACACCTACGACCGCACCATGATCCCGACCAGCGGCCACTGGACCGACCTGGAGCGGATGCGCCGCGGGGCGCCGGTGGTGGTGCACGGCGACGGAACCAGCCGGTGGACGATCACCCACAACACCGACTTCGCTGTCGCCTTCGTCGGGCTGCTCGGCCGCCCGGAGGCCGTGGGCGACTCCTTCCACATCACCTCCGACGAGGCGCCTACCTGGGATCAGATCTACTGCTACCTGGCCGAGGCGCTCGGTGTGGAGGCGGAGCTCGTGCACGTGGCGAGCGAGACGATCGCGGCCGCGATCCCCGACCTCGGCCCCGGCCTGCTCGGCGACAAGGCGCACTCGATGCACTTCGACAACGCCAAGGTGAAGGCCCTGGTGCCGGAGTACCGGGCCAGCGTGACCTTCGCACACGGCGCGGGCGAGATCGTGGACTGGTACCTGGCCGACGCGTCGCGCCAGCGGCTCGATCCCGACCTCGACGCCGCGTTCGACCGGCTCGTCGACCACGCGCGCTCGGTGGTCTGAGCGGGCGGGTCACCTCACGGTTCGATCACGTTTCCCGCGGTCTCTTTACTATAAAGAAAGTTTCCTGATACATTCGGGCCATCAGATCGTTCCGACGAGGGGATGACAATGGCCGACCGACCCGTCCGGGGAACCCCGGGGTGGCTCCGCGAGACCAACGACCGCACGGCGCTCGCGTTGCTGCTCGAGCACGGCGTCCTGACGCGCACCCGCATCGGCGAGCTCTCCGGGCTCTCCAAGCCGACGGCGGCGCAGATGGTGTCGCGGCTGGAGACGGCCGGCCTCATCCACGTCGTCGGCGAGGTCTCCGCCGGCCGCGGCCCCAACGCCGCGGGCTACGCGGTCCGCACCGACCGGATGCTGGGCGTCGCGGTCGACATCGACGCGACCTCCCTGCGCTCCACCATCGTGGACGCGGCGGGCGCCGAACACCCCATCGCCGTCACCCCGCTCGCCGCGCGGACGCCGGAGGCGGACCTGCGCCTCGCGATCGACGCGGCCTGCTCGGCCGCCTCCGTCGACCCGGAGCGGGTGCGCGCGGTCTGCGTCGGCGTTCAGGGCGCCCTCGACCCGCGCACGGACGAGCTCACCTACATCGAGACGCTGCCCGGCTGGCCCAAGCGGGGCATCCGCCACCGGCTGGAGGACGCCCTCGGCATCGCGGTCCACATCGACAACGACGTGAACCTCGCCGCCATCGCCGAGCGCACCGACGGCGCCGGGCGCGACACCGCCGGCTTCGCGCTGCTCTGGATGGGCGACGGCCTCGGCCTCGCCGTCGACCAGGCCGGCGCCGTGCACCGCGGGGCCTCCGGCGGCGCAGGCGAGATCGGCTACCTCCCCATCCCCCGCGCGGCCGCGGAGCTCGACCCCGCCGCCGCCGACCTCCAGGACCTCATCGGCGGCCCGGCCGTCGCAGAGCTGGCCGCCGCGCACGGGCTCAGCGGCGACCTCCTTGGCGACGAGGCTGCGCGGGAGGCGCTCGTGGCCGAGCTCGCCGCGCGCGTGGCCGTCGGCGTGGTCCCCGTTCTCGCGCTGCTCGACCCGGAGCTGGTCGTCCTCGGCGGCCCCACCGGCGCCGCCTGCGGACCGCGGCTGGCCGAGCTCGTCGCCGCCGAGCTGCGCGACGCCTGGGGCGAGCGCGCCGTCGTCGCCACCGGGGTCCCCACCCATCCCGTCCTCCGCGGCGCCCGCGAGCACCTCCTCGGCGAGGTGCGCGAGGCGCTCTTCGACGAAGTGTCGCGCATCGCCGTCTGAGGCGACGCGCGCACCTCCGCACCACCCGTCCACTGAAATCACGAGAAGGATCAGCGAGGAACCACCCGTGAAACATCGTCACCTCATCGCAGCCGTCGCCGTCGCGGCGGCCGCGGCCCTCACCCTGGCCGGCTGCTCCGGCGGGTCCAGCGGATCGTCGTTCCAGGACAGCACGCCGTCCGACCTCTCCGGCACCGTGTCGTTCTGGCACTTCTTCTCCGACCGGGAGGCCAAGGTCATCCAGTCGGTCGTCGACGACTTCGAGAAGAAGTACCCGAAGATCAAGGTCGACGTGCATGCCGGCCAGGACGACGAGAAGCTGCAGAAGGCCATCGCCACCGGCAGCAAGGTCGACGTCGGGCTGTCCTACTCGACCGACATCGTCGGCAACTTCTGCACCAACGGCGCGTTCCGCTCGCTCAACAAGGTGATCGCGCGCGACCACGTCGACATGAGCCAGTTCAGCGACACCGTGAAGTCGTACACCGAGTTCAAGGGCAACCGCTGCGCGATGCCGATGCTCGCCGACACGTACGGCCTCTACTACAACAAGAAGCTGCTGCAAGCCGCCGGCTTCACCGCGCCGCCGAAGACGCTGAGCGAGCTGGAGTCGATGGCCGACAAGCTGACGACGCTCAACCCGGACGGCTCCATCAAGACGCTCGGCTTCAACCCGACCATGGGCTGGTACGAGAACTCGGCCGCCCACTACGGCCCGGCCGCCGGCGCCGAGTGGCTGAAGGCCGACGGCACCAGCGCGATCTCCTCCTCCCCCGGCTGGAAGGAGCTGATCCAGTGGCAGAAGGCCTACGTCGACAAGATCGGCTGGGACAAGCTCAACGCCTTCACGTCCGGACTCGGCCAGGAGTTCTCGGCCGACAACGCGTTCCAGACCGGCCAGGTGGCGATGAACATGGACGGCGAGTACCGCACCGCGTTCATCGACGACCAGGCGAAGGGCCTCGACTACGGCACCGCGCCGTTCCCGACGGCCGACGATCACACCGACCTCTACGGCGGCGGGTACATCACCGGCAACATCATCGGCATCTCCAAGGGCTCGAAGCAGCCGGAGCTGGCCTGGACGCTGCTGAAGTATCTCACCACCGACACCGGCGCGGTCGTGAAGCTCGCCAACGGCCTGAAGAACGTGCCCACCACGAAGGACGCGCTGGCCTCGCCGAACCTGGAGGTCTCTCCGCAGTACAAGACGTTCCTCGACATCGCCTCGAACAAGCACGTCATGACCACGCCGGCCAGCCCGCTCGGCGCCGGCTACCAGAACAGCTTCCAGGACTGGTGGAACAAGTACCAGAGCCAGGGCGGCGACATCGACGCCGGGCTGAAGTCGGTCGACAAGCAGATCAACGACGCCCTCGCCCTGTCCAAGGGTCCGTGAGCTCGTGACGACCACGGCTCGCAGCGCGGGGCGGGCGACCGCCCGCCCCGCGCGGTCCTCCCGGGGCCGCCTGCGCCGCAACCTGGTGACGCTGGCGCTGCTCGCCCCCGCCCTGCTCGGGCTCGCGATCTTCTTCGTCTACCCGCTGATCGCCTCGGTCTACTACTCGTTCACGCGCTTCGACCTCATCTCGCCGCCGGAGTGGATCGGCCTGCGCAACTACGAGTACCTGTTCACGCAGGACCCGAACGTCTGGCTCGCCACGCTCAACACCCTGTGGTTCGTGGTGATCTGGGTGCCGGTGAAGACCGGGTTCGCCCTGATCGTCGCCGGCCTCCTGGCCCGCGCCCGCCGGGCCTCCGGGATCTGGCGGACGATCTTCTACCTGCCGGCCCTCGTGCCGCCGGTGGCGAGCGTCGTCGCGTTCGTGTTCCTCTTCAACCCGGGAACCGGGCCGGTGAACCAGGTGCTCGCCTGGTTCGGGATCAAGGGACCGCTCTGGTTCAACGACCCCGCCTGGTCGAAGCCGTCGCTGGTGCTGCTCGGCGTCTGGGTGATGGGCGACATCATGATCATCCTGCTCGCGGCGCTGCTCGACGTGCCGCGCGAGCAGTACGAGGCGGCCTCGCTCGACGGCGCGGGCGGCCTCCAGAAGGTCCGCTACGTCACCCTGCCGAGCATCTCGCCTGTGCTGCTGTTCGCGGTGGTCACCGGCGTGATCGCGGCCATCCAGTACTTCACGGAGGCCGCGGTCGCCTCCTCGGTCGCCAGCGGCAAAGCCGTGGTCGGCGAGGGGATCGGCAACACGCTCGGCTACCCGGACGGCTCGCTGCTCACCTACACGCAGTGGCTCTACGTCCGCGGCTTCGGCACCTACCAGCTCGGCTACGCCTCGGCGCTCGCCGTGCTGCTGTTCGTCGTCGCGGCGATCATCCTCGTCCTGCTGCTGCGCCGCTTCAAGGCGTTCACTCCGGAAGGCGCACAATGACGTCCGCAACCCTCACCCCGGAGACGGCGACGTCTCCCGCCGCCCCGCAGCGGAAGATCCGCAGCCCACGCTCGCTGCGCACCCGCAAGGCGCTCGGCTGGATCGCCGAGCACGCCGTCTTGATCGTGCTCGCGGTGCTGTTCGTCTCCCCCGTCGTGTTCGTGCTGCTGACCTCGCTGATGTCGAGCTCGCAGACGCTGACAGCGTCGCTCTGGCCGCAGCCGTTCGTCTGGAGCAACTACGTCACCGTGTTCACGACCGTGCCGCTGGCGCAGTGGTTCGCGAACTCCGCGATGTACGCGATCCTGGCCACGGCCTTCATGCTCGTCTCGTCGGTGCCCGCCGCCTACGCGCTGGCGAAGATCCGCTTCCGCGGCTCCGGCGTGCTGTTCACCGCGATCATCGTGGCGATGCTGCTGCCTCCGCAGGTGACGGCCATCCCGATCTACGTGATGTGGTCGCAGCTCGGCCTGACCGGGTCGCTCTGGCCGCTGATCCTGCCGAACCTGCTCGGCGACGCGTTCTCGATCTTCCTGCTGCGCCAGTTCTTCCTGACCATCCCGCCGGAGTACTCCGACGCGGCCAGGATCGACGGCAACGGCGAGTTCGGCGTGCTCTGGCGGGTCGTCCTGCCGATGGCGAAGCCCGGCATCGCGGCGACCGCGATCTTCATGTTCTTCAACTCCTGGAACGACTACTACGGCCCGCTGCTCTACACGTCGGAGAACCCGGCGGCGTGGCCGGTCGCCTACGGACTGGCGTCGTTCCGCGGCGTGCACGGCACGGACTGGGGACTGACCATGGCGATGACCATGCTCGTCACCGTGCCCGTCGTCATCATCTTCTTCTTCGCCCAACGCGTCTTCGTGGAGGGCATCACACTCACCGGCGTGAAGGGATAACTCGTGAAACTGGCCGTCGTGGGCGGAGGCTCCACCTACACCCCCGAACTCGTGGACGGGTTCGCCCGGCTGCGCGACCTGCTGCCGATCGAGGAGCTGTGGCTCGTCGACACCGACCCGGAGCGGCTCCGGCTGGTCGGCGGCGTGAGCGAGCGGATGTTCCGCGCCGCGGGGCATCCGGGGCGGATCGTGGCGACCTCCGACCTGGTCGCCGGCGTCGCGGACGCCGACGCCGTGCTCATCCAGCTGCGCGTGGGCGGCCAGGCCGCCCGGCACGGCGACGAGACGTTCCCGCACGCGTGCGGCTGCATCGGCCAGGAGACGACGGGCCCGGGCGGCTTCGCCAAGGCCCTGCGGACCGTCCCCGTCGTCCTCTCGGTCGCGGAGGCCGTGCGGAAGCACGCCAAGCCGGACGCCTGGATCGTCGACTTCACCAACCCGGTCGGCATCGTCACTCGTGCGCTGCTCCAGGAGGGCCACCGCGCGGTCGGGCTCTGCAACGTCGCGATCGGCTTCCAGCGCCGCTTCGCCGGCCTGCTCGGAGTCGCACCGTCCGACGTCGCCCTCGGGCACGTCGGGCTCAACCACCTCACCTGGGAGCGGTCGGTCACCGTGGGCGGCAGGGACGTCCTCCCCGACCTGTTGGGCACGCACCTGCCGCAGCTGGCCGAGGAGATCGAGCTGCCGGCGTCGCTGATCCGCCTGCTGCGCACGGTCCCCAGCTACTACCTGCGCTACTACTACGCCCACGACGAGGTGCTGCGCGAGCAGCTCGACGCCCCGACCAGGGCGGAGGCCGTGCAGCGGGTCGAGCGCGAGCTCCTGGAGCTGTACGCGGACCCGTCCGTCGACACCAAGCCGGAGCAGCTGGCGCAGCGCGGCGGCGCGTTCTACTCGGAGGCGGCGGTCGACCTGCTCGCGTCGCTGACCGGCGACCGCGGCGACGTGCAGGTGGTCAACCTGCGCAACGACGGCACGCTGCCCTTCCTGCCCGACGACCACGTGATCGAGGTCCCGGCCGTCGTCGGCGCGTCCGGCGTGCGGGCGGTGGAGGTCCCGGCCCTCCCCGACGACCTGGCCGGGCTGATCGGCCATGTCGCCGGCTACGAGCGGCTCGCCCTCGACGCCGCGGTGCACGGCGGCCGCGACCGGGTGCTGCGGGCGATGCTCGCCCACCCGCTGGTCGGGCAGTACGACCGCGCGGAGAAGCTGACCGACCTGCTCCTGGCGGAGAACCGTGCGCACCTGGCGTGGGCGCGATGAGCGGCGCTTTGACGGCGGCAGGTGATCCGGCGTCCGGTGATCCGGCGCCCCCGATCGTGATCGCGGTCGACGGCGGCGGCTCGAAGACCGACGCGGTCGCGCTCGAGCTCGACGGCACGGTCGCGGCCACCGCGCGCGGCGCGACCTCCAGCCCGCACCTGATCGGGATGACGGCGACCGCCGCCCTCGTCGACGAGCTGATCGAGCGCCTGCTGGCCGAGACCGGCCCGCGCCCGATCGCGGCCGCCAACATCTACCTGTCCGGGCTGGACCTCCCCGCCGAGGAGGCCGAGTTCCGCGCGGGCATCGCAGGCTACGCGTGGGCGGACGCGGTGGTCGACAACGACCTGTTCGCGCTGCTGCGCGCCGGCACCAGCGAGCCCGACGCGGTCGCCGTCGTCTGCGGCACCGGCATCAACTGCGTCGGCGTGCGCGCCGACGGCGCCGTGGTGCGCTACCCGTCGCTGGGGATGACCTCCGGCGACTGGGGCGGCGGCTGGCACCTCGGCGAGCAGGCGCTCTGGCACGCGGCGCGCGCCGTCGACGGCCGCGGCTCCGCCACCGCCCTGGCGGAGGCCATCCCGCCGATCTACGGGCTGGCGGACATCCCGGCCGTGATCGAGGCGCTGCACTTCCAGCGCATCCCGAGCAGCGACCTCTCCCGGATCGCGCCGGCTGTGCTCGCGGCCTCGCGCGCGGGCGACGTGGTGGCGCAGGACCTGGTCGACCGGCAGGCGGAGGAGATCGTGGTGTTCGCCGTGACCACGCTCCGGCGGCTCGGGTTGCTGGACCGCGAGGTGCCCGTCGTGCTCGGCGGCGGCGTGATCGGCGCGCGCGACGAGCGGCTGCTCTCTGGGATCGAGCGCCGGCTCTCCGCCCGCGCTCCGCTCGCCCGCATCCGGCTGGTCACGGCGGCGCCGATCCTCGGGGCCGCGCTGCTCGCGCTGGAGGCGGCCGGAGCCTCCCAGGAGGCCCTGGACACCGCGACATCGAGCCTTCAGGACCGGCGGGCCGCGGTGGTTCAATAGCGGTACGAACAGGGAATTCACCGCCGAACGCGAACGGATGGTCGAGGAGCAGCTCGCCCTCCGCGGGATCGAGGACCAGCGCGTGCTCGATGCGATGCGGCGTGTGCCGCGGCACGAGTTCGTCCCGGAGGGCGCGGAGCGGTACGCCTACGAGGACCATCCGATGCCGATCGGCGACGGCCAGACGATCTCCCAGCCGTACATCGTCGCGCTCATGCTGGAGGCGGCGAGGATCGGGCCGGAGGACGTGGTGCTCGACGTCGGCACCGGCTCGGGCTACGCGGCGGCCGTCGCCGCCGAGCTCGGCCACCGCGTCGTCAGCATCGAACGCCATCCCGACCTCGCCGTGACGGCGGCGGCCACGCTGGAGGCCCTCGGCTACCGCGTGAACGTCGTCACCGGCGATGGGACGCTCGGCTGGCCGGCCGGCGCGCCCTACGACGCGATCGTCGCGGCCGCCACGGGGCCGGCGGTGCCGCGGGCGTGGCCGCAGCAGCTGGCGCCGGGCGGCCGGATCGTGATGCCGGTGGGGCATCCGGGCGGCGCGCAGCACCTGGCCGTCTTCGAGCGCGGACCGGACGGCGCCCTGCACGAGCGCAACCTCGGCGCGGTGGCGTTCGTGCCGCTCGTCGGCGACGACGGCTGGACCTCCTGACGCGACCCGCGAATCCTCCGTGGAGGGGGCCCGAAACATTCGTGACGAATGTCGCGTATCGCGGCGCCATTCGGGACATTCGTGGCGAATGTGCTGGACGCCCTGACGCAGCGTCGCTCAGGCGGCGAGGGAGGCGGCGCGGGCCGGCACGCGCAGCGCGCCCAGCAGCGCGGCGAGCTGCCCGGCGGGCGCTGCGGGATCCTCCGGGTGCCACTGCACACCGAGGATCGGCGCGGTCTCGTGCTCGATCGCCTCGACGTGGCCGTCCGGCGCCCGGCCGGTGACGCGCAGGCCGGCGCCGAGGACGTCGACGGCCTGGTGGTGCGCGCTGCGGACGGCGACCACCGGGCCGCCGAGCAGCTCCTCCACCCGGCTGTCGGGCTCCAGGAGGACGGGATGGGTGGTCAGCACCTCGGGGATCGGCACGCCGCGGCGCACGTGGTCCGACTCGCCGAGGTCCTGGACGAGGGTGCCGCCGAGCGCGACGTTGACGATCTGCAGGCCGCGGCAGATGCCGAGCAGCGGGACGCCGCGCTCGATCGCGCGGTGCACGAGCGCGAGCTGGGCGGCGTCGGCGGTCTCGCGGTGCAGGCTCTCGTGCGGGTAGCCTCCGGCGCCGCCGTAGAAGCGCGGCGCGATGTCCTCGCCGCCGACGATCACGACCGCGTCCGCGCGCTCGGTCGCCGCGAGCAGGGAGTCGGTTCCGGCGTCGGCCGCCAGCCGGGAGACCGTCCAGCCGTCGGCCTCCGCCGCTCGGACGACTCCCCCGACGAGCACCTGAACGTAGGCGTGGTACTCCGGGTCGTGCCCGCGGAAGCGCGTCGCCTCGACGACGGCGAGGGTGCGGGCGGCCGGAGACATGACAGCCATTCTGCGGCGGGCGGCCGCCGAGCGCACCCGCGGGCGTAACAGGTCGAAACAGTGACAGGCCGGGAGCGCCGCTCATAGACTCGGCTCGATGACAGGAAAGCTCGGGAGAGTGGGTGAATGCCGGTGCATCCTTCGCTGATCGGGCGTCGCGCGCTCATCGCCCTGCTGCTCGCGCTCGGCGTCGCCGCCGCTCCCCTGGCGCTGCCGGCGTCCGCGGCCCGCGCCGCCCGGGCGCAGGACCCGGTCGACTTCGGCTCCGGCCACGTCGTCGACCAGGCGAGCGTGCTCTCCGACGCCGACGTGGACACCATCGAGGCGGCCTCCTCCGCCCTCTACAAGGACCACGGGATCCGGCTCTACGTCGCCTACGTCGACCACTTCACGAACCCGGCCGACGCGGAGGACTGGGCCAATGAGACCGCCGCGCGCAACGACTTCGGCCCGACCGACTACCTCCTCGCCGTCGCGACGGACGGTCAGGGCTACTACCTCTCCGGCGACAGCAGCGGCCCGGTCAGCGATCGCGAGCTGACCTCGATCGAGCAGACGCGGATCGAGCCCAAGCTGAGCACCCAGGACTGGACGCCGGCCGCCGTCGCCGCCGCGCAGGGCCTCGGCGCCGCGGTCGGCGCCAGCGGCGGCGCGGTGATCTTCTGGGTCGTCCTCGCCGTCGTCCTGGTCATCGGCGCCCTCGTGCTCCTGCTGGTCCTCCGGCGACGGCGCGGCGCGAAGCAGAACGCGGACGAGAGGAAGACCGCACCATGACCACACTCGGGCTCGTCGGGGCCGGCCGCATCGGCAGCCAGCTGGCCCGCCTCGGGATCGCCCACGGCTACGACGTCGTGGTGAGCAACTCCCGGGCGCCGGAGTCGCTGGCCGCGCTGATCGGCGAGCTCGGCCCGCACGCCAGGGCCGCCACGGTGGCTGAGGCCGCCCGCGCCGGCGACATCGTCGTCGTCGCCATCCCGCTGCGCTCCATCGCCGCCCTGCCGCCGGACGCCTTCGCCGGCAAGGTCGTGATCGACACCGGCAACTACTACCCGGCCCGCGACGGCGTCATCCCGGAGCTGGAGGACGGCCGCGAGACGGTGTCCGGCCTGCTGCAGCGCATCCTGCCCCAGGCGAGCGTGGTGAAGGCCTTCAACCACATTCCCGCGGCGAACCTCACCGCCGACGCCGCGCCGCCCGGCACCCCCGGCCGGCGCGCCCTCGCGATCGCGGGCGACGACCCCGACGCCAAGGCGCTCGTCTCCGAGCTGCTCGACGAGTTCGGCTTCGACGTCGTCGACCTCGGGCCGCTCGCCGAGGGCTGGCGGTTCGAGCGCGACATGCCCGCCTACGGCCAGCACCTCACCGCCTCCGGCCTGCGCAGCGCGGCCGCGGCGGCGACACGGAAGGAGAGAGGATGAGTCCGGCATCGTTCCTCGTCGTACCGCAATGGCAGGGCTCCGGCTCGTCCAGGGCGATGCGCCTGATCGACGGGGCCGACGCGATCCGCGGCGACCTCCCGGCGAACGCCACGCACAGCGTGGCGGTCCCGGCCGCGGCGGGCGAGGCCCTCGGCACCGGCGTGCTCCGGTACTCGTCGCTCAGCCTGGTGCGCGAACTGGCCGCGGCGGAGCTCGCGGTCCTGGAGGCGCCGGTCGTGACGATCGGCGGCGACTGCGGCTCCGACCTCGCCGGCGTGCAGCACGCGGTCGCGTCGCACCCGCCCGGCTCGGTCACCGTCGTCTGGTTCGACGCGCACGGCGACATCAACAGCGTCTCGACGTCGCCGTCCGGCGCGTTCCACGGGATGGTCGTCCGCGCCCTCCTCGGCGACGGGCCGGACGGCCTCGCCGCGACCGGCGCGGCGCGCCTGCATCACGAGCAGCTGGTGCTGGCGGGCACCCGCGCGCTGGACGACGGCGAGTCCGCGTTCGTGGAGCACATGGGGATCCGCGTGGTCGCCCCCGGCGAGTTCGAGGACCCGCAGGCGCTGGTGCGCGCCGTGGAGGCGACCGGTGCGACGGCCGTCTACCTGCACGTCGACCTGGACGTGCTCGACCCCTCCGCGATCGAGGGGATCGGGTACCCGGAGCCGTTCGGCGTGACGCCGGAGCAGCTCACCGACGCCATCCGGGCGCTGCGGGCGCGGTTCGAGCTCGCCGGGGCCGCCGTGACCGAGTTCGCGCCGGAGTCCCCGGACGCGGCGGGCCGCGACCTGGGCGTCATCCTGCGCGTGCTGGGCAGCTTGACGGCGCCGCTGAAGGGCGCGGCGCGGGCCGAGGCGGCGGAGAGCGCGGTCGGCGGCGGCTCCTCCACAGATCACGGGCCGCGCCACCTTTCCACGGATACCGCGCCGCCGGATGACGTCCGCTGATCCCCCCGGTAGCTTGAGAGGCATGAGCGAACCGAAGATCCTGACCGAACGGCGGGGCCACCTGCTGCTGATCGGCCTGAACCGGCCCGAGAAGCGCAACGCGGCCGACTACGAGCTGCTGAACGCCCTGGCCGAGGCCTACGGCGAGCTCGACCGCGATCCGGAGCTCCGGGTGGGCGTGGTGCACGCGATCGGCGACCACTTCACCGGCGGGCTCGACCTCGCCGACGTGGGGCCGCGCATCGGCCCGGAGGGACTGTCGTTCGTCGGAGAGACGGGCGTCGACCCCTGGGGCGTGTCCGGGCCGCGGGTCCGCAAGCCGGTGGTGGTGGCGGTGCAGGGCACCTGCCTCACGCTGGGGATCGAGCTCATCCTCGCGGCGGACGTCGCGGTGGCGGCGCGCTCGACGCGCTTCGCCCAGATCGAGGTCGGGCGCGGCATCCTGCCGTTCGGCGGGGCGACCATCCGCTTCCCGCGCTCCGCCGGCTGGGGCAACGCCATGCGCTACATCCTCACGGGCGACGCGTTCGACGCGGACGAGGCGTACCGGATGGGCCTCGTGCAGGAGGTGGTCGACGACGGCGACCAGCTCGACGCCGCGCTCGCCATCGCCGGCAGGATCGCCGCCCAGGCGCCCCTGGCCGTGCAGGCCACGCTCGCCAACGCGGTCACCGCGGTGCGCGACGGCGACGCCGCCGCCGAGGCCGCGCTGCAGCCGGCGCTGGTCCGGTTGGCCGCCAGCGAGGACGCCGGCATCGGCATGCAGGCGTTCCTCACCCGCAGCACGGCGGAGTTCGTCGGCCGCTGACGGCCGAGAGCGTCGCACCGCCGGTCCACGAGCAGTCGCACGAAGTTCCAGTCGCAGGAGAACGCAGGAGGAGAGATGTCCGCAGCCACGGAGTACGACGTGATCGTCATCGGAGCAGGGACGGTCGGTGAGAACGTCGCCGACCGCGCCGCCCAGGGCGGGATGCGCACGGTGATCGTCGAGGCGGAGCTGGTCGGCGGCGAGTGCTCGTACTGGGCCTGCATTCCGTCGAAGACGCTGCTGCGATCCGCAGCCGCACTCCGGGCTGCGCAGCGGGTCGGCGGGGCCAGAGAGGCCGTCACCGGGCCGCTCGACGTGGCCGCCGTGCTCCGCCGCCGCGACTACATGACGAGCGACTGGACCGACGACGGCCAGGTGAAGTGGCTCGACGGCGCCGGCATCGACCTGGTCCGCGGCTGGGCGACGGTCTCCGGCCCGCGCGAGGTCACCGTGACGGGGCCGGACGGCGCGACCACGGTCCTGACCGCGCGGCACGCCGTCGCGGTCTGCACCGGCTCCGCGGCCGTGCTGCCCGACATCCCTGGTCTGCGCGACAGCGAGCCGTGGACGAGCCGCGACGCCACCAGCGTGCAGCGCGTTCCCGTCTCGCTCGCGATCCTCGGCGGCGGCACGGTCGGCACGGAGATGGCGACCGCCTATGCGGGCTTCGGCACCGAGGTTCACCTGATCGCCCGCAGCGGGCTGCTCGGCGGCGCGGAGCCGTTCGCCGGCGAGCGCGTGACCGCCGGACTGAAGGAGCTCGGCGCGCACGTCCACCTCGGCGTCACGACCGAGTCCGTCGAGCGGACGGACGACGACGGGTTCCGCATCCGGCTCGGCGACGGGTCGGTGGTCGAGACCGACGAGCTGCTTGTCGCGACCGGCCGCCTCCCCCGCACCTCCGGGCTCGGTCTCGAGGCGTTCGGCCTGGAGGACGGCGGCTGGCTGACCGTCGACGACAGCATGCGGGTGCTCGACGCGGCCGGAGAGCCGGTGGACGGCGGCTGGCTGTATGCCGCGGGCGACGTCAACCACCGTGCGCTCCTGACGCACCAGGGCAAGTACCAGGCCCGCGCGGCGGGAGACGCGATCGCCGCCCGGGCGAAGGGCCGTGAGGTCTCGCTGGCGCCCTGGGGGGCGTTCGTCGCGACCGCCGACCACCAGGCCGTCCCCCAGGTCACCTTCACCGAACCGGAGGTCGCGTCCGTGGGGCTCACGGCCGCCGCGGCGGACAAGGCTGGCTACCGGATCCGCGTGGTGGACTACCCGATCGGCTCCGTGAGCGGCGCCTACGTGCTCGCCGACGACTACGACGGCATGGCGCGCATGGTCGTCGACGAGGACCGCGGCGTCGTCCTGGGCGCGACCTTCGTCGGTCAGGACGTGGGAGAGCTCCTGCACTCCGCGACGATCGCGATCGTCGGGGAGGTGCCGCTGCAGCGGCTCTGGCACGCGGTGCCGTCCTACCCCACGGTCAGCGAGGTCTGGCTGCGGCTGCTCGAGACCTACGGCAGGCCGGCGGAGTGACGGCGCCCACAGCGGAGCCGGAACGCCCGGCAGCGGCGCGCGGGCTCACCGTGCTGTTCCTCGACTCCCCGATCAGCCGGCTCGGCTACCTGTACGCGACCGCGGTCGGCCTGGTCTGGGGCTTCGTCTGGAGCACCGGCAGGGTCGAGCGGCGGGCGGGCCTGTTCGTGTTCCGCGGCATGCCCCGGCGCACCTTCGGCCGCGGCGGCTCCTGCGTCGGCGCGTGCTACCTCACCGACCGGAACGTCAGCGACGACGTGCTCGAGCACGAAGCCGTGCACAAGCGGCAGTGGCAGCGCTACGGGATGCTCTTCCCGTTCCTCTACCTCCTGGCGGGACGCGACCCGCTGCGCAACCGATTCGAAATCGAGGCGGGCCTCGAGAAGGGCGGCTACCGATGAGCCGGGAAGCGGACCCCGAACCGACGCGCCCCGAAGCCGCGCGTCCGACATCGTTGCGCCCGGCATCCTCCGGCCCCGCATCCTCTGGCCCGGCGCGGCGCACCGTGATCGTGACGGGAGCCAGCTCGGGCATCGGCGAGGTAGCGGCGGCACGGCTGGCCGCGGCCGGGGACGACGTCGCGGTGGTGGGCCGCGATCCCGAGCGCACACGGGCCGTGGCCGAGCGCATCGGGGCGACGGCCTTCCTCGCCGACTTCGAGCGGCTGGACGACGTGCGCGCCCTCGCGGACGCCCTCCTCCAGCGCTACGAGCACATCGACGTCCTCGCCAACAACGCGGGCGGGCTGTACCACGAGCGACGCGTCACGGTGGACGGGCACGAGCGCACCATCCAGCTCAACCACCTCGCGCCCTTCCTGCTCACCCACCTGCTCCGGCCGCGCCTCGAGGAGACGGCCGCGTCGGGCCGGGACGTCCGCGTCGTGTCGACGGCCAGCATGGCCAACCTGTTCGGGCGCCTCCGGCTGGACGACCTGGACTGGGAGCGGCGGCGCTGGCGCGGCGGCTGGCGGGCGTACGGCACGGCCAAGATCGCGACCATCCTGTTCGCGGTCGAGCTCGCGGAGCGGCTGACCGGCACGGGCGTGACGGCCTACTCGTTCCACCCCGGCACCGTCGTGACCCGGTTCGGCTCCAGCTCGCCGCTCATCCGGTTCGGCGGCGCGGTCACCGGGGGCCGGTACGGCGTCACGCCGGAGGCGGGCGCCGCTCCGCTCGAACGGCTCGCCGGCCCGGTGCCGGTCGGGGCGCCGAGCGGGACCTACTTCGACCGGTTCACGGCCAACGGCCGGGTCAGCGCCCAGGCCAAGGACCCCCAGCTCGGCCGCGACCTGTGGGCGCTGAGCGAGGGGCTCATGGGAGTCGCGGTGCGGGGCTGATCGCGGCCGCGTCCATGCCGGCCTCGTCGACCAGGAGCTCGCGCACGTCGGTCTCCAGCGACCAGGACCCGGTCACGATCGCGCGCGTGCGGCCGGGGCCGTCGCACAGCATCTCGGCGCTCCAGGCGCGGACCGCGCGCACGGCGGCCTCGCCCGGCGCGCAGCGCGCCGCCGTCCCCGGCCGGCCGGAGCGCTGAGCGCGCACCAGCCAGGTGACCGTCATCCGGATCGGCGCGGTCAGCGGCACGATCGCGCTCTGCTCGGCGACCTCCACGAACACGCGGCCGCGCGCGCAGAGCGGCAACAGGGCGAGCTCGGCCTCCAGCTCGGCCAGCGACGTCTCGTCGCCGACGACCAGGAACTGGACGCGGTCGTCGTTGTGCGCGGTCGATGCGGTGTGGGTGGCGTGGTCGGGGCGGTACATGGCTGTTCGATTATAGGCGAGGCTTACCTAACCCCCGCCGGGAGCAGGGCGCCGCACCGGGACGCCGCCGCCCTTCCGGTCGGCCCCCGCTCACGGCATGATCGAGACATGCGTCCGACCTCCGAGTCCCCTGTCGCCCCGATGCTCGCCAAGGCGGTCCCCGCCGTGCCCGACCAGGACAGCGTGCCGGGCGGGCTGAGCTTCGAGCCGAAATGGGACGGCTTCCGCGCCATCGTCTACGCCGACGACGCCGGCGACGGCACCATCGGCGCCGTCGAGATCGGCAGCCGCGGGTCCAAGATGCTCACCCGCTACTTCCCGGAACTGGTCGCGGCGTTCCGCGAGCTGCTGCCCGGTCCGTGCGTCCTGGACGGCGAGATCGTGGTGCCGACCGGCGAGCCCGGCGCGCAGCGGCTCGACTGGGAGGCCCTGTCGCAGCGCATCCACCCGGCCGCCAGCCGGGTGAAGCTGCTCTCCGAGCAGACCCCGGCCACCTTCGTCGCGTTCGACCTGCTCGCGCTCGGCGCCGACTCCTACCTGGACCGCCCGTTCGCGGAGCGGCGGGCGGCGCTGGAGGAGTTCGCCGGCGCCCTCCCCGACCCCATCAAGGTCACCCGCACCACCGTCGACACCGAGCGCGCCCGCCGGTGGCTGGTCGAGTTCGAGGGCGCAGGGCTCGACGGCGTGGTCGCGAAGCCGCTGGACGGCGTCTACGCGCCCAACAAGCGGACCATGCTCAAGATCAAGCACCACCGCACGGCCGACGTGGTCGTGCTCGGCTACCGGGTGCACAAGAGCGGCCAGGGCGTCGGCTCGCTCCTGGTCGGGCTCTACGGCGAGGACGGCGTGCTGCGCAACGTGGGCGGCGTCTCCGCGTTCAGCGACAAGGTGCGGCTCCAGCTCGTCGACGACCTGGCGCCGCTGGTCGAGCGCGACGACAGCGGCGCCGCGGTGACCGGCGAGACCGAGCGCAGCCGGTTCTCGGCCAGCAAGGAGGTCTCGTTCGTGCGCCTGCGCCCGGAGCGGGTCATGGAGGTGCGCTACGACCAGATGGAGGGCTGGCGCTTCCGGCACACCGCGCAGTTCGAGCGCTGGCGCCCCGACCGCGACGCGGCCTCCTGCACCTACGACCAGCTCGACCGCCCCATCGCTTACGACCTCGCCGACGTCATGTCCTGACCCCGCCCCCACCCACCCGCAACCTCGCGAGTACGCACAAATTCAGCCGGAAACCGTCGAGTACGCAGATTATCGACGTACTCGGCTGTTTCCGGCTGATTCTCTGCGTACTCGGCGGGTCGGCGGGTCGGCGGGTGCGGGGAGGTCACGGCTTTTTGGCTCGGCTGGGCTGGACGCGTGGGGGCTCGCCGGGCATCTTGGGGTAGTCGGGCGGGAAGGGCAGCTCGCCGAGGCCGTTGTCGAGGTCGCGCTGCCACCACTCCAGCAGGGCGTCGATCGTGCCGGGGCGCTCGCCGAAGTCCTGCCACGGGTCTCCCGTGCCGCGCAGGCGCTCCGGGACGCTGCGCACCGTGAAGTCGCGCGGGTCGACCTCCGGGAGCTCGTCCCAGGTCACCGGCGTGGAGACCGGCGCGTGGGCCAGCGCCCGTGGGCTGTACGCTCCCGCCATCGTGCGGTCGCGGTTGGCCTGGTTGAAGTCGACGAACACCTTCTCGCCGCGCTCCTCCTTCCACCACGCCGTGGTCACCCGATCGGGCATCCGCCGCTCCAGCTCGCGCGCCGCCGCAATGACGGCGTGCCGGACGTCCAGGAACTCCCGCTTCGGCTCGATCGGCGCGAAGACGTGCAGGCCGCGGTTGCCCGAGGTCTTGATGTACGCCTCCAGCCCGGCCTCCGACAGCACGGAGCGCAGCTCGATCGCGGCGGGGATCGCATCGGTGAAGTCCGTGCCCGGCTGCGGGTCGAGGTCGATGCGGAGCTGGTCCGGGTTGTCGGAGTCCTCCGCCCGCGACGGCCACGGGTGGAAGACCACCGTGTTCATCTGCGCCGCCCACACGGCGGCCGCGGGCTCGTCAATCACCAGCTGCGGGTGCGACCGGGCGCTCGGGTAGACGACCATGACCGAGCGCACGTAGTCCGGCGTGCCGCGCGGCGGGTTCTTGGAGAAGAACTGCTCGCCGTCGATCCCGTCCGGGAAACGCTGCAGCGACAGCGGCCGGTCGCCGTTGGCCCGGACAAAGGCCTCCCCCACCTCGACGAGGTAGTTCGCCAGGTCGAGCTTGGTGATGCCGAGCTCGGGGTAGAGCACCCTGCCCGGGCTGGAGATGCGCACCTCGCGCTCGCCGTGCGGACCGGGGACCCGGAGGGTGACTGCGTCGCCTGCCATGCGACCACCGTACCGGCCCAACGGGCGATGACCAGGGTGTGAATTCCGTGTGGGATACGATCGGTCCTCGTTGTGCAGCATGATGGTTGGGCCACAATGAGCGGTGACCGGGTGTTGCCCGGCGACGTTACGACGCGAGGAGGTGCGGGGCCCTGAGGATCATCAGCTACAACCTGCGCAAGCACGCCGCCGGTCACGAACTCGAGGACATCGCCAAGACGTACGACGCCGACGCGCTGTGTCTGCAGGAGTGCGACAGCGAGGCGCTCGCGCCCCGCCTGCACGACCTCCAGCTCGCCGACACCACCAAGGCCAACCGGCTCGGGCTCGCCGTCTACGTGCGCGACGAGCGCTGGGAGGTGCTGGACACACAGGTCTTCGCCGTGCAGAAGTCCCTCCACGACCGGGTCCTCGCCCCCGCCAACGAGCGGCTGCTCGCAGCGCTGCTGCGCGACCGCGACTCCGGGGAGCGCGTGCTGCTCGGATCGTTCCACGCCGCACCGCTCACGGCCTCCAACTCGCTGCGCCGCAAGCAGATCGCCGCCGCCCACGAAGGGATGCGGTCGCTCGCGCCGGAGACACCCGCGATCATGGTCGGCGACTTCAACTACCCGTGGTTCATCCGCGGCCTGGAGCGGCATCTGACCACGTCCGGCTACACGCTCAAGCGCAGCGACGAGCCGACCTACCTGCGGTACAAGTTCTTCAGCGGGTACTTCGACTTCGTGACCTCCACCGGCTTCGACGTGGACCGGGTGGACGTGCTCCCCGCCGGCGCGTCGGACCACCGGGCCATCCGGTTGGACGCGGAGCTGGCGGCCTAGCCTCCCCTCCATCAGGGAAGCGGCCGACCGGGCCGATCCGGCGTTCGCCCTCCGCCGCGGCGAGCGTACCGTGAGGTCCGATGGACGCGTTGGGCTGGCTGGCCGGGACCGACTACACGATCGCGCGCGAGATCCTGCAGCGCGGGGTCGCGGCACTCTACGTCGTGGCGTTCCTCTCGGCCGTCGCGCAGTTCCCCGCCCTCCTCGGCGAGCACGGCCTCCTGCCCGCGCCGCGCTTCCTGCGGCTGACCTACGCCAGGCGCCAGCCGACGCTGTTCCGGTGGCGGTACTCCGACCGGCTGCTGCTCGCCGTCGCCTGGACCGGAGCCGTCCTGGCCGCCCTGGTCGTCGTCGGGGTGCTGCAGCTCGCCCCGTCCTACGTGTTCGTGCCGGTCTTCCTCGTGATCTGGTTCCTGTACCTCTCCATCGTGAACATCGGGCAGACCTTCTACGGCTTCGGCTGGGAGAGCCTGATCTGCGAGGCCGGCTTCACCGTCGCCTTCCTCGGCGCCTGGGACACCGCTCCCCCGATCACGATCGTCTTCCTGCTGCGCTGGCTGGTGTTCCGGCTGGAGTTCGGCGCCGGGATGATCAAGATGCGCGGCGACCGCTCCTGGCGCGACCTGACCGCGCTGTACTACCACCACGAGACCCAGCCGATGCCGAACCCGCTCTCCCGGACCGCGCACCTGCTGCCGAGGTGGTGGCATCGCGTGGAGGTGCTGGGCAACCACTTCGCACAGCTCGTCGTTCCGTGGCTGCTGTTCCTCCCGCAGCCGGTGGCGAGCGCCGCTGCCGCGGTCGTCATTCTCACCCAGCTCTGGCTGGTGGCGACCGGCAACTTCGCCTGGCTGAACTGGATCACCATCGTGCTGGCCTTCGCGGGCGTCAGCGACGGCGCGTGGCGCTGGATCAGCGGCGGCGCGATCCACGGCGGCATCGGCGCGGCGGAGGTGCCGCTCTGGTACGCGGTCGTCGCGCTGCTGGTGAGCGCGTTCCTGGTGGCGCTCAGCTGGTGGCCCCTGCGGAACCTGTTCCGCCGCCGGCAGCTGATGAACGCGAGCTTCAACCGCTGGCACCTGGTCAACGCCTACGGCGCGTTCGGGAGCGTCACCAAGGAGCGCTACGAGGTGGTGGTGGAGGGCACGGCCGACGACCCGCACGCCGCCGGCGCCGAGTGGCGCGAGTACGGCTTCAAGGGCAAGCCGGGCGACGTGCGGCGGCTGCCGCGGCAGTACGCGCCGTACCATCTGCGGCTGGACTGGCTGATGTGGTTCCTCGCGCTGGGCTCGCGGGACTCGCCGTGGTTCGAGGTGTTCCTGCTGCGCCTGCTGGAGGCGGACCGGCCGACGCTCCGGCTGCTCCGCGAGGACCCGTTCGGCGGGGAGGCTCCGCGCTCGGTGCGGGCGCGGATGTTCCTGTACCGCTTCGCCACGCGCGCCGAGAAGCGCGCGACCGGGGACCGCTGGGTGCGCACCGAGGTCGGGACGCTGGTGCCGCCGGTCGCGCTGCGGGGTCAATAGGGTCGGGCATTAGCGATTGCGAGGCTCAGATAGGAGGCCCGGACAGCAAGCGGATACTTCCGCTCGGGAGCCACCGCCGCCGGATCGACGAGACAGGCCTCGATGTCATCCAGGTTCGTACCGGTGAGCAGGGCAAGGTTGAGTGTCGTCAGCTTGAACTCGATGGTCAGCCCTTCGAGAATCGCCTTCAGGCGTTCGTCGTCTCCGATCTCCATCCCCTGGATCAGTTGCGCTGCAAGAACCGATAAGCGAGTGCTTTCGTCACTTGAGAGCGGGAACGCCGCCGCTGACATCCCCACCTCGTAACGATTCGACTCCGCGAGGACTGCCCCAAGGCGTTCCCCGGCGATTCCTGTGATCGCCTCCAGCGCGGTCTCTGAGACGCGGCCCTGCGCGACGATGCGCCGCAGCTCGGCCACGGTGTTGAAGCTCGTTCCGCCCATCGATGATTCCCTTCCCGCGTCGCCCTCGCACCGCGCACCCGGTGCCGCTCGAACACGCTGTGCGTGCTCCGATTCACGCACGCGATGCCAGGGTTTCGCTAGTTCTTGAACGTCGTGTAGATCGGCATGGTCTTGGCAACGGCCGCGCCCAGAAGGAATGCCGTGCCTTCGAGAACGCCGCTGTATGTGTGGCCGCGCAAGTTGCTGGTGGGGACGGAGCCGGAGAATCCGACGACCGGGCTCCTACCCCCAGATCCGCCGTGGGAGATGTCAGTCACCGTGAAGACTCCCACGAAGGTCGTCACCGGGATGGACATCGCGATTCCATAGCGGAACGCACCATTCGAACCGGTGACTGTCAGCGTTCCTGCGTTGCCGCTGAACACAGCGCGCGACAAGGTCCCAGCAGCAGCTTCGTCCGGAGCGATCCGCTCCATACCGACCGTGACCGTCTCACCCTCCGCGAAGGTGATGGTCTCGCCGCCGATGGTGAGCTCATAGCTCGACTCCGCAACCTCGGCCGCGTTCGCTGGGGGCGCCGTGGCCCCGATCGCGAAGATAGCCGCGACGACGGCAATGACGACGACCGAGACTCCGCGTGTGGGCCGGGGTGCAGTCGCGTGCGTACCGACAGTGGTTGATTCACTCATGCTGGCTCCTCGTTGAGATCCGAACCGATGAAACGATTTCATGGCGACTCTAACCACATCCATCTCAAATATCTCAACCGGGCGATGGAGCAGATCTGTCTTCAGGGGCGCGGTTCCCGAGAGACGCGAGCGTCAGTACCCGGTGCGCTCCTCTTGCAGCCGGGCCAGGTCGCGCCAGATCAGCAGCTTGAGCCTCGCCGGCTTCTCCCGCTCGTAGTCGGCCTTCAGCGCCTCGACGCCGGAGAACGCGTCCAGCCCCGCCTCGATCGCGCGGCCGACCTCGTCCCAGGCGTCCACCCGGCCGCGCTCGACCAGGGCCAGCAGCTCGTCCTCCGAGTCCGCCTTGGCCCGCAGCGCGCTCGCCAGCGCGACCGCCGCGTCCCTGCGCAGCCGCAGGTTCGCCACGTCGACGTCGCGGTAGTCGTGCGGGTGGGTCGCGTCGCCGCGCAGGCCCTGGGCGACCTCCAGATCCGCGTCGATCCGGCCGGCGGCCTCCCCCTGTTCGGAGGCGAGCTCGCGCAGCAGGTGCGCCGCCTCGCCGGTGTGCCGGGCGGGGTCGAAGTCGTTGCCGTACTGCAGGGTGTCCACCACGATGTGGTTCTTGACGGCCATCCGGGTGGCGTATTCCGCCAGGAGCATACCTTCCTCGACCGTCTGCTCCAGCGTGGGCGCGGCGGTCTCCGGCAGGGCGTCCTCGTCGAAGGGACGCGTGCGCACGGTCTTCTCCGTGCGCTTCCTCAGCCAGTTCGGCCAGCGCATGGCCACAGCCTTTCGGGTCGGTCGGGGACGCCGGGCTTCGGCGCCACCTCCCATTCTGTCCGATCGCGCCGACAGCCCGGCGCGACGGGCTCAGCCGCGGCTCGCGAAGAAGGTGTTGGCGCGCTGCGTGTAAAGCAGCGACAGGATGACCACGGCCCAGAGGATCTCGAGGATCCCGCTGAAGAACTGCAGGCTGAACAGCAGGATCACGCCGCTGACCGCGTTGAGGATCATGACGACCGTGACCAGTCCGCGCGCGAACCGGCTGCCGCTCAGGAGGCCGCGGGCGACGATCAGGACCACGATGCCCAGGATGATCGAGAGGATGGCCGAGGTGGTGATCCCGGCGACCGCGCCCGCGTCCGACGCGCGCACCATCTGGTCGCGGGTGAAGAGGATGACCACCCCGCCGATGATGCCGAGGACTCCGTCGATGTAGGTGAGCACGGCGACGAACGTCACGGAGCCGGGACGGGTGGCTGGCATGGGTCCTCCTCACAGTTGCTGCGAGGATAGCGCCGGAGGCCGCGCGCCGGGCAGGGGCATCGTGCGTCGGTCGCGCGCCCGGCGGATGTCGGGAGGCCGTGGCAGGCTGGGGTCATGGCCGGTGTGCGCTACGAGTTCGAGACGGAGCTGTTCCGCTGGGAGGCGCGGCGCGACCTGTGGGTGTTCGCCCGGCTTCCCGACGACGTGTCGGAGGAGATCCGGCTGCAGCCGCATCCGCCCGCCGGCTGGGGCTCGGTCAAAGTGATGGTGACGCTCGGCGGGTCGCGCTGGTCGACCTCGGTGTTCCCGGAGAGCGCCGACGGCGCCTACGTGGTGGCGATCAAGGGCGACGTCCGCCGGCGCGAGGGCGTCGGCCTCGGGGACCGGGTGCTGCTGGGCGTGGAGACGTTGCTGTAGGCGACGGCACGGTCTCGGCGACGGCACCGGCCGTTCACGCCGCGCGGGCGACGAACTCGCGGTGCTGCGCGGTCTGCCGCAGCGCGGAGAGCAGGGTGAAGCCGGCGAGGGCGTCCCAGCCTGAAGTCCAGGTCAGCGTGCGCGCGGTCTCCCACACCGTGCCGCCCGGATGCGCGGCGACCTCCTCCGCACGGCGGAGGTGGTGGGCGGCCAGGGCGGCGCAGCGCTCGCGCAGCCCGGTGAACGGGTCCTCGTGGCCGGGGAGGGCGCGGAGCCCGTCGCGGTCCAGGCGCGCGACGCGGTCGAGCGAGGCGAGGTAGTCGGCGATCGGGTTGGTCGTGGTCGGCCCGCCGAGCCCCAGGCCGGAGTTGACGGTCGGCAGCACGTGGTCGCCGGTGAGCAGCAGGCCGGCCTCCTCGTCGTGCAGGCACAGGTGTCCGCCGGTGTGGCCGGGCGTGCCGACGACGCGGATCCTCCGGCCGGGGAGCGCCAGCAGCTCGCCGTCGGTCAGCACGCCGGTCAGCACCGAGTCCACCAGTTCCGCGGCGGGCCCCGTGGGCACCGCGGCCGCCGCCAGCAGTTCCGGCCGGCGCTCCGGCGGGACACCCCACGCGTCGAGGTCCGGCGCGGGGAGACCTGCGGCGATCAGCCCGAGCGCCGCCCGCTCCCGGTCGTGGACGAGGACGGACGCGCCGGTCTCCGCCGCCAGCGCCGCGGCGCCGCCGGCGTGGTCGGGGTGCAGATGCGTGATCACGATCGCCGCGACCGACGCAGCGCCGAGGGACTCGCGCAGCGTCGCCCGAGCCGCCCGCGTCGGCGACCCGGGATCGACCACGTGGACCCGGCCGTCGGCGTCGTCGATCAGATAGGCGTTGCTGAACGGCAGGCCGGTGCCGGGCGGCATCGGGACGCGCACCCGGCGCACACCTGGCGCGATGGTCTCGGTGGCGGAAGTCGACGGCATCCCCTCACGCTACTGGAGACGCGGAACGGACCGCGCCCCGGCGAGGGACGCGGTCCGTTCGGGAGGACAGCTGTCAGCCGGCGAGCAGCCCGAGGGTGTCGACGACACGGTTCGAGAAGCCCCACTCGTTGTCGTACCAGGCGACGACCTTGACGTGGCGGCCGTCCACCCGGGTCAGCGCGGAGTCGAAGATCGAAGACGCCGGGTTGCCGGTGATGTCGGACGAGACCAGAGCGTCGTCGGAGTACTCCAGGATGCCGGCGAGCTTCCCCTCGGCGGCGGCGCGGTACGCGGCCAGCACGTCGTCGCGGGTGACGTCGCGCGAGACCGTGGTGTTCAGCTCCACGATCGAGCCGACCGGGACCGGCACGCGGATCGAGTCGCCGGACAGCTTGCCGTCGAGGTTCGGGAGGACGAGGCCGATCGCCTTGGCGGCGCCGGTCGTGGTCGGCACGATGTTCACGGCGGCGGCACGGGCGCGGCGCGGGTCGCGGTGCGGGCCGTCCTGCAGGTTCTGCTCCTGCGTGTAGGCGTGGACGGTGGTCATGAAGCCGTGCTCGATGCCGGCCAGCTCGTCCAGGACCGCGGCGAGCGGCGCGAGGGCGTTCGTGGTGCAGGACGCGTTCGAGACGATGGTGTGCACGGCCGCGTCGTAGGCGTCGGTGTTCACGCCGTACGCCAGCGTGACGTCCGCGCCGTCGGCGGGGGCGCTGATCAGCACCTTCTTCGCGCCGGCCTCCAGGTGGGCGCGCGCGGCGGTGGCGGAGGTGAACCGGCCGGTGGACTCGAGCACGATGTCCACGCCGAGCTCGCCCCACGGCAGCTGGGCGGGCTCGCGCTCGGCGAGCACGCGGATGCGGCGGCCGTCGACCACGAGCACGTCGCCGTCGACGGAGACGGGACGGCCGAGACGTCCGGCGGTGGAGTCGAAGGCGAGGAGCTTGGCGAGGGCGGCGGGCTCGGTCAGATCGTTGACGGCCACGACCTCCAGGTCGCTGTCGCGCTCCAGGAGGGCGCGGAGCACGTTGCGGCCGATGCGGCCGAATCCGTTGATGGCGATGCGGGTCATGCGGAGGGGATCCTTTCGTTCCCTCCCAGCCTCGCCGCCGCAGTCTCGGGCCGACAGGGGCGTGATCGCCACGGTTCGAAAGGATCCCGCCAGGGCAGTGCGGCTCAGCCGGCGTCGCCGCTGAAGGTGCGCCGGTACTCGCTCGGCGTCGTGCCGAGGATGCGCTGGAAGTGCAGTCGCAGGTTGGCGCCGGTGCCGAGCCCGACATCCGCGGCGATCTGCTCGACGCTCAGCTCCGAGCGCTCCAGCAGCTCGCGCGCGACGTCGATGCGCGCCCGCATCACCCACTGCATGGGCGTGTAGCCGGTGTCCTCCACGAAGCGGCGCGAGAAGGTGCGCGGCGAGACCGCCGCACGGCGGGAGAGCACCTCCAGCGTCAGCGGGTCCCCCAGCCGGTGCAGCGCCCACTCCCGCACCGCGGCGAACCGCTCGCCGAGCGGTTCCGGGACGCTGCGCGGCACGTACTGCGCCTGCCCGCCGCTGCGGTAGGGCGCCGCGACCAGCCGCCGGGCGGCGTGGTTGGCGGCGGCGATGCCGAGGTCGCCGCGCAGGATGTGCAGGCAGAGGTCGATGCCGCTGGCCGCTCCCGCCGACGTCAGCACGTCGCCCTCGTCGACGAACAGGACGTTCTCGTCCACCCGGATCCGCGGGTGGCGCTGCGCGAGGGCGCGCGTGTAGTGCCAGTGCGTGGTGGCGCGCTTGCCGTCCAGGAGGCCGGTCGCCGCGAGCGCGAACGCGCCCGTCGAGATCGCCGCCAGCCGGGCGCCGCGCGCGTGCGCGGCGAGCAGGGCCTCCACCACCGCGGGCGGCGGATCGTCGCGGTCGGGGTGGCGGTAGCCCGGCAGGAAGACGATGTCCGCCCAGCCGAGCGCCTCCAGCCCGTGCGCCACGTGGTACGACAGGCCGTCGCCGCCGGTCACCAGCCCGGGCGCGGCGCCGCAGACGCGGACCTCGTACGGCATGCTCGCGCGTGTGGTGAAGACCTGCGCGGGGATGCCGACGTCCAGCGGCTTGGCCCCCTCCAGGACGAGGACGGCGACGCGGTTCAGGCGGTCGGACACGGTTTCAGGCTAGCGCCGGCCGGTCGGCGACGCGGTCGCCCGCGGCGCTCAGGCGCGGAGCCGGCGGCGCAGCACCAGCAGCAGAGCGCCGGCCGCGACCAGGAGCACCGCGGCCGTGGCTCCCGCCGGCGCCCACGTCGCGGCGGTCGATCCGGTGTCGGCGAGCTGGGGGCCTCCGGCGACCGCGGCCGGGATGACGACGGTCACGGCGCTCGTGCTCGCGACGACGGAGCCCGCCACCACGGTCTGCACCGGGAACGATCCGGCGGCCTGGCCGGCGGCGACCGTGAATGTCACGGTGGCGGCGCCCGAGGCGTCGGTGGTCCCGCTCGCGACGGTCGCTCCGGCGAAGGTCTCGGTGAAGGGGATGTTCGACGGCAGTCCGCTCACCTGCACGGTGACCGTGTCGCCGGGCTTGACGGTGGTGGCAGCGGTCGTCGCCTTCGGCGTGAACGACCAGGTGAACGTCACGGTGCCGGAGCCGGTCCCCGCTGCGGCAGCGGAAGCCGTCAGCCCGGTCGCGAGGAAGCCGGAGCCGCCGCCGCCCGGGGCCACGACGTCGACGGGGCTGTCGCCGTTCGGGACGTTGCGCATGATCGCGCCGCCGCCCCCGCCGGCGTACCCGGCTCCGCCGGAGCCGGCGTGGTGGGTGGTCGCGCCGATCGTGAGCGAGCCGCCCGCGCCGCCCGCGACCGCCGCGGTCCCGCTCGGCGCGGCGCCCGGAACGCCCGGCGCGTCGCCGGCGCCCGCTGCGCCGGCCGCCGCGGAGCCGCCTCCGCCGTTGGCGGCCAGCGTCCCGAACGCCGTGCCTGCGCCGCCCGCCGTGACGCCGGCCGTGGTGGGCGAGCCGCCCGCGCCGCCCGGGTAGGTGGCGAAGATCTGGCCCGGCAGGTCGAGGAGGCCGGCGTAGCCGCCGCCCCCTCCGCCGCCGGCGATCGCGACGAGGCTGCCTCCGGAGGTGAGCTGGCTGGCGCTGCCGGTCCCGGCGGCGCCGACCGTGACGCTGAAAGTGCGCCCCGCGTACGCGGCGCCGAGGGCGATTGTCGCGCTGCCGCCCGCGCCGCCCACGGCGGTCGGGTCGGCGGTGATCGCGAGCGGCGCCGGGGCGCCCGAAGCGCCGACGATCGTCGCGGTGAGGCTGGTGGCCGCGGGCGGAGCCGTGAAGGTCGCGGTGCCCGCGGTGTCGAAGACGGCCGTGCAACCGGTGACGCAGGTGGCGGGCGAGGCGCTGTTCGCCAGCGCGGGGGTCCCCGCGAGCGCGACGGCGCCGACGGCGAGCAGGAGGCCGGAGAGGTACGGGAGCGAGCGGGACGGGCGACGGCGCACGGTGGTCCTTCGGGTGGGGCGCGCGGGTCCGCGCCGGTTCGGGTGATCCCGGACGAGCCGGGAGGTGAGCACAGCCTAGCGGCGCGCGCCCACCGGCCGCTCACCGCACGGGTGTCCACCAGCCGCCGGAGGACATCCGCAGCCGCCGGCTATGACGTCGCGGCTTTCGCGAGCCGGGTGATCCACGGGTTGAACGTCCGGACGCGGAACGGCTCGAAGTCGCGCGAGTTGCGCGTGACCACGGTGAGGTTGCCCACCTCCGCGGTCGCAGCGATCAGGGCGTCCCGCTCGGGCCGCGGATCCGGCACGTGGTAGCCGGCGGCGAGGCCCGCGACCTCCCCGTCGACGGGCAGGATGCGATCGGAGAAGACCATCATCACATCGTCCTGCCATCGTCGCAGCACGATCCCCTGCGCCGGGTCGATGCGCTCCGTGCGCTGAATGCCGACCTCGAGCTCGAAGATGGTGATCGCCGAGATGTGGAGCGAGTACGGGTTCTGGCGTTCGAGCCACCGGATGACGTCCGGGTCCTCGCGATCGGGCCGTCGGGTCGCCGACAGCGTCATGGTGTCGAGCAGCCACTTCACAGGTCGATCTCCCTCGACCCGAGGACCATGGGCGGGAACTCGGCCTCGAAATCGCCCTCGTCATCCTGTCGCAGAAGGTCGACGATGTTGTCGAGCTCCCCCATCAGCTCGCGATACTGCGTGTACGTCAGGAGCACGAACGAGGGCGTGCCGCGGTCGGTGATGATCAGCGGCTCGCGCGCCGCCGCCCGTTTCGCGGCCGAGGCGTCCTGGTTGAAGGCTCGCGCCGTCATGACTGCCATCTGTTTCCCCCCTGTAGTTACGTAGGTACGAATATATCACAGCGCAGCCCGGTTGGATGATATACGATCCTGAACGGGCTCATCCCGGGCCCGGATGACGCCCTCCTACCGACGACGACAGGGAGCCGCCGATGCTCGACACCACCACCATCCAGGCGATCGCGGACGAGCTCGCGAACGCCGAACGGGAGCGCGCCACCGTGCCGCTGCTGACGGCCAGGCACCCGGGCATGACCGTGGAGGACTCCTACGCCGTGCAGCGGGTCTGGGTCGAGCGCGGGCTCGCCGCCGGGCGCCGGCTGGTCGGCCGCAAGATCGGGCTGACGTCGAAGGTGATGCAGCAGGCGACCGGGATCACCGAGCCCGACTACGGCGCGATCTTCGCCGACATGGTGTACGAGACCGGCTCCGTCATCCCGTTCGACCAGTACTCGAACGTGCGCATCGAGGTCGAGCTGGCGTTCGTGCTCGCCGAGCCGCTGCAGGGGCCGGACGTCACGCTGTTCGACGTGCTGGGCGCGACGAAGTACGTGGTCCCCGCTCTGGAGATCCTGAGCTCCCGCATCGAGCTGCAGGGCCGCACCATCGTGGACACCATCTCCGACAACGCGGCGATGGGCGGCATGGTCGTCGGCGGCCGGCCGGTCGCGGTCGACGCGATCGACCTGCGCTGGGTGTCCGCGCTGCTCTACCGCAACGAGACCATCGAGGAGTCCGGCGTCGCCGCCGCCGTGCTCGACCACCCCGCCGCCGGAGTCGCCTGGCTCGCGAACAAGCTCGCCCAGCACGGCACCCGCCTGGAGGCCGGCGACATCGTCCTGGCCGGCTCGTTCACCCGCCCGCTGTGGGTGGAGCGCGGCGACACCATCCACGCCGACTACGGGACCCTGGGAGCCGTGACATGCCGATTCGCCTGACCCCCGACGCCACCTTTGCCGACCGCCTGCGCGGAGCCGACCGCACCCTGTACGGGATCTGGTCGTGCGCGGGCAGCGCGCTCGTCGCGGAGATCTGCGCCGGCAGCGGGCTGGACATCCTCCTGATCGACGGCGAGCACTCCCCCGTCGGCCTGGAGTCGATCCTCGCGCAGCTGCAGGCGGCCGCCGCCTACCCGGTCGTGCCGGTCGTGCGCGCCCCGATCGGCGACCCGGTGCTCCTCAAGCAGCTCCTCGACCTCGGCGCGCAGAACGTGCTCGTGCCGATGGTCTCCAGCGTGGAGGACGCCGAGGCGACGGTGCGGGCCGTGCGCTACCCGCCGCTCGGCGTCCGCGGCGTCGGCAGCGCGCTGGCGCGGTCATCGCGGTGGAGCCGCATCCCGGACTACCTGGCGCGCGCCCACGAGCTGGTCTCGCTGACCGTGCAGATCGAGACGGTGGAGGGGCTCGCCGCCGCGGCCGGCATCGCGGCGGTGGAGGGCGTCGACGCCCTGCTCGTCGGGCCGGCGGACCTCGCGGCGTCGCTGGGGCTGCTCGGGCAGCAGGACCACCCGGACGTGGTCGCCGCCGTCGAGAGCGTCATCCGGGCCGGCCGGGCCGCGGGCACCCCGGTCGGTGTCAACGCCTTCGACCCGGCGATGGCCGCCCGCTACGCCGAGGCCGGCGCGGCCTATGTGCTGGTCGGCAGCGATGTGACGCTGCTCGCTCGCGCCTCGGAGGGCCTCGCGACGCGGTTCATCGGCGACGGATCGGCGGGTCCGGCCCCGGCCTCCTACTGACCCCTTCCGCTGGCGCTGCGAATCGTATACAATCTCGAATACGTTCCATCGTGAGCGTCCCATTCATCCCCGACGACGAGGAGACCGAGCTGTGAGCGACATCGGCCGGCCAGGCAAGATCATCGCGGTGCACCTCAACTACCGCTCGCGCGCCGCGCAGCGCGGTCGCACCCCGGCGCAGCCGTCGTACTTCTTCAAGCCGGCCTCCTCCGTCTCGGCCTCCGGCTCGGAGCTGGAGCGCCCGGCCGGGACCGAGCTGCTCGCGTTCGAGGGCGAGGTGGCGCTCATCATCGGCCGCCCCACCCGCCGGGTCTCCCCCGCGGAGGGCTGGGCGGCCGTCTCCGGCGTCACGGCCGCGAACGACTTCGGGCTCTACGACCTCCGAGCCGCCGACAAGGGCTCCAACGTCCGCTCCAAGGGCGGCGACGGCTTCACCCCGCTCGG